>USPF01000062.1 GCA_900556555.1 uncultured Blautia sp.
CAAAGGTGGTGAGAGCATTCCAGACCGCTCTTATCAGGTAGTTCGCAATAAATCTTGCGAAAGCCGTAAAAATGCTGAAGAGAGCATTTGATTTATGATAAGTTGTAAGACAATGAAAGAACTTCCGGAACAGGACCGGCCATATGAAAAATGTGTCCGTCTGGGGGCACAGGCACTGACTGATCCAGAACTGCTGGCTGTTTTGCTGAGAACGGGTACAAGAGGAAGCACTTCTGTATCCATGGCGGAAGAAGTTTTAAATCTTTCCAGGGATAAGGAAGGATTACTGGGGCTTCATCAGGTAAGCATGACACAGCTTCAGTCAGTGAAAGGGATTGGAAAAGTAAAGGCTGTACAGATCAAGTGTATCGGGGAGCTGTCCAAACGGATTGCCAGAAGAAGTGCCAGTAAGGGCCTGTCGCTGAAGCATCCACAGACGATTGCGGATTATTATATGGAGCAGCTTCGCCACGAAGAACAGGAGCAGCTTTTTTGTATGATGCTGGATACCAAAAATCATCTTCTTGGGGAGGAGATGATTTTTAAGGGAACCGTAAACAGTTCACTGGTAAATCCAAGAGAAATTTTTCTTACTGCACTTTCTTATCATGCAGTAGGAATTATTTTGATACATAATCATCCCAGCGGGGACCCGTCTCCAAGCCAGGCGGATCTTGATGTGACCAGGCGTGTGAAATGTGCCGGGGAAATACTGGGAGTTCCTCTTCTGGATCATATTATTATCGGAGACTGCAAATATCTGAGTTTCCGCCAGCAGGGGATTTTTGAAACGTTATAAAAGATAAGGGGAACACTCACATGCCATTTCACAAGACTTTTGGAGTCGATCTTGGTACAAGTACTGTGAAAATCTATTCACAGGAGCAGGATACCATTATTTCAGAAAAAAATATGATTGCAATCAGGAATCAGAACCAGGTTCTGGCTGTAGGGAATGATGCATATGGAATGTACGAAAAAAATCCATCCAATGTGTCTGTGATCTCACCTATGGCTTATGGTAAGATTGCGGACATTACTCATACAGAGATGGTTTTGCAGGCTCTGCTGGAAAAATTAGGTGGAGATGGCCGGTTTGGCAATGATCTATATTTGGCAGTACCCTCGGATTTATCTGAGATTGAGCAAAGAGCCTACTATACCATTGGAAATTCCAACAGGAAAAATAAGATATATATGGTAAACAAGACCATCGCTGATGCGGTGGCTCTTGGTATTCCCATAAATCATACAAAAGGAAGCATGATTGTAAATATCGGTGCCCAGAGCACAGAAATCTCTGTGGTTGAACAGGGGAGAGTGGTGCTCAGCAAGACTTTGCGAATCGGAGGCAAACAGCTCAATGAGGCAATTGTCAACGAAGTTCGCAAGCAGTACAATCTTCACATAGGAAACAGGACTGCCAGAAGGTTGAAATTTTCTCTGGCTTATTTAAAAGAAGATATCCGGGAAGCAAGAAAGGCAGTGGGGGTTGACAGTTTAAGCGGCCTGCCAAGAGAAGGAATCATTCCTTCGGATATGGTACACGAAACCATAGTGCCACTTGTCCGTATGATCTGCGAAGAAATCAGGTTCTTTTTGGAGAGAACACCACCACAGATTATGCAGAATATTGCGGATCAGGGTATTTTTCTGGCAGGAGGCACCACCAGGATACCGGATATAGACTGGTTCATCAGCCAGGAGACAGGGCAGAAAGTCAGGCTGTCAAGCCGTTATGAATTATGTACTGTCTGTGGGTTAAAAGAAATTATTGGAAACCGTACCCTGCATAAATGGGTAAAATAATTGCCGCTTTGGCAATAAGCAACAAGAAAAGCTGAGGTTTTAGGAATGAAAAAAAAGCATAATTGGAACTTAAAGAGCAAACATGTTTTTGCTGCTATGATTGTAGTCTGTATCAGTTTGATGCTCTTTGCAGCAGCTGTTAAATTTCCTGTAGGTGTTGTGAGAAATGCAGCGGGCTATGTGATTGTTCCTTTCCAGAAGGGAATCAATGCCATTGGAACTGCTTTAGATGGAGCCACTGCGGGGATTCAGAATAAACAGGCATTAGTAAAAGAAAATAAAAAACTTCAGAAAAAGGTGGATGAGCTGACTTCTGAAAACAGCCGTCTTACTCAGAGTATCAGTGAACTGGAACGTCTTCAGAAGCTATATAAACTGGATCAGGACTATAGCCAGTATGATAAAGTAGCCGCAAATGTGATTTCTATGGATACTGGAAACTGGTTTGCGAACTTTACGATTAATAAGGGTACAAAAGATGGGGTACAGAAGGATTGTAATGTAATTGCAGGAAGCGGACTGGTTGGAATTGTTACGGAGGCAGGAAGCAACTGGGCAACTGTGCGTTCTATTATTGATGATTCCAGTAATGTAAGTTCTATGACCATGAGTACCTCGGACAGATGTATTGTTGCCGGTGACCTCAGGCTTATTGATGAAGGCAAGCTGCAGTTTATTCATCTGAAGGATGAAGATGACAAAATCCAGGAGGGTGAAAAAATAGTCACCTCTGATGTGAGTGAAAAATTTTTGCCGGGTATTCTGATTGGATATGTCAGTGAGATCAAAGAGGATCCTAATAATCTTACAAAGACGGGAACCTTGACACCGGTTGTTGATTTTGAACATTTAAGTGAGGTTTTGGTTATCAAAGAGCTCAAACAGCAGAAAGGGGATTCTGAATGAAACTAAAATACAGGGCTGCCGTAGGGGTTATGATTCTGGTCTGCTTTATACTTCAGAGCACTGTATTCCAATATATCTCTATTGGGGCTATTGTACCGAATCTGATGCTGATTCTCACAGTTTCCCTTGGATTTATGCGGGGGAAAAAGTCAGGGTTATGGATTGGTTTTTTTTGCGGGATTCTGATGGATATTTTTTACGGATATCTTCTTGGATTTTACGCTTTGATATATCTGTGCATTGGCTACATCGCAGGATGCTGCTGTAAAGTTTTCTATGGAGAAGAAATCCGTGTGCCTCTGATGATTGTAGCAGTAGGTGATTTGCTGTACGGCATTATGGTTTACGGATTTCAGTTTCTGATGCGCGGCAGGATTCATTTTTTCTATTATTTTGGAAGAATTATTATCCCGGAAATGATTTATACTGTGCTGGTTACGGTTGTATTGTATAAACTATTATTTTTGCTCAACCAGAAATTGACAGAGCTGGAAATGAAAGAGAGAGATTCCATTTGGTTAAGAAAATAAAAAAGTTACTAAAAAAAATCAGATTAAAAAGAACTACGGTTCTTGTGCTTGTATTTTGTGCAATGTTTGCGGTACTGATTCAGAGGCTGTTTTCTCTTCAGATTATTCACGGGAAAGAGTATGCAGATAACTTTGAATTAAATATCACAAAGGAGCGCACCATAAAAGGAACCAGAGGAAATATTCTGGATAGAAACGGGAAACCGCTGGCATACAACCAGCTTTCTTATTCCATTATATTGGAAGATAATGGAACCTATGATTCTACCAGAGAAAAAAATCTTACCTTGAATCATATAGCCTATGAGCTTTTAAATATCCTGAAAAAAAATCAGGAGAATACAGATATTACCTTCCATATTGTTCTGCAAGAGGATGGAACCTATGGGTTTGATGCAGAAGGTTTTACTTTGGACAGATTTAAGGCTGATATTTACGGAGAGGCTTATATTGATAAGCTGGATGAAGAGAAATTGAAAGCGTCTGCCAAAGAAGATATGGAATATTTGTGCAGTGAGAAGCGTTTTGCACTGGTAGACAGTAAAAAACCTTATACAAAAGAGGAATTAAATACATATGGGCTTCCGGAATCTTTTACACCGGAAGAAACGCTGGAAATTGTAAAGATCCGTTATATTTTGTCTACCAATGGATTTAAAAAATATGTGCCTGTCACAATTGCGACGAATGTCAGCGAGGTGACTGTGGCGGAAGTTATGGAACGCAAAGATGAATTGCAGGGTGTGGATATTACGGAAGATTCTATCCGTGTGTACAAAGATGCTGAAAGCATGGCCCCGCTTATTGGTTATACAGGAAAGGCAGATGCCCAGGAGCTGGAGGAGCTCCGTAAACAGGGAGGGAAGTATTCCACAGATGCCATCATTGGTAAGTCTGGCATTGAGCAGAAGATGGAAACACAGCTTCAGGGAAAGAATGGATCTGAAACGGTGTTTGTAGATACCATGGGAAAGGTGCTTGGTATTAATGACAAATCAAGAGTGGAACCGTCTTCCGGAAATGATGTGTATCTGACCATTGATTCTGATCTGCAGAGAATCTGTTATGATATTCTGGAACAGAAAATAGCCGGTATCTTATCTGCAACGATTATTAATGCAAAGGAATTTAAGCTGGAAGGATTAGAAACAGGAACAGCAGATACTGCAAATATCAGAACACCAATCTACGATGTATATAATGCACTGATTGAAAATAATGTTCTGGACATTAATCATTTCAAGGCAGAAGATGCTACAGAATTGGAAAAACAGGTGTACAGTCTTTTCCAGCAGAAACAGAGTGAAGTTTTTGCACAGCTAAAAGAAGAGCTGACAAAAGAAAATCCGGCTGTATATAAAGATTTGCCTAAGGAAATGCAGGAGTATCAAAGTTACCTGGTGAATAATTTCCTGATTACAAAAACAGGAATCCTTTCTTCAGACCAGATTGATTCCACAGATCCTACGTATGTGGCATGGACAAAAGAAGAGACCATCAGTCTAAAGGATTTCCTCACTTATGCGGCAGGAAAAAACTGGATTGATATTTCGAGATTTTCAGCAAAGGGCGATTATCTGGATACAACAGAAGTGTATGAAGCCTTGGCGGATTATCTGACAGAAGCTTTAAATGATGATAAAGGATTTTCAAAGCTTTTGTATAAATACATGCTTCATGAAGATACCATATCAGGTGCACAGCTTTGTATGCTGTTATATGACCAGGGTGTGCTGGAACCAGACGAAGCTGCTTATAAGGGGCTGGAATCTGGAACAAAACGTGCTTATGATTTTATGATACAGAAAATAAGCAATCTTGAGATCACACCGGCTCAGCTTGCACTGGATCCCTGCTCAGGGTCTGTTGTTATCACGGATGTCAATACAGGAGAGACACTAGCCTGCGTAACCTATCCGGGATATGATAATAACCGTCTTGCTAATAACATGGATACGGATTATTTTGCAAAGTTGAATCAGGATTTATCCAGGCCATTTTATAACAAAGCCACACAACAATTAACGGCTCCTGGTTCTACCTTTAAGGTGGTTACAGCAGTAGCCGGAATGGAGGAAGGAATTGTCACAGACGGCTATACCGTATTGTGTGGAGGAAAATTTGATAAAATTCCTGATGGGCCAAACTGCTGGCTCCGTTCAGGACATGGCTACATGAATGTGGTATCTGGAATTACAAATTCCTGTAACGTATTTATGGGACAGGTTGCCTATGATCTCGGTACAGATGCGGATGGAAAATTTTCGAATGAACTCGGACTGCAGAAATTGGAAAAATATGCAGATATGTTTGGACTTACCGAAAAATCAGGATTGGAGCTGTTTGAAGAAGCACCAAAATTTTCTGATACAGATGCAATCCGCAGTGCTTTCGGACAGGGTAACCATAATATGACGACGTCACAGTTAGCCAGATATGTGACTGCTATTGCGAGCCGGGGAACCAGCTATGAGCTGTCCCTTCTTGATAAAGTAACGGATTCCAATGGAGAAATCATAGAAGATTACTCTCCGACTGTAAACGGCGACATGGATGTTTCTGACCACACCTGGGACCTGGTACATCAGGGAATGCGTGGCGTGGCAAAAAACAATGTGTACCTCAGTAACCTGGGGGTTACAGTTGCAGGAAAAACCGGTACAGCTCAGGAAGATATGAGCCGGCCCTCCCATGCTCTTTTTGTAGGCTTTGCACCATATGAAGAGCCTGAAATCGGCGTGGCAGTCCGCATTGGTAATGGATATGCATCTTCCAATGCAGTAGAAGTAGCAAAAGATATCCTCCGTTATAAGTACAAGCTTGCAGATGAATCAGAAATCGTTACCGGAGCGGCAACATCAACAGATTTATCCAATACACGTACCGATTAAATAAAGTACACAGGAGTATAAAATAGAAAATCAGGAGGATCTGGTATGAGTGAAATTATTGTTGTAACATCAGGTAAAGGCGGTGTTGGAAAAACAACGGTAACAGCCAACATTGGTCTTGGTCTTGCTAAGTTGAACAAAAAGGTGGTAGTGGTCGATACGGATATCGGCTTACGGAATCTTGATGTTGTACTGGGACTTGAGAACAGGATTGTTTATAACCTGATTGATGTGATTGAAGGAAGTTGCAGGATGAAACAGGCGCTGATTCGGGATAAACAGTGCGACAACCTGTTTTTACTTCCATCTGCCCAGACAAAAGACAAGACAGCTATTACACCAGAGCAGATGGTGAAACTTACTGAGGCTCTTTCAGAAGAATTTGATTATATTATTCTGGACTGTCCGGCTGGCATTGAACAGGGATTTAAAAATGCCATTGCAGGTGCGGGAAGAGCCATTGTAGTGACAACACCGGAAGTGTCAGCTATCCGTGATGCAGACCGTATTATTGGTCTCTTGCAGGCACATGAAATGCCAAGAATTGAATTGATTATCAACCGGCTCCGTATGGATATGGTAAGGCGTGGTGAAATGATGTCTGTAGAAGATGTAACAGAAATCTTGGCAGTAGATCTGCTGGGGGCGGTACCAGATGATGAGGCGGTAGTGATTGCTACTAATCAGGGAGAACCTTTATGCGGAAAAGATTCTCTTTCAGGAAAAGCTCTGGAAAATATCTGCCGCAGGATTACAGGAGAAGAAGTCCCACTTATGGATTTTCAAGAAAAAAAGGGTGTTTTTAAACGGTTTACAAAGATGTTCCGAAAATAGAGAAGGAGGTTACTGGATTTATGAGATTTCCAGGCAGACGATCCGGTCATGTTGCAAAAGACCGTCTGAAGCTGCTGCTTACTTCTGAGCGGCTGGACTGTACCCCACAAATGATGACCATGCTGCAGAATGATATGATCCGGGCGGT
This sequence comes from uncultured Blautia sp., assembly GCA_900556555.1. Lineage (GTDB taxonomy): Bacteria > Bacillota > Clostridia > Lachnospirales > Lachnospiraceae > Blautia. The sequence goes on from USPF01000062.1 coordinate 7,119, forward strand.
AAATAAATATTTTGCTGTGCGGGAACATAGTGTTGAAATCCGTTATTTAAAAGATACAGCAACCTTCACAGCAAAGATTCCTTTGCAGACAGGGATAGAGAAATCATCTCCGGGAATATCCTTCTGGAGATAAGACAGAAACCATTAAGAACCATAAGAAAAAGGTGTTTTTATGATTAGACAGTATAAATTACGGGATTATAATTTCAGATTGATCTTTGCCTTGCTGGTACTGACTTTCCTTGGCGTGCTTCTGGTGGGAAGTGCAGAACCGGCACTTAGGAACCGGCAGCTTGCAGGTATGATTCTGGGAGTTTTGGCCATGGTAATCGTATCATTGATGGACTTTAGCTGGATTTTAAATTTTAACTGGATTATGTATGCGGGTAATCTGGCACTGCTGCTTTTTGTTATCTTATTTGGTAAAGATGCAAATGGTGCCCAGCGCTGGATTAATATTGCAGGAATTCAGTTCCAGCCCACAGAGCTGGCAAAAATTGTCATTATTTTGTTTTTTGCAAAATTTTTCATGGATCATGAAGAAGACTTAAATACACTGCATACCTTGGTGAAATCAGCAATTTTAATCGCACTCCCCCTGGTGCTGATTTTGATTCAGCCGGACTTGAAAAATACCATTACAATTGCTATACTTTTTTGTATCCTGCTTTATGTTGCAGGGTTAAGCTATAAAATAATCGGAGGGGCTTTGCTGATCGCAGTTCCCCTGGCAGTGATCTTTTTATTCATTGTAGTACAGCCGGATCAGAAATTGATAAAATCCTATCAGAGAGACCGTATTATGGCTTTCTTAAATTCAGAGGATGACGAGTATTCAGATGCAGTGCTCCAGCAGGAAAATTCTGTGACTGCCATAGGGTCCGGACAGCTTACAGGAAAAGGACTGAATAATAATGAAGTTGCTTCTGCAAATAAAGGCAACTTTGTTTCAGAGAACCAGACAGACTTTATTTTTTCTGTGGCTGGTGAAGAGCTTGGATTTATAGGGTGTACGGCTATTTTATTGCTGCTTCTTCTGATTATTTTTGAATGTATAAAAACAGGCATACGAGCCAAGGACCTTTCAGGAAGGCTTATCTGCTGCGGGGTAGCGGCCATTGTGGGAGTGCAGAGTTTTATCAACATTGCCGTTGTGACCAAAATTTTTCCGAATACGGGAACACCGCTGCCTTTTGTCAGTTATGGATTGACCTCCATGGTCAGCCTGTATATCGGAATGGGCCTGGTATTAAATGTGGGATTACAAAAATATAGAATTTACAGGGAGGTAGAACCATCATGAACATTGGATTAATCGCACACAACTCAAAGAAAAAATTAATGCAGAATTTCTGCATTGCCTACCGGAATATTTTGTCTCAGAATACACTGTATGCTACCGGGACTACAGGAAGACTGATTGAGGAAGCGTCAAATCTTACTGTCCATAAGTTCCTGGCAGGGCATTTAGGTGGTGAACAGCAGCTTGGGGCTATGATCGAGCAGAATGAAATGGATTTGGTTATTTATCTTCGTGAGCCTCTTGCACCTCAGAAGCATGATCCGGATGTAAAGCGTATTTTTATGTTATGCGATACACACAATATCCCTATGGCAACGAATCTGGCGACTGCTGAGATGATGATCCGTTCTTTAGGAAGAGGAGAGCTGGCTTGGCGTGAAATGTACAGATAAAAAAATAACTGCAAAGCAGCGTGAAATACGCTTGCGTAAGATTCGGAAAACAGTATTTTTGCTGTTATTTCTCATAATTTTCCTCTTGTCGGGTGTACTTGGCCTCTTGCTGCTCAGGAATGCAGGTAAGCTGAAAGAACCATTTGTTTATGACAGAAGCCAGAGCATTTTTGGTACAGAGGCAAAGGAAAGTTCACTGCTGGAAAAGGGAATTGCCAGAGAGCTCTGTGTGGGTGCCAGCAATACTCCTATGGATGGTATTGAGAGCCAGGAGGGAGAAGCAGCAGGCTTTTTTGACATTGAAAAGAAAGAAATCCCTTATGCACAGAATCTTCACGAAAAGGTGTCTTTTGGTGAACTGAACCGGCTTATGACAGCATTGGTTGCCTATGAACAATTAGATTCAGAGGAGATAGTCACCGTAGATGCTGAGGATATAGTTCAAAAAAGCTGGGGCATATCCAGCGGCCTCTCAGCGGGTAACATGATTACCGTACAACAGCTTTTAAATGCTGTTTTGGTATCCTCAGCGGATGATGCCAGTTATGCCCTTGCAAGGGCGGCTGCAGGAGATAGGGAATCTTTTGTAGAGCAGATGAATCAGAAGGCTTATGAGCTTGGGATGACCAATACACAGTTTGCAAATATTACAGGAGCGGAAGATGAAGACCAATATACCACTGTATATGACACCTATCTGCTGGTAAATCATCTTCTTAAGTATCCGGAACTTATTAATACAATGGGATTATCTGTTTGTACTATGAATGCATCGAAGCAGAATGGGGATTTGAAACAGCAGTTGTTGAATTCTGACAATCCTTATGTTACAGGAAGCCTGTCTATACCGAAAGATGTTACTGTCCTTGGAGGCAAATTTAAAGCTTCGCGATCCGAAAATCATACGGTTCTATTGGTTCAGAATAATTACGGGGATGTTTTTGTTCTGATCGTATGCCGGGCAGACAGTGAAAAAAACATGAATACCAGGATATGGGAAATGCTTGAAAAAGTAAATTCTTAAAAATTGCCAGTTTTTTTTAAATTCCTGTTGTATTTTTGAATGTTATGCACTATAATTAATTCAACGATAACCACGTTTTTAGTAAAAATACATATTACGTGCGGCTAAGGAGGAAATTGCGATGGTTCAGTTAATTGTAGGAAAAAAAGGTGAAGGAAAAACAAAGGTACTTTTAGACAAAGTAAACGCAGAAGTAAAACAGGCCAATGGTACACTGGTATATTTGGATAAAAGCAGAAAACATATGTTTGAGTTAAATAATAAGGTACGTTTGATTGACATGTCTGAATATGATATCCAGAACAGCAGTGAATTTGTAGGTTTTCTTTCTGGTGTTGTTTCACAGGATAATGATTTGGAAAAAATGTATCTGGATAGTTTCCTTAAAATTTCAAGGGCAGAAGAAAATGAGATTTCCCAGGTTTTAGGACGTTTGGAAACTATGGGAGAGAAATATAATGTTTCCTTTGTAGTCAGCATCTCCATAGACGAAGCAGATTTACCAGACAATATGAAAGATAAAGTGATATCATAAAATTTAGAATCAAAGCCGTCATACAGTCAAGACACACTGTGATATGATACCTCTAAAGTAGACAGATTAAATATAAAAATCTGTTGCTTTGGAG
>USPF01000063.1 GCA_900556555.1 uncultured Blautia sp.
GGAAAAGGGTGCTCTGAATTTCTGGAAAGCATGCACTATTGCATTGGAATACTCATTGTCATTTTTTACAAGAACATCAATAGACATAGGCTTTGTTCCCAGCTGATGTTCCTGTTCAAAACTCAGATATTTTGCTTCATTTCCAAATTCAATCTGAAGTCCTGCGAAAAATGCAGGATACCATTGTAACAACTGCCCGCTCTCTTGTTTTGCAGCTTCTCGTCGCATTTTCATACGAATCCTCCTTTTTTATTTTCTGGAGATTCGCTTTCGGAATCTCCTGCCTGTAATTGGGTGAAAGCACGAATTTTCCGAAAATAGAATTGTGATAAGACTTGCACAGCGAAATTAGCTTTGCATATAGATATTTTTAAGGAAATATGCTTTTCTATATTGTAACATGGACTCTGCTCAATGAAAATATCGGAACATTAAACAAACCTGCAAAAAAATGGAGGCTTCCATTTCATTCACAGGTTTCTTCTTTAACTATTTGTTCCCATATGCTTAAATTCTTTCACAATAAAGAAAACACAAAGCACAGCGGCAACTCCGTCTGCAATCGGAGCAGAGAACATAACGCCCTCAATTCCCATAAACAAAGGCAATATGATCAATAATGGCAGCAAAAAGATAATCTGTCTGGTGAGGGATAAAAATACACCTTTTCCTGCTTTTCCGATGGAAGTAAACGTATTGGCCGTAATAGGCTGAATGCCATTTATAAATGTAAAAAATAAATAAATCCTGAAAAACTTCTCTGCAAAAAGAAAATACTCTTCACTTCCAGAACCAAAAATACTGATAATCTGTCTTGGCACCAATTGGAACAATAAAAATGCCACAACAGAGATTCCAATAGCCGCTGCCACTGCTTTCATATAGGTATCTTTTACACGGTCATACTTTCCTGCCCCATAGTTGTAACTGGTAATCGGCTGAATCCCCTGAGAGATTCCAATCACAATGGCAAAAAAGATCATTCCCACCTTAGAGATAATGCCTGCACAGGCTAATGGAATGTCACTTCCATAGGAAGACTGTGCCCCATAGTAGGTCAACGTATTGTTCATAACAATCTGTACAATCATCATTGCAATCTGATTAAAAAATGGTGCAATCCCCAGCGAAATAATAGGAATCCAGGATGTTCCGGAAGGAATCAGACTCTTCAATGGAATATAAACCGTTTTAAATCTCGACAAATACCATAACACCATCAAGCCAGACACTACTTGTCCGATGATTGTTGCCCAGGCTGCACCTGCGATACCCATATCAAATATAAAGATGAACAGTGGATCTAAAATCGTGTTGATAATAGCTCCCACCAATGTACACATCATGGAAAATTTGGGGCTTCCATCTGCACGAATCAGATTGCTTCCTCCCGTAGTAACAATCAAAAAAGGAAATCCAAGCGCTGTAATTCCCGTATATTCCAGAGAGTAATCTAATACTTTCTCTGTGGCTCCAAACGCTCTCATCATTGGTTCCAAAAAAATCTGTGATATGACACAGAGTAATACCCCCAGTATCAGCATCATCCCAATAGAACCACCTGCAAATGTAACTGCCTTTTCCTTTTCTTTTCGCCCCATAGCAAGATTGAAATTTGCCGCTCCTCCGATTCCGCACAAAAGGGAAATGGCTGTACAGGTGATTGAAAGTGGAAATGCCACATTCGTAGCTGCATTTCCCAGCATACCGACACTTCTGCCTATAAAAAACTGATCTACAATGTTATACAAAGAACTTACCAGCATAGCAATAATACTTGGAATAGCAAATCTGGCAATCAATGTCCCTATGGGTTCTGAACCAAGGGGATTATTCTGTTTCTCTTCCATGGACTTCCTCCTGCTGTGTTTTAATATTATGAAGTACTTTTTCTGAATGGGAAGCCATTTTTTCCAATCCAATGACCATGAGCTGCTGCTCTTCTTCCGATAACACCGACAATACCTGTGACCACCAGACTGTCAGTGCCTTTCGCATCTTTGGTATAGTCTCTTCTCCCTTCTCCGTGAGATAAATGGCATAAGACCTTCCGTGTGCTTCTGATTTCTTTCTCTCGACAAACCCCTGCTCCTGGAGTTTTTTCATGGTTCTTACAGCAAGTGCTTCATCCACTGCCATATTTTCACACATTTCCTTCTGGCTGCTGCCTGGATTTGCGGATAAATAAAACAAAAAATTATAACTGGAATAGCCAATGCCATACTCCTTCATGGTCTTCGTCATATACTTCTGCTCTCTCCGGTGAAGAATAGCAACGCTTTTTCCCAAGATACGATTTTCCATAATGCCTCCTATTCTTGACAAGTCAATTATATTATACGAGGCAATAATTGACTTGTCAAGTTTCTGAGATTACTTATTTATCTGTGCACATACATCCTGATCATATCAGAATGTTCCTCTTCCTGAACCATACACAAAAATTCCCAACCATATCTTTCGTAAAAGCTTGTATGATCCGTAATCAAATAGATGGGTGTGATTCCCTTTGATTTCATATCTTCCACAACCATGTCAAGCAAATGCCCTGCAATTCCTTTGCAGCGGTATTCTTCTTTTGTATATACTGCACAAACATTAGGGGCAAGGTCTTTTAATTGAGGATTTTGTCTTAAATTGATATATTTGTATGCATTCATCTTCTTTATTCTCCATTTTTATAAAAATTAAGGGCATATCACACTTTGGCAATATACCCTCAATAGTCGCTTAAAACGGTGTCCCGTCTAAATCATACGGTGTGCACTGGTACACATAATAATTCAGCCAGTTGGTGTACAGGTTATTCGCATGAGATCTCCACAATAGCAATGGTTTATTCTCTACATTATCCCCAGGATAATATCCCTTTGGCATATCAATGGGCAGACCTTTTCCTAAATCCCTCTTATACTCTCCATCCAAGGTAACCCGGTCATATTCCGGATGTCCCATGACGAAAATCTGTCTTCCCTCTTTTGCCATAGCCAGAAATACCCCTGCTTCTTCGGATTCTGCCAGCACCGTAAGCTCCTGACAATTATGAATATCTTCTGCACGAACCTCTGTGTGACGGGAATGCGGTGCCAGAAACACATCATCAAATCCACGTACCAGAGGAATCTTCCGGTTCTGCACCTTATGAGCAAAAAGTCCAAACACTTTATGATCCATCTGATGTTTCTGCAAACCGTAATGATAGTACAGTCCAGCCTGAGCTGCCCAGCACAGATAAATAGTAGAGGTCACATTGTGCTTACTCCACTCCATAATTTCTTTCATTTCTTCCCAGTAATCCACCTCTTCGAATTCCATCTGTTCTACTGGTGCTCCTGTTATGATCATTCCATCAAACTTGTGCGTTTTTACTTCCTCAAAGGTCTGGTAAAATTTGTTTAAATGGCTGGTAGCTGTATTCTTGGATACATGAGTGCTCACCATCATAAAGGACACATCCACCTGCAATGGTGTGTTTGACAGGGAACGAAGGAGCTGTAGCTCTGTCTCCTCTTTTAAAGGCATCAGATTCAGAATCAAAATCTGAATGGGGCGGATATCCTGATGAATGGCTCTCGTCTCGTCCATCACAAAGATATTTTCTTTCTCTAAAATTTCTTTTACTGGCAAGTCACTTTGTATTTTAATCGGCATTTTCTATTCCTTCCTTTCTGTCTTTTCCAGTCTCTGCTTACATCAGCGGTGCAAACATACGGAGAATGGTTCCCATGGTACGCATATACAACGGCTGTTTCTTATAATCAGAAGCCTGAGCCTTGATACATTTTTTCAAAGTATCCTGAAAATCCTCCTCGATTGCAGCAATCTGGGAATTCTGATACATAAATGCAGCACATTCGAAATGATGGAACAGGCTTCTGTAATCCAGATTAATGGTTCCTACCACTGCTTTTTCATTATCTGAAACGAATACTTTGGCATGAACAAATCCTGGTTCATACTCATAAATCTTCACACCTGCTTCCAGAAGCTCATTATAGTACGTTTTTGCTACAGCAAACGCATACTTCTTATCTGGAATATGGGGCATAATGATAGAAACATCGATTCCTCGTTTTGCAGCATAGGTAAGTGCCATGATCATTTCATAATCCAAAATCAGATACGGTGTCATGATATGTACATATTCCTGGGCTGTGTTGAGGATATCAAGATATACCTTCTTTCCCACTCTCTCTTTTCCGTATGGACTGACCTCATATGGCATGATAAATCCATCATTGTTTACAGAAAAATCTTCCGGCGTTTTATAGTTTTCGTAGTTTTCCTCTTCTGTTTCTGTGACATCCCACATTTCCAGGAACATATAAGTGAACCGTTCCACAGCTTTCCCGGTCAGTCTCACTGCCGTATCTTTCCAATGCCCGAAACGTACCTTCTGGTTAATATATTCGTCTGCCAGGTTTGTACCTCCGGTGAACGCCACTTTTCCATCAATCACCATGATTTTTCTGTGGTCTCTGTTGTTATAATAAGTGGAAAAAACAGGGCGGATAGGTGCAAACATCTTACACTTAATTCCCTCTGCTTCCAGCATCTTCGGATAGAAATACGGCAACAATGCAAGAACACACATTCCATCATACATCACACGGACTTCCACGCCACTTTTTGCCTTTTCCTTCAAAATATCAAGAATGCTGTTCCACATAACGCCTTCTTCCACGATAAAGAATTCCAGAAAAATAAATTTTTCTGCTTTTCGCAGTTCTTCCAGCATATCTTCAAACTGATCATCTCCCAGGGAATAATACTTCACCTGGGTATGGTCATATACAGGTGCATTCCCATATTCTTCCATATAATCTGCAAAATGTCCAATCTGAGGATTTACGGCCTCTAATGTTTCCTTTACTTTCTCGTTCTGAGGTACATATTTCCTGGTAAACACAGAGAGGGATTCCAGCCGCCTAAACAGCATCTTTGTCCCAAGCTGTGTTCCAATATAAATATAAAACAATGCCCCGAATACCGGGAAAATAATCAGTGGCAGCATCCAAACCAGTTTAAATTCCGGACTGCCGCTGCTGTTAAACAAATGGAGTACCACGGTCACACTGAGAAGAACAAATACCAGATAAAAAATATAACTGTAATCCCTCAGCCAGATATAAATAGAAATCAAAAGCAAAAACTGAATGACAAATGCAAAAACTACCATTAACGTTCTTCCAAAAATAATTGTTTTTACACCTTTGATTCCTTTTTTCTTCATTTCACTTGTGTTCATCAAATGTTTATATTTCACCTGCCCTTTCTAAAAAATCTTCTTCTGACAAGATGGGAATTCCTAATTCTTTTGCTTTTTTATTTTTAGAAGAATTAGAGGCAGTGTCATTATTAATCAGGTAATCTGTTTTTGAGGTAACGCTGCCTGTCACCTTCCCACCCCTCTGCTCAATAAATTCCTTTAACTGAGAGCGGTTTGCAAAATGTACTACACTTCCTGTAATAACAAATTGTTTGCCTGCAAAAGTCTGATTCTCCTCTTTTTGCACTTCTTCCAGTTCCAAATGAGACATCAAATGATGGAAATTCTTCAGGTTTTCTTCATTGCTGAAATAATCGGTAAACGCCTTTGCAATTACTGGCCCGATTCCTTCTATTGCATTGATTTCTTCTGCACTTGCATGAATCAGCTTCTCCACATCATATCCGAATTCTCTGCATATCACTTTCGCATTTGCCAATCCAATATTGGCAATTCCCAGGCTGTAAAGGACTCTTGGAAGCGTGGTATGTTTTGCATTTTCCAGACTGGCAACAAGATTTTCGTAGGATTTCTCCCCAAATCCTTCCATCTCTACAATCTGGTCTTTATAGCGGGAAATCTCAAAAACATCCCCAAAATCCTTTATAAATCCTTTGAGAATAAATTTCTCCAGCGTAGCTTCTGAAAGTCCATCAATATTCATGGCATCACGGCTGACGAATAAGGTAAAAGATTTTATCTTCTTCGCCTGGCAATCCGGATTCATACAGTACAGAGATTCCACTTCATTTGTTTTCAAAATCCTAGCTTCCTTCTGGCAAACCGGACAACTATGAGGAATCTCCAGGTTTCCGCTGCGTGTGAGGTTTTCTGCAATCTGAGGAATGATCATATTCGCCTTATAGACCTGAATCTTGTCTCCGATTCCAAGCTGTAGTTCTTTTAAGATGCTCACATTGTGGACACTTGCTCTGCTCACGGTAGTCCCTTCCAGTTCTACCGGGTCAAAAATCGCTACGGGATTAATAAGACCTGTTCTGGATGGACTCCACTCAATCTCTCTTAATGTTGTTTCTTTAATCTCATCTTTCCATTTAAAGGCAAAGGCATTTCTTGGAAATTTAGCTGTACTTCCCAAAGAAGCACCATAAGCAATGTCGTCATACAAGGCCACCAGGCCATCTGATGGAAAATCGTTTTCAGAAACCTGATGCTCAAAATACTGCATTGCCTCATCCAGGGTATCTTGTGTCACTGCCCGGTATTCCACCACATCAAATCCTTGTTTTTGCAGCCACAAAAACTGCTGCTCTACAGAATTCTGAAAATCAACACCTTCTGCCTGTACCAGAGAAAAAGCATAAAAATGCACATTTCTCTTTGCCGTTATTTCGTTATTTAGCTGCCGGACAGAGCCGCTGCAAAGGTTTCTCGGATTTTTATATTTTGCATCTACATCTTCGATTTCGGAATTAATTTTCTCGAAATCAGAGTATGTGATAATCGCCTCTCCTCTCAGCACCAGATTTCCTTTGTGGCTGATCTGCAAAGGAATATTCTTAAACACCCTGGCATTGTTGGTAATAACTTCCCCGATTACTCCGTTTCCTCTGGTAACTGCTTTTTCCAGCTTTCCGTCTTGATACGTCAGCACAATGGTAAGCCCGTCTAGTTTCCAGGAAAGCAAAGTCTTATGTGTACCAACAAAGCTCCTCAGTGTCTCCACATCCTTCGTCTTATCCAGCGACAGCATGGGCTTTTCATGAGCTTCTTTTGGCAGTTCTTCCAAAGCCTCATATCCAACCATAGTCGTGGGACTTCCTGCCAATGTTATCCCTGTCTCCGCTTCCAGCTTCACCAGTTCATCATACAATTTGTCATATTCATAGTTACTCATCAGTTCCCTGTCTTCCTGGTAATAAGCCCGGGATGCCTGGGTCAGTAAAGGAATCAGTTCCTTCATCCTCTTCATAGAATCCATGTATGTTTAAATCCTCCTGTTTTTCTTATACTTTTTCTCCGGATTTCTGTATTTGCCCGGATTTTTTACAGGTTTTCCGCCACGGTACACCTCTTGTACAGGTGCACGTTTTCCTGCTTCCAGCTGTTTTTGTAACTCTTCCTGTTCTTTATCAGTAGCTTCCCTGTATTCTCCCACTGCCAGATTTCCCAGTGTAAGGTTCATAATGCGGATACGTTTCAGACTCTTCACTTCATACCCGAAATAACTGCACATCCTCCGGATCTGGCGGTTCAGGCCCTGGGTCAGAACAATGCGGAAACTGCATTCTCCATCCTTTTGGACTCTGCATTTTCTGGTAATGGTTCCCAGTATAGGAACACCTTCCCGCATACCTTGAAGAAATTCCTCTGTCACAGGCTTGTCTACGGTCACAAGATATTCTTTTTCGTGGAAGTTTCCAGCTTTCATCATCTGATTCACCAGTTCACCCCGGTTTGTCAGCAAAAGAAGTCCCTCAGAATCTTTGTCAAGCCTTCCTGCATAATATACCCGAATGGGATAGTTAATATAAGAAATCACATTCTTTTTAACTCTCATATCAGCCGTACATTCGATTCCTTTTGGTTTATAAAAAAGAAGAAGTACCTTTTTTTCCTGAAGCTTCACAGGCTTTCCATCCAGGCAAACACTGGAAGTCTCTTCTACCTGCATCCCACAGACCGCTGTTTTCCCATCGACTGTGATATGCCCCTGCTCCACAAGCCGGTCTGCTTCTCTTCTGGAACACACGCCTGCTTCACTCAAAAATTTATTTAAACGCATAAAATTTCTCCTCTAAAATATGATACTTCATTTAAGAATTATAACAATATCTTAGGAATCCTACAACTCTTGTTTTTATCTTCGTTGGATATAAAAAATCTCTTCTGCTCTGCTTGCTATTTTTATAGTATTCAAGGTATAATAAGAAAAACTCTATTAGAATAATGAACCAAAGAGGAAAAAATCATGAAAAATATTATAAAAAACGTCTTTTTATGGACATTTATCCTGCTTCTTGGAGCATTTTTCTTGTTTGCTCCCCAATATGTATTTATGATTGCGAAGAATTATATGGTTTCCCGGGAAAATGTTCAGGATGTAAAAAAAGAAGAACATTGGATTTACAATTCCAACGGACGCCGCTATCTCTGTGCAGATGGTACTTATGTCCAGGACACCAGCAAGGAAGTCAATGGTGTCACATATTATTTCAACTCTAAGGGCTATGTAAGAACCGGTTGGCTCCAGGAAAAAGGCCAGCTTTACCACCGCAATCCAGATGGTACTGCTACCACAGGCTGGTTCGAAGATGAAAATGGAAAATACTATCTAAATGAAGATGGTTCCCCAAAAACAGGCTGGAATGATCTGGATGGAAAAAAATACTATTTTGATAATGCCGGGGTAATGGCTACCGGAATCGTTGAAATTGAAGGTGTCCGGCATATGTTTGGTGCAGACGGAACAGTGACCCCCGGATGGGCTAAAACGGATGGCAAATACTATTATCTTGATGAATCCGGTGTTATAGCTACTGGTTTTAAGGATATTGACGGAAAAAGCTATTTCTTCCGGGAAGACGGCCTCATGGCCACCGGCTGGATTTCCAGCAATGGAGATCGCTACTATGCCAATACAGATGGTTCCCTGGTGAAAAATGCCTGGATTGACGAAGGCGGCCAGAAGCATTTCGTAGGCTCTGACGGAAAAGAACAGAAAGGCTGGGTCACAGTCAGCGGGAAAAAATATTTTATCACAGAAGATGGCATTCTTGCCCAGTCCGGCTGGCTGAAGCAGGATGATAAATGGTACTATATTAATTCTGACGGAAGTGCAAGAACAGGGCTGTTTCAGGACAGCGGGAAATGGTATTATCTCACAGGCGAAGGTAAATTGGTAGACGGATGGGTAGAAAATGATGGCAAAAAATACTATCTGGCAAACGCCCAGCTTATGACCGGCTGGAGACAAATTGGAGATAAACAATATTATTTCAATGAAGACGGAACCATGGCTACCGGCTGGATTACCTTGAACGGAAAATCCTATTTTCTCCGGGAAGACGGAAGTCTTGACAACACTGCTGTAAAACAAGAAACACCATAATCACAAAAAGCTGCTGATTGTTTTTCGCAAACAAATCAGCAGCTTTTATTTTTCATTACTGAAGTAAATCACTGAAAATATATCCTTCTTTACCCTGGTATTCTACTTTAATCCAGTTGTCATCAGCATTCTCCAGTTTTTTTACTTGTTCACCTTTTGAAAGGGTATCTATAATGTCTGAACCTGAGCTGGCTTCTGAACGCATATTACATACTTCTGATGTTGTAAGCATGTCTCCATTGTCAGCCATAACCGCAGTATTTACTTTACTTCCTAACTCTTCTTCAAACTTTCTCAAAGATTCGTCACCTTCCATTGCTTCATTCAAAGCCGTTTCCACTTTTGAAATCAGCTCTTTCACATCAGCTTCCTGTCTGGTCTTTTCAATGCATTCTTCGATATCAGCATCGCTGTCATCATTGTGAATCTTGTACTTTCCTTCTTCGTCTGCATAGACATAGACTACAGAAAGACCCGGTGCAGGTGTCTCTACATCTTTGAATTTCAAGTCATAAGAAGCAAAAACCACATAGGTGTTTTCATCCAGTCCCGGTTTTGTGTACACCTCTACATTCCTGTACTCTTCAATATAATCCGCATTGGTGACTTTTGTTTCATCTGTCTTACTAAAAGCATCTGTCAGCTCTTTCATTTTAGAAACATCTTTCTGTCCCCATGCTACATAGAATTCTTCTATCAAGGCCGTTACTTCAGGGTGGGCATTCTTCGCAAGAGCATTATCGTCTTCCTCAGACTTTTCCTCTTCTGATTTTTCGGATTCTCCCGGCTCTTTCTCTTGTTCTGTTTTCTTGGAAGGTTCCTTTTCTTTTTTATCAGAAAATCCCCCTGTAATTGCTTTAATCCCCAAAAACAGGACAACCAGAGCAATCAGAATTGCCAGACCCAGAAGAATATACCTCAGATTATCTGAGAGCCATTCTCTGAAATTGTCTAACATACCTGTCCTCCTTATAT
>USPF01000064.1 GCA_900556555.1 uncultured Blautia sp.
TCAAAAGCAGCTTTTTCAGAAAACAGATCTGTGTTATTCTGGATAAAGAAATGATAGGCATTTTCATCTGCAATCATATAAACAGGATTCTGCAAAATGGCTTTGATGGAAAAACGAGAAAAGTAATTGTTGTTCTTTGTCTTGATTCCTTGTTTAATCAAAGCAGCTTCAGTCAAAGTCAGGGAATCTGTTTCAACATACAAATCATAAATCATTCTGACAATATCAGCTTCTTTGGGAATCAGCTTTAACTTGCAGGCTTTCTTAGATTTTCCGTCAATTGTGATGCTCTTAACAGCTTCGGAAGTATATCCGGTAGGAGTTGTTCCTCCGAGCCAGCGTCCTGTTTTTGCCAGTTCATGCATATTATCCCGGATACGTTCCGCAATCGTTTCTCTCTCCAACTGAGAAAAAACAGACGCAATATACATCATAGCCCGCCCCATAGGAGTGCTTGTATCAAACTGCTCCTTAATCGATACGAAAGCAATATCAAGATAAGCCAGTTCTTCAATCAAACCGGAAAAGTCACTGATATTCCGGCTGATACGGTCAAGACGGTAAACAATGATTGCTTTGAAGGATTGCTTTCTGGCGGCATCCATCATTTTCTTGAAATCCGGGCGGTTTAGATTTCCACCAGAGAAACCCTCATCTTCATAAATAACACTGTTTTCTACAGCAGCATCTCCGTAATGTACACGAATATATTCCTTACAGAGTTCTACCTGATTGCCTATACTTTCGCCTTTTCCTGTATATTTTGATTTTCTTGAATAAATTGCTATGACATCTTCCTTTTTCTTCATTTTACATCCCCCTTAGAATATTATAATAAAAACCAGGATGTTTAGAAGCATGAAAGTAGCAAGTTCCTCTTGGGAATAACGGACAACTTTTCGCTCATAGACTGAAATACCAAGGGGGTGTGTGGTATCGCAAGAAAGAGTGCTCCAATCAATGTGATTATCCATTATCCAAAAACCATAGAAGGCCAGCGTGAATTGGCAGAACGTGTTGCCGGTGTTCACGCAGATATGGTCAGGCAATATATCAAGAAATTAAATTGTCCTTCGGAACAGAAAGTACAGTTGCTGGATGCAATTATTGACTTTGCATCCAGCAAAGAAAACAGGTAACAAACTCCCTAAAGATGAAAAATTTTATAAAGTTAAGAGAAAATTTAAGCCTGGAAGTTCTCAAGTAGTTCTTTTCCGTAAGAATCAAGCAAATGGATGGTTTCGTACATATCTTCTTTTTCTGTTTCTGGATGTAAAGCACAGATTCTCAGAACCGTTTGTCCATGAAGAACGGTTGTAAACACGGCTGCATATCCATTTTCCAGAATCTTTTTTGAAATTTCTTCATTAAGAAGGTCTGTTTGTTCTTTGGTCAGTCCCTTTGGGGCATAGCGGAAATTGACCATGGCAAGTTTAGAAGGTGATACAATTTCCCAGTCAGGGAGTTCCGTCAATGCTTCTTCTGCCCAGTCGGCTAATTGGAAACCGTGTTCAATGGCACTTCCAATCAGGTCTGTTCCAAGAATCTGCAAGGTCAGCCAGAGCTTTAATCCTCGTGCAGGACGGGTAAGCTCCATACCGATATCCCAGGTATTGATATGTTCTAAATCGCCTTCTACATCCTTTAAATACTCTGGATTTACATGGAAGCTATGGAATAGATGCTGAACATCTTTGACAAGAACCATAGCACATCCATATGTCTGAAACAGCCATTTGTGGGCATCCCAGCTAATACTGTCTGCCAGTTCTGTACCATCCAGAAGATGTTTATATTTTGGGCTGAGCAGGACAGATGCACCATAGGCACCATCAATATGAAACCAAAGTTGGTATTTTTTAGCAATTACTGATAACTCCTTTAATGGGTCGATGCTTCCTGTGTTGGTGGTTCCGGCAGTTCCAATAATAACAAAGGGGATGAGACCATCCTGTTTATCCTGGATGATTTGCTGTTCCAGCAGTTCTGTGTTGATTGTGAAGTCTGCTTTTGAAGGTATTTTTCTGATGCGTGTATTTGGGATTCCGATGATTCTCAGGCCCTTTGCCACAGAACTATGTGTCTGGTCAGAGATATAAGCGACTCCAAGAGAAAGTGTTTCATCATTTAATTTATAGTCCCGGGCAGCGGTAAGAGCAGTAATATTTGCCATGGAGCCGCCACTTACAAACACCCCTCCTGATTTTTTTCCAAAGCCGGCCTGTTCACAGAACCATTTTAATAACTTTTGTTCAATGCAGTTTACCATAGGGGCAAGCTTGCTTCCTCCGGCATGGATATTATAGGCAGAAGTCATAATATCTCCCAGCCAGGAGATGGAGGAGGCGGGGCCCGGAACAAATCCGAAAAACCTTGGGTGATTGGAATCACCACGGTATTGGTATATTTCTTTCATCATTTCTTCTACCACATCTTTTGCAGGTCTTCCATCTTTAGAAATCTTCAGTGCTTTGACTTTATCCATCTGTCCTTCTGGTGCTTCCCATATAACCTGCTGTGTATGGATATCGTGTTTATCAAGACAAAAATCATGCACAAAATGTTTGATTTCGGTTTCTAACTGACAGCTGTTTAATATATTTTCGCTGTTGATCATGTTTTACAATTTCCTTTCTCTGCAATTTTATTGACCTTTGTGTGATAGTAGTTTACACTAAAACAATCTATTTTGAAAGTGGCAGGCACACAAAATTTTTTGCAGCAGATACAACAACTGGAAAGGAAATCCGTTTCTTCTATATATAATAATTATAAAAACTCTTTTGTGATAGGATAGGATTATCAATACATCTGGCTGCATAAGTGGAAAGCCTGTTTGCTTTGTTTGCATCAAAAGTCTGAACAGCCTTAATAAGTCCAATGGTGCCAATGGAGATTAAGTCATCCAGTTCTTCCGGGGCTCCCTGATACTTTTTTACAATATGTGCAACCAGACGTAGATTCCGTTCAATCAGGATGTCCTTTGCTTCCGGGCTGCCCTTCTTGTATTCCTGAAGATAGCGGCTCTCTTCTTCCGGTGTCAGGGGCTTTTGAAATGTTTTCACACAAGCTTACCTCAGAGGAATTTAATTCTATAGTATGTGAGAGAAGACGAATTAGTGCTTTTCCATTGAAAAATATCCAGATTTGTGATAAAGTAAGTACATCTAATATCTAAGATTTCCGGCGGTTCCGCCAAACATTCCAAAATGAGTACAAAAGATGACAAAAACGCAGAAAAAGTGACAGGGGTAGAATATGTATAAGCCCAGAAAGGAGAAAATGTGTTTAGTAGTGTTTTGTCAGCAACAGTAGTCGGGGTGTCCTGTATCCCCATACAGATAGAAGCAGACGTAAGTAATGGATTGCCCATGTTTTCCATGGTGGGTTATCTGTCAGCCAGGGTAAAAGAGGCTCAGGATAGAGTGAGAACGGCTCTTAAAAATACAGGATTTCAATTTCCGGCAAAAAGGATCACCGTCAATCTTTCCCAGGCAGATATCCGCAAAGAGGGGACAGGGTTTGACCTGCCCATTGCAGCGGCACTTTTATGTGCCTTTGGGTATTTAGAAAAAGAATGTGTGGAAAACGTTTGTATGGCAGGAGAACTGAGCCTGAATGGGGAAGTAAAAGGTGTGAACGGGATTCTTCCTATTGTGGATAGTGCGGTTAAAAATGGATGCAGATTGTGTATTGTTCCCAGGGATAATATCAAAGAGACAGAGTATATTTATGAAATACCGGTGCTGGGGGTTGCCAGCCTGAAAGAATTTATGGAGCATGCAGCAATGAACGACTGGGGTGCAAAAAGAAATTCTGTGAAAGACTGGCCGGAGCATACCAGGGAGTCCTATCCTGATTTTTCAGAAGTTATAGGACAGGAAGCGGCAAAAGAGGCGGCAGTGATTGCGGCAGCAGGGTTTCATAATTTCCTGATGATCGGTACAAAAGGTTCTGGAAAAACCATGATTGCTAACAGCATCCCATCTCTTTTTCCAGCGTTATCCAGAGATGAGGCAATGGAAATCTCCGGGATTTACAGTGCAGCAGGATTGTTGTCAGGACAAAATCCATTCTTGATCCAAAGACCTTTCCGTGCTCCTCATCATACCGTTTCTCCCGTTGCTATGGCTGGAGGAGGGCGTATTCCAAGACCGGGAGAGATTACACTTGCCCACAAGGGAGTATTGTTTTTAGATGAACTTCCGGAGTTTCACAGAGCGTCTTTAGAAATTCTTAGGCAGCCTTTGGAAATGCACAAAATATGTATTTCAAGAATTTATGGAAATTATGAATTCCCGGCAGATTTTCTTCTGGTTGGGGCTATGAACACCTGTCCATGCGGTTATTATCCAGACAGGAACCGGTGTTCCTGTACGGATTACCAAGTGGAAAGATATATGGGGCACATCAGTGGTCCTTTGCTGGACCGGTTTGATCTTTGTGCGGAGGTGGCAGATGTGACTCCTGAAATGTTCAGGACAGAGAAAAGAGGCAGGACTTCACTGGAAATCAGACAGGAGGTCAGCCGTGTCCATAAGATTCAAAAAGAGCGGTATGTGGGTACTGAAATACGGTTTAACAGTTCCCTGTCTGGAAAAGAGACAGAACAATATTGTGAAACCAGCAAGGAAGGAAAGAAACTTTTACAAAAAGCCTATGAAAAAATGAATTTAAGCCTGAGAGCATATCATAAGATTTTAAAAACAGCCAGAACCATAGCTGATTTAGATGGTTCAGAGAAAATAGAAGAACAGCACATCAGTGAAGCTGTATGTTACAGAACACTGGATAAAAAATTTTGGAAATAAGGAGATGCGAAATGGAAGACAAGGAAAAAATCTGGTGTTGTACCAGGTTTGAAAAAATATATCCAAGCCGGCTTCTTGTATATGAAAATATGCCCGGTGCTTTTCACGTCAGGGGAAATCTCCCGGATGAAAGCAAAAAGACAGTTGCTATTGTAGGAGCCAGGGCATGCAGTGCATATGGGGCACACCAGGCATATGTTTTTGGTAAGGAACTTGCAGAACATGGGGTACAGATTATAAGCGGACTGGCACGGGGGATTGATGGGAAAGCACATCTTGGTGCATTAGATGGCGGTGGAAAAACTTTCGCTGTTATGGGATGCGGTGTGGATATCTGCTACCCGGCAGAAAACCGTATGCTTTATGAGAGAATGATTCTGGAAGGGGGAGGCGTACTGTCTGAATTTGATAACGGCACGCCGCCACGTGGAAGAAATTTTCCACAGAGAAACAGAATCATCAGTGGATTGGCAGATTTGGTGCTGGTCGTAGAGGCAAAGGCGAAAAGCGGCTCCCTGATCACGGCTTCTTATGCATTAGAACAGGGGAAAACAGTATATGCACTTCCTGGAAGAGTTGGGGACGCATTAAGTGAAGGCTGCAACCGGCTGATTGCTGACGGGGCAGGAATTGCATATTCTGTAGAGACCGTATTGGAAGAATTGCAAATATCTTTAGGGAAACAGGATGACTTACAAGAGAAAAAGAAGATTAGTCTTGCAAGCCAGGAAGAAATGGTGTATAGTTGTCTCGGTTTATATCCAAAAAACATAGAACAAATTATTCAGGAAATTCCCATTTCTGCAAGGGAAATTTCAGGAATTTTACTAAAATTAGAACTAGAAGGTCTGATAGAAGAACCTTTGAAAAATTACTATGCCAGAGCAGGAGGTTGAAATGGCGAAATATCTTGTGATTGTGGAATCCCCGGCGAAAGTAAAAACAATTAAAAAATTTCTCGGTTCCAATTACGAAGTAATGGCATCTAATGGTCATGTGCGGGATTTACCTAAGAGCCAGCTTGGGGTGGATGTAGAACATGATTATGAACCCAAATATATCACCATCAGAGGAAAGGGAGATATTCTAGCTGCACTCCGTAAAGCAGCAAAAAAAGCAGATAAAGTATATCTGGCAACGGACCCTGACCGGGAAGGAGAAGCTATATCATGGCATCTTGCTCATTCCTTGAAACTGGATGAGAAGAAGATGCGGAGAATTACCTTTAATGAAATTACAAAAACAGCAGTAAAAGCATCTATTAAAGAAGGACGGGAGATAGACCAGAACTTGGTAGATGCACAGCAGACCAGACGTATCTTAGACCGTATGGTGGGATATAAGATCAGCCCGGTGCTGTGGGCAAAAGTGAAGAGAGGACTCAGTGCAGGCCGTGTCCAGTCCGTGGCACTTAGAATCATTGGAGACAGAGAAGAAGAAATTAATAATTTTATTCCAGAAGAATACTGGTCTTTGGATGCAGAATTTTCTATAGAAGGTGAGAAAAAACCTTTGGCAGCAAAATTCTATGGCATGAAAAATAAAAAAATAAATATTCATTCCAAGGAAGAACTGGATAAAATTCTGGCGGATCTAAAAGATGCAAAATATCAGGTGGCTGAGGTGAAACATGGAGAGAGAAGCAAGAAAGCACCGCTTCCGTTCACCACAAGTACCCTGCAGCAGGAGGCATCTAAGGTACTGAATTTTTCCACTCAGAAGACAATGCGGCTGGCTCAGCAGCTGTATGAAGGAATTGATATCAAAGGAAATGGAACGGTAGGTATCATTACCTATCTGCGTACGGATTCAACCAGAATTTCAGAAGAGGCAGATGCAGCGGCAAGAGCATATATCACAGAAGAATACGGAGAAAACTATGTGGCTGCAGATGACAAGAAGAGTGACGGCAAAAAGAAGATTCAGGATGCCCATGAGGCAATCCGTCCTACAGATATTTCCAGGACTCCGATTTCTCTGAAAGACTCTCTTTCCAGAGATCAGTACCGTCTGTATCAGTTGATCTGGAAACGTTTCACAGCCAGCAGAATGCAGCAGGCGAAATATGAAACTACTTCTGTGAAAATCCAGGGCGGAGAATATTACTTTACGGTAGCTGCATCGAAATTGAAATTTGACGGTTTTATGACTGTTTACACTCAGGATGATGAGGAAAAGCAGGAAAATCAGTTATTAGTAAAGAGTATTGATGAAAATACAGAAATCACACTGAAAGACTTAAAAGAACAGCAGCATTTCACACAGCCGCCAGCTCATTATACAGAAGCGTCTCTGGTCAAGACACTGGAAGAACTGGGCATCGGAAGACCAAGTACCTATGCACCTACCATTACGACCATCATTGCAAGACGGTATGTGGCAAAAGAGAACAAGAACCTGTATATGACAGAATTGGGTGAAGTAGTGAATAACATCATGAAGGAAGCATTTACCAGTATTGTAGATGTGAATTTCACTGCAACCATGGAAGAACTGTTAGACTGTGTAGGTGAGGGCAAGGTACAGTGGAAGACAGTTATCCGGAATTTTTATCCTGATTTGGAAGAAGCCGTAGAAAAGGCAGAGAAAGAACTGGAACAGGTAAAAATAGAAGATGAAGTGACAGATGTGGTTTGTGATCTCTGCGGAAGAAATATGGTCATAAAATACGGACCTCATGGAAAATTCCTGGCATGTCCAGGATTTCCGGAGTGTAAAAATACAAAACCATATCTTGAGAAAATCGGTGTACCATGTCCGGTCTGCGGCAAAGATGTGGTTGTCAAGAGAAGTAAGAAGGGGCGGCTTTATTACGGATGTGAAAACAATCCGGAATGTGAATTTATGTCATGGCAAAAACCTTCAAAGAAAAAATGCCCTGTGTGCGGCAGTTATATGCTGGAAAAAGGGAATAAGCTGGTATGTGCGTCAGAACACTGTGGATATGTGGAGACAAAACAGCCGGAATAAAAAAATCCTGCGTAAGCGGGATTTTTTTTATATCGAAAAAATACAGAAAATTCGATAGGCATTGAAAAAAAATAAATAATACTTGAAAATAGACTGAAAATATCTTATTTTTACGTTGCTTTCAGAAATATCGTGTGATAAAATAAGATAGACGTAAAATAGTCATGGAAATGAAAAAAAGAGAGGAGGTTCACCATGAGTGTACAATTATTAGACAGAACAAGAAAAATAAATAAACTTCTTCACAATAATCATGCATCAAAAGTTTTATTTAATGATATCTGCGAAGTCATGGTAGAAACGCTGGATTCCAACATTTTAGTAATGAGCAGAAAGGGAAAGGTTCTGGGAGTAGGGCTTTGTCCTGGTGTAGACGAAATCACAGAGTTAATTGACAGTGAAGTGGGAGGACATATTGATAAACTGTTAAACGAGAGATTGTTAGGAGTTTTGTCCACAAAAGAAAATGTGAACCTTCAGACCCTTGGATTTGAATCACCGGATATCGGTAAATATGTGGCAATCATCAGCCCAATCGATATTGCAGGGGAAAGACTGGGAACTCTGTTTATGTACCGCAGTGCAAGAACCTACGATATCGAAGATATTATTGTCAGTGAGTACGGAACAACGGTAGTCGGCCTGGAAATGATGCGCTCCGTACATGAAGAAAATGCAGAGGAAAACAGAAAAATCCAGGTTGTAAAATCTGCATTTAATACCTTGTCCTTCTCAGAATTAGAGGCAATCATCCACATTTTTGATGAGTTAAACGGGGATGAAGGAATTCTGGTGGCAAGCAAGATTGCAGACCGGGTAGGGATTACCCGTTCCGTTATTGTAAATGCCCTCAGAAAATTTGAGAGTGCAGGGGTCATTGAATCACGTTCCTCAGGTATGAAGGGAACATATATTAAAGTTCTCAATGAAGTGATTTTTGATGAACTGGAAGAGATTAAGAAACGGAAATTAGTGAAAAATAAATAGTGTATTTATTCAAAAAGAGAGCCAGACAGAGGCTCTCTTTTTTGGAGGTTATAGGTATAAAAATTGGCATAAATACATAGAATGAATAAGAATGCCAAAGCTATATGGAAAAAGAGGATTTATAAAATAAATATAAAATCCACTCAAAAACAAAAAAGTAAGATAAATATAGATATAAAGAGTAAAAAAGAGAAAAAGAAAGATAGTAAATATATCCAGAAAACTATATCCAGTTGCGAAAAAACTCCAAATTAACTAATATATGACTATCGGTTAGCACTCGATAAGAATGAGTGCTAATAAACAAGCGAGAGGAATTATTTTAAGGAGGAAATAGATATGAAGTTAGTACCATTAGGAGACAGAGTTGTATTGAAACAGTTAGTTGCTGAAGAAACTACAAAGTCAGGTATTGTGCTGCCGGGACAGGCACAGGAAAAACCACAGCAGGCAGAAGTTGTTGCAGTTGGATCAGGCGGAGTGGTAGATGGTAAAGAAGTAAAGATGGAAGTTGCTGCAGGTGATCAGGTTATCTATTCCAAATATGCAGGAACAGAAGTAAAATTAGATGGTGAAGAATTTATCATTGTAAGACAGAGCGATATTTTAGCAGTTGTAAAATAATAGAAAATAGATCAGGAGGAATGTCATCATGGCAAAAGAAATCAAATACGGAGCAGAGGCAAGAGCAGCTCTGGAAGCAGGCGTAAATAAATTAGCTGATACAGTAAGAGTAACATTAGGACCAAAAGGAAGAAACGTTGTTCTGGATAAATCCTTTGGTGCTCCACTTATTACTAACGACGGTGTTACTATTGCAAAAGAAATCGAACTGGAAGACGGATTCGAAAACATGGGTGCACAGCTCATCAAAGAAGTTGCAGCTAAGACAAATGACGTAGCAGGTGATGGTACCACAACAGCTACTGTTCTGGCACAGGCTATGGTTCATGAAGGAATGAAAAATCTTGCAGCAGGTGCAAACCCAATCATCCTTAGAAAAGGTATGAAAAAAGCTACTGAGACAGCAGTAGAAGCAATTAAGAACATGAGCTCCAACATTGAAAGCAAAGATCAGATTGCTAGAGTTGCAGCAATTTCCGCCGGAGACGATGAAGTAGGCGAAATGGTTTCCGAAGCAATGGAAAAAGTAAGCAAAGACGGTGTTAT
>USPF01000065.1 GCA_900556555.1 uncultured Blautia sp.
TTGTTTATTCTTTTACACTTCCCACGACAATACCAGTGATCAAATATTTCTGCAGTAGCGGGTAGATCAGCAGCAGTGGAATAACTGAAACCACAATTTTCGCAGCATTCAGATTCTGTGCTGATACATCCATAATATTAACAAGAGAACTGATACTTCCCCCCGCATTCAGCATATCCTCTAATTTAACATTTAAAGACTGTATATATGTCTGCAGCGGATAATTATTCACCTTTGTCATATAGAGCAATCCACTGAAAAAATCATTCCAGCTTCCAACGATACTAAATAAAGCAATCGTCGCAATCACTGGTTTCGAGCAAGGCAAATACACTTTTGTAAGTACCTGAAGTGGTGTAGCTCCATCGATCACTGCTGCCTCCTCCAATGCTTTTGGCACTCCCATAAAAAAGTTCATTACCATGATTACACTGAATATAGGGACTGCTCCCGGAAGTATCAGTGCCCAGATTGTATTCAGCAACCCAAGATTCTTTATCACAATATAAGTCGGAATCATCCCGCCATTAAACAACATGGCAAAGATAAGAAGATCCATATATATATTCCGTCCCTTGAATTCCCGTTTCGATTTAGACAAAGGATATGCCATCAACATGATCAGAATCAGATTTAGGAGTAGTGCCAATACTACTCTCGCCACCGAAATACCAAATGACCTCCAAAACTGATGATCTCCCAATATTTTTTCATATGCAGCTACTGTAAAGTCTACTGGAAAAATTCCAACTCTATTAGCCGCTACTGCGGCGCTTCCACTGAACGACACTGCAACAATATTCAGAAGCGGAAGCAGGCATATCACGCCTAACAAGAAGACGATTAAATATATGGCGCCTTTTCCCATATTTGAAACAATTCCTTTTTTTTGCACCATGAAAATCCCACATCCTTTCTAAAAGATCTTTCTGTCTGTAAATCTCTTTGCCAGACCATTGGCTGTCAGCATCAGAACCATTCCAACTACAGACCGCAATAATCCAACCGCCGTGGAGAAACTGTACTGTCGGCTGATCATTCCAACTCTGTACACATAAGTATCCAGTACATCTCCTGTCTGGTATACCATCGGTGAATATAAATTATAAATCTGATCAAATCCAGCGCTTAATATGCTGGTAAGATTCATTGCCCCCATCAGCAGTATGATTGGCAGCATCCCTGGAAGCGTGATATGCCATACCCGTTTCCACCAGTTTGCACCATCCATGGCTGCTGCTTCATGCAGCCCAGGATCAATCGCCGTAATCGCAGCAAGATAAACGATGGAATTGTATCCAAACTCTTTCCATACATCCGTAACAACTATCATCGGACGAAACCATGTGTTACTTCCAAGAAAATTAATCTTATTCATCCCAAATATCTGCAGAATTTGATTGATCGGTCCATCCAAATTGACCATATTGACTACAACTGCTGCCAGTACAACCCATGACAGAAAATGTGGAAGATATACGATCGTTTGAACTGTTTTCTTAAAAAATTTTAAACGGATTTCATTCAGCAAAATGGCAAAAGTAATCGCCATAATAGTACCTAATATAATTTTCCCAACAGCAATGATAACTGTGTTGGTTAAGATATTCCAGATATCCGGAAGTGAAAACATATATTTAAAATGTTCCAGTCCAACAAACTCAGATCCCAGTATTCCTTTTGCCGGAACATAATTCTGAAACGCCATAATAATTCCGACCATAGGTATATAAGAAAAAATTAATACAAATACCATTCCGGGAATCATCATCATATGATACATACTCTGAGAGCGCATGCTACGTTTCTGCATGAATGTTTTTTTCTTCATCTTCTTCTCTTTCCTTTTTATTATGGGCTGGATAACAGCCCATAATTTTTTGAATTACTGATTATCAACGATTTCCTGCACTTCTTTTGTAATCTGGTCTCCGCCTCTGGACTTCCATGACTGTACAAAATCATCAAATTCATCGATGGATTTTGATCCTGTTACGATTGCTACAAATGTTTCTTCCTGCAGTTTATTTAAATCTGCATTCTTTGTTTTCATTGTTTTGGTTGTATTATAAAATACAGGAGTATACCATACAAACTGATCAGCTTCTGTCAATTTCTCGATCAGGCCGATTCCTTTCATCCGTGAAGTATATTTTGACCAATCTGCCACTTCTGCATTTTTCGAATCTTTCAAATACCGATTTACAGACTCTACATTGGTTCTTGACTCGATGGAACGAACCTCATCCATGGTAATTTTTCCATCCACACAATTCTTGATATCAGAGTATTCATCCACCAGATATGTATTCTTGTTTAATTCTACCTGAATCGGACGCGTTGAGTTATCGACAGTTGTTACATATTCGTATACTTCCGGATCTTCTTCCGCAAGATTTTTGTTGTTTACGATCTCATCAAAAAACAGATTTGCAATCTTGATTATCACCTCCGGATTCGAGTATCCTTTTCTGACTACCATGTATCCACTACATGCATTGTTATGAATTACATTTACTTTTCCATTGTTATCACAAATAGTATAGGCAGTAAAATCTGCATTTGGGTCCATGCTTCTCACGTTGTTTAACAGCCAGTCTGGAAGATGCCAAGGACCGAATGTGATTCCTGTCTGTCCGTTGGTTAAAAGTGCTGTGATATCATCCCATGTTCTTGTTCCAAACTGCGGGTCTACAAGACCCTCCTGAAACCACTCAGCCATTTTTGAAAGTGCGTTTTTCATACCTTCTGTTGTAGATCCGTTATACACCTTACCGTTTTCATCCATCATCCAGCTGCCTGGGAAAGTCTGATAAGCAGAAGCAATTGCTGTCATAGTATATCCACTTCCGCCATAATCACCTGCTGTCAGATAAGGTGCAAATGCCATACCTACTGGATTTCCGGTTTTCCCCGGATCTTTCTCCACAAAAGTCTTCACAACATCCTCTAATTCATCAATCGTCAGGCACATATCACCGTCCTGATCAATCTTCATTCCCAGATCATCCAGCCAGTCCTGCCGAATAAATACTTCACAAGGGGCTGCGTCATAATTGGTTCCCGGCAATGCCATAAGGCGACCATCATACTTTGCTTCATCCAGACATCTGCCGTCATAAGAATCGTAAATTTCTTTGATGTAATCACTTGCGTATTCGTCATAAACATCTGTCAAATCGGCTACAAGATCATTCTCTACCAGTTCATCCAACACATCTTTGGATCCGACACGCATAACATCCGGCAACTCTCCTGATGCAATAGCCAATGAAACCTGTCTGTCATAATCCTCTCCATTTGCCTCAAAAGAATCTTTTACTTCCACATTTAATTTTTCTTTTAAATATCTCGTATATGCATTATCTTCGTATGAATCTCCCTCTGGAAATTTCGGATTTGCAATCGTGCTTCTTCCCATATTACAGATCAAAGTATCTTTATAAGCTCCCATGCTTCCTTTTGAAGCCGCAATCGCCTCTTCCTGCTCGCCGTTTTTCCCACCACAAGCAGACAATGACACTACCATTACTGCTGCCATAGATATACTCAATACACGTTTACCTATTGTTTTTCTCTTCACTCTATTTTCCTCCACTCTTCCTAATAATTTCTAAAGATGGCCATCTCTTAATCTACTTTTATTATAAAGACGAAACAATTTCCCGTAAACGAAACAAAATACCGTTTTAAACAACATTTTCATCCAATTTTAAAAAAACGGCCCATAAAGACAGTTTTTATCTTTGAACATTTTGCTCTTCTGAACTTTCCACCTTTGGGATGGTAAGTGTAACTTTTGTTCCCACATTAACCTTACTTTCATATTGAAGTCCATATTGATCTCCATAATATAGCTGAACTCTATGATGAACATTTTGCACCCCGTATCCCCTGGACTTCATAGTCAACATCTTTTGCCTTGTCTCCTCCGTCATGCCACATCCATTATCGTATACTATAAATATCAGTCCCTGCTGCGTGCTTTTTCCCAATACTTCCAGCTTTTTCGATCCGTCCGTCACCTTGTGGTCCAATCCATGAATAATTGCATTTTCTATTAGAGGCTGTAGCAACAGATTCAAAATCTCATAGTCCAGGATCTCTTCATCAATTTTAAGAACGGCTTCAAATTTACCAGAATGCAGCATCTGCTGTATTTTAACATAAGAACATGTATTATCCCATTCTCCCTTCACTGTGGTAATATTTTTCCCCCGGTTCAATGTTGTACGGTAAAACGTTGACAAAAGCTGCGCCATCTCACTGATTTCTTTTTGATCTGCCAGAATTGCCTTCCAATTGATCAAAGAAAGACTGTTATAGAGAAAATGCGGATTGATTTGAGCCTGCAGAGCTTTCATTTCATATTCCTGCTGCAGAATCTTACTTTGATAAACTTCATTGATCATAAAATTCAGACGATCCACCATGTTCTTAAAACTGGAAAACAGATGTCCAATCTCATCCTGAGATTCACTTACTACATCCACAGATAGGCGATTGATCCCGATATGCTCGATATTCGCTACCAGATTGCTCAACGGCTTACTTACACTTCTTGTAAGGATCATACTTAACACAGCAACCATCCCACCGCATATCAAAATTACCAGAAGTACTAAAATCATACTGCTTCTAGCCAGAGCAGATATGATATTAATCGGCTGATACAAAACCACATTCCAGTCCACAGAACTCATCTCCACATTTCTTATTACATATCGATCAGATGACAATAGAGCATTCCTGTTTTCTGAAAAACTTTTTCTCGAATTATCTGATAGGATACCCTTTGCAAATGAAAACACCACATTGTCACTTTGATCCGTAACAACCACCCCATAGTTTTCAGAAAACAGAGTGGTAAAATTGGAAAATACTTTTTGATAATCCAAAGATAGGTAAATAACATTCTGATATTCTTTATAATCAGAATACATCTTACAGTACATATTCAGCTCATTTGCATTCGGATCTGCATACCAGTGTATCTGATAATCCTGCAATTCTTCTAAATCAATCGCCATCTTATCCATGGGCAAAAACTTTTCTCCATGCGAATACAGCGTATCATTTGTACTGTAAACTGTCACTCTATTCACAGCTGAGTCCATATTTTCCATGTTCAGTATGATCGGATCAATCACATCTCTGTACGCAACATACATCTCTACATTATCGGCATAATGGGAATTAATCGCTTGCTGAAGATTATGATTCCAGATCAGGCTGTTCATATAATTCTTATATAACGTGATATTTCCATTTAATACCGTCGCATTTTGATTCAGTGTTTCACTCAACATTTCCATTTCTCTTTGTACCAGTAAATTTCTGCATTGAATATAGCAGAAAATTCCCAACACGATCACAGGAAGCATACTCACCAGAAGATGACTAAGCAAAACCTTATTCCGAAACTTTAAATTTTTATACCAATTTTTTATTTTTCGCATATTGATCAAAATTCCTGCCTGTCTCTATATTTTTCCGGAGTCACTCCGTACTCGTTTCGAAACGTTTTACAAAAATAAGAAAGATTCGTATATCCGACCGCTTTACAGATATCGTTGATTTTCATATTGGTCGTTTTCAGTAGTTCTTCTGCCTTATCCATACGAACTCTTTTAATATACTTACTAAAACCGATTCCTTTTTCCTGACGGAAAATGCTGCTTAGATAATGCGGTGTTAAAAAGACTTTATCAGCCAGAATATCCAGACTCAGTCCATCTCTATAATGTTCATGGATATATTTTTCAACTATCGATATCATATGTTTCGGCGAATCCTGCTGAAGGTTCAGATTCTCCACTACCTGCTCCATCGTTTCTCTCAGACTCTCTTCTATCTCAGAAAAATGATGATACTGATACAACTCCTCCACCTTGGAAGAGAGCTGCTCCTGCTGTCCCGGAATCCCCTGATACAGAACTTTCAATAGATTTGCACAAATAAACCTGGTGTAAATATAAGACCTAAACTCATTATCCCTACATTTTTTCAGAATAATCTCCAAATTTTTCCGAAGACTGAATGCATCCCGAAACTTGATATCCTCTTCAATCGAATTCAAAAACTGACTGATATTGGCAGAACGGACCTCCTCCTCACTTTCATTTGGCTGAATCGGATAAACATAGATATCCTTATGGAAAAATCGTTCTTCCAGACAACTCTCCGTTTGCTGATACACAGCACCGATCTGCTCCGGTGAATAAATTTCAGAACTGACAGCTATAAAACACTGAACACTATATTCCTTCTGAATCCACGTGCAGATTCTCTTTGCCATTTCTCTGAAAAAAGCAATATCTTTCATCTCATCTCCGAACATCAATACACCCTGCACAGGGTTCAGATCGATCAATTCGTATGGAACAAAAACAATATCGTTTAATTTTTCTTTCAAGTCCTGTATATCTTCGACTTCTTTTCCAAAAAAATCCTCTTCAAATTCCAACAACAGCACCCGTCTATAATATTCCAGAAATTGAAGTTCATTTTCTGGATACTCACTTTTCAACTTTTCATATGGAATTTTGTTCAGAAGTCTTGTTAATGCATATACCTGATGAAACTGCTGAGTATGCTGATGCATCGTTTTATCTTTTTCTACTCTTTCCACAACAAGTGTAATCACTTTTTGAAACTCCGAAGGATTTACCGGTTTCAAAATATAATCCACTGCCTGTATGGACAACGCCTGTTTAACATATGTGAAATCATCATATCCGCTGAAAAAAATAATCTGCATTTTAGGAAAGCGCTCTCTTACGATTTTTGCCAGTTCCAATCCATCCAAAAACGGCATTTTTACATCAGTCAATAAAATATCCACCGTGTTTTCTTTTAATTTTTCCAGCGCTTCCATTCCATTTTCAGCTTCAATATACTGAAATTCAATCCCTGTCTTTTTCAGTAAATATTGGATTCCAAAACGTTCCTGATCTTCATCGTCTACAATCATCATGCGATACATAATATATCCTCTACCCCCTGCTCTTTCTATCACAAAACCTGCCGTCTGCTCTAAGCATACGCCAGGTTTTCATCTGCTTCAACTATTTTTTCACATAATAAATCCTTGCTTCATATGGTTGATAATAAGAACTGTCTATCTCAGTCTTATAATTACTGTAAAGAAGCTCCATATGTTCCCAGTCTCTCTCCTCTGGAAATACTGCTTTGTTCCCATAAAAATTACAGATTACATACATCTTTTCCTGCTCATTTTCCCGTGTATATGCAAAAAAAGTTTCATCTTCCGAACACAGCAGTTCGAAATGTCCATCAACAAAAACAGGATATTTTTTTCTAAGAGCAATCAATGTCTTATAGCACATAAATACAGACTCCGGATCGTTCAATTCCTCATTTGCATTGATCTCCATATAGTTCGGATTCACTTGAATCCACGGTCTGCCCATGGAAAATCCAGCGTTAGCTGATTGATCCCACTGCATCGGAGTCCGTGCGTTATCTCGCCCTTTTGCATAAATGGATTCCATGATCTCAGATTTCGGATATCCCAATGCTTTTCGTTCCTGATACATATTTAGTATTTCAATATCCCGATACTCACTGATAGGATATCGGACATTCGTCATGCCGAGTTCTTCTCCCTGATAAATGTATGGAGTCCCCTGCATTCCATGAAGCAGGATTGCCAGCATCTTTGCAGATTCAATCCTGTATTCCTTATCATTGCCCCATCTTGACACAATACGTGGCAAATCATGATTATCCCAGAACAGGCTGTTCCATCCACATCCATCCAGTGCTTTCTGCCATCGGCTGAGCGCTTTTTTCAGACTCAGAAGAGACAGTGGTGCAAGATCCCACTTTTCTTTTCCCACCTGCTGATCCAGTCCGATATGTTCAAACTGAAAGACCATAGAAAATTCACTTCCATCTGGATTACTGTAAAGCTTGGCATTCTCTGTATTAGCTCCCCATGCCTCTCCTACCGTGATGAGATCTTCCTTTTGAAAAACTGTTTTGCTCATCTCTCTGATAAATTCATGAAGTCTTGGTCCGTTGCAGGTAATTCTATGATCCGGCTCTTTTGCAATCTGGTCGATAACATCCAGACGAAAACCACCAATTCCTTTATCAATCCACCAGTTGATCATTTCATAAATTTCCTGACGGACTTTTGAATTTTCCCAGTTTAAGTCCGGCTGTTTGACGGAAAATTGATGAAAATAATATTGTTTAACTTCCGGTACCCACTCCCATGCGGAGCCTCCAAAACACGCTTTCATATCATTCGGAAGGATTCCTTCCTCCCCATCTCTCCATACGTAATAATCATGATATGGGTTTTCACAGCTCTTTTTTGCCTCCTGAAACCAACGGTGTTCATCTGAGGTATGATTCAATACCAGATCCATAATAATTCTAATATTGTGCTTTTTTGCTTCGCAAATAAGATGTTCCATATCCTGCATTGTTCCAAACATCGGATCAATATCCTGATAATCAGAGATATCATATCCATTATCATCCTGTGGCGATCGGTATACCGGAGAGAGCCACACTGCATCAATGCCAAGATTCTCCAGATAATCCAACCGCTGAATAATACCTCTTAAATCCCCAATCCCATCGCCGTTACTGTCCTGAAAACTTTTCGGATATATCTGATATATCACTGCACTCTTCCACCATTTGTTTTTTTGTTCTGCCATAAAATCCCTCCAATATATTTCTGATTATAATTGTAAGAAATTCATTGAAATAAAGATAGCAAAAAAAATAACAATTTACACAACATTTTACCGAACCTTTCTATCCCAACTAGATGAAGTCTAAATTCTAACAGAAAAATGGAGCATATCAACCCGACAGCCCCATTTTCCAAATCTATATCGCTTATTTTTTCTTTCTTCTGATAATCACTACTGCGCCAACAGCTGCTACTGCTGCCACCAGAAGTACTGCCCACATGATCACATTGGCATTGT
>USPF01000066.1 GCA_900556555.1 uncultured Blautia sp.
GAAAAATATCTGGCAGAGAAGAAATTGAATCTGACAGCTACATTAGATGCAAAATCCGCATATAAAGATGCAGACTTTGTAGTTATTGCTGCTCCCACAAACTATGATAGTAAGAAAAATTTCTTTGATACATCAGCGGTAGAAGCTGTGATTAAGCTGGTTATTGAATATAACCCAGATGCAATTATGGTAATTAAATCTACAATTCCGGTAGGATATACCGCAAGTATTAGAGAGAAATTCCACTGTGATAATATTATCTTCAGTCCAGAATTTTTACGAGAGTCAAAAGCATTATATGATAATCTGTACCCATCCAGAATTATTGTGGGAACAGATGTTGAAAATGCTAGACTTGTAAAAGCTGCGAACACGTTTGCTGGATTGTTACAGGAGGGTGCAATTAAAGAAAATATTGATACCTTGATAATGGGATTTACAGAAGCAGAAGCAGTGAAATTATTTGCTAATACATATCTGGCTCTCAGAGTTTCATATTTTAATGAGCTTGATACTTATGCAGAAATGAAAGGACTGAACACACAGCAGATTATTAATGGTGTGTGCCTTGATCCTAGAATCGGTTCTCATTATAACAATCCGTCATTTGGATATGGTGGTTATTGTTTACCAAAAGATACCAAGCAGCTTTTGGCTAATTATGAAGATGTACCACAGAATATGATGTCTGCAATCGTTGAGTCTAATAGAACAAGGAAAGATTTCATAGCAGATCGTGTTTTGCAGAAAGCAGGATACTATGCTTATGAAGATGAAAATACTTATGATGCTTCTATGGAAAAAGAGGTCGTGATTGGTGTATATCGTCTTACCATGAAATCAAATTCAGATAATTTCCGTCAGTCTTCTATACAGGGAGTTATGAAGAGAATTAAGGCTAAAGGGGCATCGGTTGTTATTTATGAGCCGACATTGGAAGATGGCAGCACTTTCTTTGGCAGTAAGGTTGTGAATGATTTGGATAAATTTAAAGAACAGAGCCAGGCAATTATTGCAAATAGATATGATAGTTGCTTAGATGATGTAAAAGATAAAGTGTATACAAGAGATTTGTACGGCAGAGATTAAAAGATGTTCGGAAATGCATTGCAATTTATACATAAGCTGATAGTGCAGTATTGTGAATCGCCGGTTTCATTTCCGATAACATGGTGCTTGGGGATTATTTGGATAATAAAATCAATACATGCTCTGTACAAAATGAAAGTAAAAACAGATGAGTTGGTTGCTGAAAAGGAAGCAAAAGAGGTTTCAGAAGCTATCAAGGATCTGGATATTTTAACTGAAAAAAGCAAGGAAGAGAATCAGAATATTAGAACTTTAATGTTTGAAAATTTAAATGCTAACTTCCCAAATTTTTCCTACTTAGCATAAAAAAAACAAAAAATTCAACCACAATCAAACGCTAGATCGTAAGCGCAAAATACTTCAACGGATTGTGTTGCCCTAAAAATGAATCCATAATAATCATTAGAAAATGCAAGCATTTCACTTCATCTTCTCTTGCTAGAAATGATAGATGCGAGCATTTTACTCTATCCGATTTATGGAGGTGTGCTCATGAAAAGCAAAAGAATACCTGCCGAAGAACAATACCGTCTCATCATGGAATGCCGTCAAAGTGGGTTGACAAATCGATAATGAAAGTTCTTATAACCGGCTCCAATGGTTTTGTCGGAAAAAACCTTGCAGCCAACTTATATTGCATCAAAGATGGAAAAAACAGAACACGAAATCTTACAATTGATGAGATCTTTGAATATGACATTGATACCGAGGAAGCATTGTTAGATACATATTGTGAGAAAGCAGACTTTGTTTTCAATCTTGCCGGGGTGAACCGGCCAAAAGAGCAGTCTGAGTTTATGGATGGAAATTTTGGATTTGCATCGAAATTGTTGGACACATTGAAAAAGTATCAAAATACCTGTCCGGTGATGCTTTCCAGCTCCATTCAGGCAACACTGATCGGACGCTATGGTCAGTCTGATTATGGAAAGAGCAAACTGGCAGGAGAAGAGTTATTTTTCGAATATGGCAAAGAGTGCGGAGCAAAAGTGCTGGTGTACCGTTTCCCGAACCTTTTCGGAAAATGGTGCAGACCGAATTACAACAGTGCAGTTGCTACATTCTGCAATAATATCGCAAACAGTCTTCCGATTCAGGTGAATGACAGAGCGACAGAATTAGAACTTCTCTATATTGATGATCTGGTGGAAGAGATGCTGGATGCCTTGGAAGGAAAAGAACATCACTGTGAATATCAGGAGCTGGATCCGGTGGCAGATGAATCCGGAAAGTACTGTTATGTGCCGACAACCCACAAGGCAACACTGGGAGAAATCGTAGATTTACTGGAAATGTTCAAAAATCAGCCGAAATCGCTTCTTATGCCGGAAATTCCAAATAATTCTTTTGCAAAGAAATTATATTCGACATATTTGTCCTATCTGCCAAAAGAGGAAGTCAGCTTCCCTCTTAAGATGAATGTGGATGACAGAGGAAGTTTTACAGAGCTGTTGAAAACAGCAAATTGCGGACAGTTTTCTGTGAATATTTCGAAGCCGGGAATTACAAAAGGAGAACATTGGCACAACAGCAAATGGGAATTCTTTATTGTAGTGTCTGGACATGGATTGATCCAGGAGCGAAAGATCGGTACAGATGAAGTGATTGAATTTGAAGTGTCAGGAGATAAGATTGAGGCAATCCATATGCTTCCGGGCTATACGCACAATATTATCAATCTGTCAGAAACAGAAAACCTTGTAACAGTGATGTGGGCAAACGAGCAGTTTGATCCGAAGCATCCGGATACATTTTTTGAAAAGGTGGAAGAAAAATGAGATTGATCATCTTAGGAGCAGGCGGATACGGAAAAACCGTAGCAGACATTGCAAGGCAGTCTGGAAAATATGAGCAGATTTATTTTCTGGATGACGGACAGGAAACATCAGATTTGATATTGGGAACATGCTTAGAATATATGAAATTTGCCGATGGGAATACAGAAATGTATCCTGCATTTGGAAACAATGAAATGCGTTTGGATTGGATGAAAAAGTTATCCGATGCGCAGATTGTACTTCCGCGATTGATACATGCCACAGCTTATGTAAGTCCAACTGCAGAAGTAGGAGCCGGAACAGTTGTATTGCCGCTTGCGATCATAAATACAGATTGTCGGATCCAATCGGGCTGTATTATCAATTGTGGTTCGATTGTAGACCATGGATGTGTGATCGAAGAAGGCGTACATATTTCTCCGGGGACTGTGATCAAGGCAGAAAATCGGATTCCAAGAGCAACAAAAATTGAGGCGGGCGAAGTGGTTCCATTGCGAGCATACCCGCTGTGAGGGAGAATAGAATGAAAACAGAAGTGACATTTAAGAATAATGGGAAACTGAAATTATTGATCATTGTAGGGACTCGTCCGGAGATCATTCGTCTGGCAGCAGTGATCAAAAAGTGCCGGAACTATTTTGATACCATTCTGGCGCATACCGGACAGAACTATGACTACAACTTAAACGGTGTATTTTTCCATGATCTGGAGTTGGATGATCCGGATGTGTATCTGAATGCAGTAGGTGCAGATCTCGGAGAGACCATGGGAAATATTATTTCCGAATCTTATAAATTGATGGCAGAGATAAAACCGGACGCAGTACTGGTTCTGGGTGATACGAACAGTTGTCTGAGCGTGATCGGGGCGAAGCGTCTTCATATTCCGATTTTCCATATGGAAGCAGGAAACCGTTGTAAAGATGAGTGTCTTCCGGAAGAGACAAACCGCCGTATTGTAGACATTATTTCAGATGTGAATATGGCATATTCAGAACATGCCCGCCGTTATCTTGCGGACTGCGGATTGCCGAAAGAACGTACTTATGTGACAGGCTCTCCAATGGCAGAAGTGCTGCATGATAATCTGGAAAAAATCGAAGCATCCGATGTGCATGCCCGTTTGGGATTGGAAAAGGGAAAATATATCTTGCTCTCTGCACATCGTGAAGAAAATATTGATACAGAGAAGAACTTCTTATCACTCTTTGAGGCAATCAATAAGATTGCAGAGAAGTATGATATGCCAATCTTATATTCTTGCCATCCAAGAAGCAGAAAGAGATTAGAAGCATCAGGATTCCAATTGGATCAACGTGTCATTCAGCATGAGCCGCTAGGGTTCCATGATTATAACTGCCTGCAGATGAATGCATTTGCCGTAGTATCAGACAGCGGAACACTGCCGGAAGAAAGCAGTTTCTTTACATCCGTAGGTCATCCGTTCCCTGCGGTTTGCATCCGTACTTCCACAGAGAGACCGGAAGCGCTGGATAAAGGCTGCTTTGTACTTGCCGGAATAGACAGCAATTCACTGGTGCAGGCTGTGGAGACAGCAGTGGCAATGAATGAAAACGGAGATTACGGAATTCCGGTACCGGATTATGTAGAAGAAAATGTGTCTACAAAAGTTGTGAAGATCATTCAGAGCTATACCGGAGTTGTGAATAAGATGGTGTGGAGAAAGTTTTAAGATTTCCGTAAATTTGTGGAATAACACGATTTCCTAATAGAAAAAGATATGTTATACTAAGACAGATTAAATGGAAGAATGTGATTATGGGAGAATAAGAATGGAAGAACAGATGAAAAGTGATGAGATGGAAATAGATTTAGTAGAATTGTTTCATACACTGGTGAAAAAGGCATGGGTGATTCTGATATGTCTACTTGTTGGGGCAGTCATTGCAGGAGGATATACAAAGCTGTTTATTACTCCACAATATCAGGCATCTTCGACGATTTATGTCTTAGGAAATGCAGGACAGAGTTCCAATGTAAGTGTATCGCTGTCGTTGAGTAAGCAGTTGACAGTAGACTTTACGATTTTGTCAAAGAGCCGTCCGGTAATGGAAAAGGTAATTGATAAATTAGGATTGGATTATTCGGTTGAACAGTTGGCCAATATGATGACAGTAGAGAATCCGACTGACAGTAGTATCTTAAAAGTGACAGTTACAAATCCGGATGCACAGCTTGCAGCAGATATCTCAAACGCGATGTCAGATGCTATTGCTGAGAGAATTTCAGAAGTAATGCTGACAGATAAACCAAGCACAGTAGAGGAAGCGGTGAAGCCTTCTTATCCAGTCAGTCCGAATGTAAAAAGAAATATTTTGTTGGGCGGAATCCTTGGTGCTGGCTTGGCAGCAGGCGTATTTGTAGTATTGTTTTTAATGGATGATACCATCAAAACAGAAGAAGATGTCAAAAAATATCTGCATATGAATACAATTGCAACAATTTCAAAAGAAAAGAAGAAAAGACGTGCAGTATAAATATAAAGAATAAGTGAAGAGAGGCATTGCAAGGAAAGATTTGTAAGGAATCTGCTTGCTTTGCTTCTTTTTCCATATGGTAAGGGGGCATCAAGAATATGAAAAAATCCAGAAAAATACTGATTGGCATTCTAGTTTGCATCATTATCGGCTGTGTTTC
This sequence comes from uncultured Blautia sp., assembly GCA_900556555.1. GTDB lineage: Bacteria > Bacillota > Clostridia > Lachnospirales > Lachnospiraceae > Blautia. The sequence continues at coordinate 5,526 of USPF01000066.1, forward strand.
TTATATTGCATATTATTACATGAAGCAGGATCGAAATGAAAAAGTCTATGAAGAAGTTCAAAAAGAAGCAGTAAAGCCGGTGGAAGAGAAAGAAGAGGAAACATCGCAGGAATCTCATGTAGAGATACCGATTAATTTCGAAGAACTGCAGGCAAAGAATCCGGACATTTATGCGTGGATTCAGATTGACGGGACAAATATTAATTACCCTCTGGTGCAGAGTGCGACAGACAATGAATATTATTTAAATCATACCATTGAGGGACAGGAAGGGTATCCCGGATCCATTTATACAGAAAATGGAAATACAAAGGAATTTACCGAGTTTAATACCGTCATATACGGGCATGATATGAAAGATGGAAGTATGTTCCAGAATTTGCATAATTACACAGATATGACCTATATGCAGCAGCATCCAAATGTTATTATATATACACCGGATCAGAAGTTGACATATCAGATTTTTGCGGCAACTGTATATGATGACAGACATATACTCTATAGTTTTGATTTTGCGTTTGAGGAAGAGCGGCAAAAATTTTTGGATTCGATTTATAATGCAAAAGATTTAGGAAAAGTCATTCGCGAGGATGTTTCGGTGAATACGGACAGCCGTATTTTGACATTGAGTACATGTATGACAGGACAGGATGAGAAACGATTTTTAGTAGAGGCGGTATTGGTCAATGAAGAAAAATAAGAATACAATCAAGATTCTGATCATCACTTTGTCAGTCATTGCAGTTATTGCAGCAGCGGGTGCGATTTATGTGGGCATTCAGAATCAAAAGATGAAAGAACAGAGTAAAAGACAGCCCAAACAGGAACAAACAGAAAGTTCTTCTTACATTACTTACCAGGGAAAAAAATATGAGTATAATGCAAATTTAAGAACGCTGTTATTTCTCGGTGTTGATAAAGATGAAGAAGTGACAGTGAAAGAAACCACGGGACGCAGCGGACAGTCAGACTGCATTATTTTGCTGGTATTAGACACGGAAGAGAAGACGACGACTCTTTTAGAGATCTCCAGAGATACTATGGCAGATGTGAAGATATATGGGCTGGAGGGGGATTATTTGTCTACTGAAACAGCACAGATTGCGACCCAGTATGCGTACGGAGATGGAGAGATGAGAAGCTGTCAGTTAAGCAGGGAGGCTGTTTCGACTCTTTTGTATGACATTCCGATTAACGATTATCTTTCATTAAATATGGCCGGAATTGCGCCGATCACAGATCAGATCGGAGGTGTGGAGATAACGATACCCGAAGATTATACAGCAATTGATCCGGCGTTTGTGCAGGGCAGTACCATTGTGTTAAACGGAGAATTGTCAGAAAAATATATACGCAGCAGGGATACGGATGTGCTTGGGAGCAACAACCAGAGAATGGAGAGGCAGACACAGTTTATACAGGCGCTCCTGGCGAAAGTACAAGTGTCAGAAGATAACGGAAATTCGATGATGCAGCAGTTTTGGAGTGCAGGTCGACCATATATCACAACCGATTTAAGTATGGATATGCTGGAAAAATTGTCTTCGTACTCCATGGATCCGGAGATTTTAACAGTTCCGGGGGAGGTAAGAGCCGGTGCAGAACATGATGAATTTTATGTAGATGATGAGGCATTACAGAAGATGATCATAGAGATTTTTTATAAAGAAGCAGACTGAAATAGAAGTATGTACAAATAGCATAAAAAATGTATAAAAAGGTTTACAAAGCTTAGAATCAGTGGTATTCTAAAAAAGTATAAAAAGTTTGGTTCCACGGTACAAGGGGGAAATATTATGAGATTAAAAAAATTGGTTAGTGCTGCGGCAGCAGCGGTATTGGCGTTATCTATGAGTCTGACAGCAGTGGCGGCACCGTCACCGGGTGTATCAGGTGTTGTAACAGTAGATTCGGTGAATAATGGAGTTGACGGTAATGGAAATAAGATCACAGCAACTCTTGGAGAAGTGCCGGCAGAGTATCAGGATGCAGTAGCTGAAGTGAGAAAGCCGGAGACATTGAAAGCACTCTTAGGAAGTGCATATAAAGATACGATGTCAGTGGTTGATGTGAGAGATGTCATTGTTCCGGACGGCACAGTATTTCCGGCAACGATTACATTTAAAGTTCCGGGAGTAACAGCAAGTACAAATGTTGCAGTGCTTCACTATGATACAGATAAAAAAGCATGGGAAGTTGTAGATTCCAAAGCAGGACAGGGAACGATTACAGCGATATTTAATTCATTATCACCGGTTGCGTTTGTTGTGGATAAGAGCACATCTGCTTCGGTAACATCTCCTCAGACAGGAGAACATTCTATGGTCGTATTATTAGGAGCAGTTGCAGTGGTGGCAGCTTGTGGCGCAGTTGGATTATCCAGAAAGAAAAGAGCGTAGTTACACATAGAAGTTTAATCCTCTTCTGCATAATTTCAGAGGAGGATTTTTTTATGCAGAAAATACTCTAAAAGAGAAAGAGCTGTGAAATAAGGAGAAGAAAATGAAAAGGGTAACTTTAAAGAAAAGAGAGTTGTCTTATGCAAGGACAGAAGAATTGAATACACTTCGTACAAATATCCAGTTTTCCGGTGTGGATAAAAAGATTATAGCAGTAACCAGTTGTTTATCCGGGGAAGGCAAATCTACTATCACATATCATCTTGCAGGGTCTCTTGCGGAGCTTGGAAAACGAGTACTCTTAATCGATGCAGATATGAGAAAATCGGTGTTGGTCAATATACTGGAAAATGGAAATGTTGATAAAGGGTTATCACATTATCTCTCCGGTCAGTGCAGTTTGTCGGAGGCCGTTTATGCAACAGACATTTCCAGACTGCATATTTTATTTGCAGGTCCTACTCCGCCGAATCCGACAGAGCTGTTGTCGGGAGAATTGTTTCGGGATACATTAGAGTCTTTCAGAGATATTTATGACTATATTTTGATTGACTGTGCGCCGGTAGGTATGGTCATAGATGCAGCGATCATTGCAAAAAGTTCTGATGCGGCAATTCTGGTGATTGAGTCCGGTGAGATCAAAAGGAAGCTGGCTGTAGAAGCGCGGGAAAAGCTGGATGCAGCGGGTTGTCCGATCCTGGGAGCTGTTTTAAATAAAGTAGAACGTAAACGTGGTGGATATTACCGGAAGTATTATGAAAAATATGAATCTGATGTAAATTCAAGACAGTAAGATAGACAATATCCGACATCTTTCGTACAATATGCCGAAGAAATTTCGTGTTAGCCGAATTTCTTCGGCATTCTGTCGTTTTTCACTTTCTTTTTAAAAGTAGATAAAGT
>USPF01000067.1 GCA_900556555.1 uncultured Blautia sp.
AAATCTGCCCGAATTATATTGTGGGAGATTTTGACAGCGTATCCGGTGAAATTTTGGGGTACTATGAGAAAGAAACAAAAGTGCCGATCCGTAAGTTCAATCCGGTCAAAGATGCCTCAGATACAGAAATCGCACTGCGCTTGTGTCTGGATTTGGGAAGAAAGAACATCCTGATCCTGGGAGCGACCGGAAATCGGATCGATCATATATGGGCAAATGTACAATGTTTAAAAATCGGACTGGATGCAGGAGCAGATGTGAGGATAGTGGACAGTCACAATCAGATCCGGCTTTTGAACCGGGAAATCACACTTTCAAAGAAAGATGCATACGGACCGTACTTTTCGGTGTTTCCACTGGGAGAGAGTGTGGAGAAATTTAATATTGAGGGAGCGAAGTATCCGCTGAAAAATCATAAATTAACGGCGTATGACAGTCTCTGTGTCAGCAATGCATTTGCACAGGAGGCGGTCAGGATTACGTTTCCGGAAGGGATTGTGATCTTGATGGAGACGCGGGATTAGATGCGGCGTTTCTCTTTGTATAAATTAAGCCCCTTGCCGTTACCGGCAAGAGGCTTAAAAACTTTTTCGCGACCTATTTATTATTCGCATGGCCGGGAGCGAACCACGTTTACACAGCCTATTTATATTCCGCATGACTGGAATTGGCTTTCAAGATAGAAACATTATGATAAGTTGAGAATATAAGCTGTAAGATTTTAATAGTAGAAATTTTACAGTTTTTTAATTGTTTAATTAATGAGAATAGTGTTTTACAACCAAAAGATGGTGAGTTACAACATATTTCGGAAATGCATGTTTTTGTCGGCTATACTGGATTTATGATTAAGAGAATGCGGGGTGAATCTAGTGGAGAAGAGAAACTATAAAAGAGGAGACAACAAGAAGGCAAAGATGTTGAAAAAGGCATGTGTCGGAATTGGAATCACATGCGTCCTTTTGACTGGATGTCAAAAAACGCCGGAGGAAAGTGCGGTTGTTAGTAAAGCAGGTGGACTGAGTGAGAATGTGATTGCAAAGCCATTGGAGGAGGGAGAGACAAGAGAAAACGATATTCCGGCACATTGGAAGATGGAGGAATTCAGAAACAAAAATCGGATGCTGCTGAGCGCGGATTTGGATTTGGACGAGCATAAACTGGGGAATCTTCCCGTTATTGAGATGAAGAATCATGTGTTAACGGAAGAAGAACTGAAAGAATTGGTGGAGTATTTTGCAGAGGGAGAAACGTTGTATGAGTGCCAGCCATATACAAAGGATGTATATGAAGAGGTAATTTCAAGAATTGAGAATAAGGAAGGAATATATGCATCGTCCTATCCCTGGTTGAAACGATTGACCATCAGGCAGTGCGCAGAGGCAGGAATAGAATTTGCACCGGAGAAGCCAGCGATACAGGAAAAGGAGAAAATAGAATTTACGACCAGATTTGTGGATGAGGGATATGAAAAGGCTGTTATGGAGAAAGTAGGCGCGGCTTCGGAAGGGTTTGATATGTATGAAAACAGAGAGGAAAAGGTTTGGTTTGAAGCCGATGCAGGAGGTGTCGGAACTGAAAGGAAAGGACGTATCAAAGCAGAAACTTATGATCCGGAGGTTGGAAACAGCAGTTCATTTAGCTGGACAACCGGACTGGAAAGTTACTCTTATTTAGAGTTTGACAGCAGCAGGATGTTCTTTACATATCAGACGGAAAATACATTTACACCTCAGATGCTGGAACGGATGGATTTGTTTGAAGAGCGCTATACGAACAGTACGTTTGATAAGGCGGTAGGAGCGGCGCAGGCAGAACAGGTAATAAAAGAGTTGGGGATTGCCGATATGAGTCTCTCCTCGGAAGAGCAGGTTTTATGGTTTCCACAGAACAGCTATACAGAGGGAAGTGACAGGATAGGGGAGTCTGATGATCTGTGGTGGATGGCAGATCCGGCAGCAACAGAGTGCGGATATCGCTATATATTTTCCAGAGAAATCGGTGGCTTGAATGTAATGGTCGGCAATACGGCAGTGCTTGAAACTACGGAGGAAATGTATTCGCCGCCGTTTCCGGCAGAGACAATCACAATCACTGTAACAGAAAGTGGAGTGAAGTCCTTTGTCTGGGAGGGAATGTCGGAAGAAGTCAAACGGATTACAGAGAATACGAAATTACTTCCTTTTGATAAGATACAAGAACGTCTGGCGGAGCAGATATTCTACTGGTATTCCGGATGTACTGCGGGACAGCCGGTGGATGATCCGACACAGTTTCAGTATCGCGTGACAGATGCAAAGCTGGGGTATACCTATATTAATGCATATAAAAATCCGGAACATGCGTGGCTCGTACCGGCATGGTCTTTTATGGCAATAGAGGGAACAGGCGGAGAAGACAGGCAGTACCTCTCGTATCTGATAGAGGCGTTGGAGGGATGTGCGATTACCGGGGAGTGAGAGGAATTGAATGAGATAAAAAGAATTGGTACAAATGTGCTTTTCTGGGTGGGGACTGTATTACTTGCAATGTTATTTTTGGCAAGCGGCGCTCCCTACATAGAAACCCTGCTAAGAACACAGTATTGCGCAGAGGGAATTGGATGGGTGGAAGGATTTCGTTATTGTACGACGAATGAAAATGGATTGTTGTTTTTGCCAATCTGCGTACCGATTGCCGCAGGTGCGTGTGCGGAAACAGAACTGCGAACCCGATACGCATTGTTTTATTGCAGCCGGACAGGAAAGAAACAGTATTATATGAAAAAAGTGTTAGAAAGTGCTTTGCCTGGCGGATTGATGGTGTGTTTTGCAGAAATACTGGTATTGTTGGGTGTATATATCGGATTGCAGAATATCACTTCTTATACAGAAGAGATCCGGACAGGTGTGATTGTGGGCATGATTCTGCTGAGTCTGGTACGTGGGTTTTTAAACGGCTTTTTCTGGGCAGGGGTGGGGAGCATGACGGCTGTACTGACGAGGAATCACTATCTTGCGTATGCGATGCCCTTTGTTTTGTATTATGTGTTGACCTTGTTTCAATCCAGATATTATCCCAAACTGTATTTTTTAAGTCCGAGATATTGGGCGGCGCCCGTATACTATGGGAATTTATTCTGTATTATGGTGCTGTTCGGATTATGTATTGGCTGTGCATGTGGTCTTATCCTGGCGGTGAAAAGGAGGTTGGATTATGTGTAATATCAGACAAATATTTCAGCTTGCGGGACAGAAATTTTCCGGGTGGAAGAGAAATCCACGGATTGTCATGACGTTTTTACTGGCATTCGTACTCTGTTTGTTCCTATCAGACGAAGTGCTGACTTATTCACGAAGATATGAGACTTCGCTGCAGATATTAGAACTATTTATCTGGACATACGGCGATGCTGCGTCGGTCATGCTGTCTTCACTTTTGCTTGTGTTATTGTTTGCAGATATGCCGTTTGTAAATCAAGAAACTCCATATCAGCTGATTCGGACGAAACGAAGTGTATGGCTGGCGGGACAGCTGGTATATGTGATCGCAGCCACGATATTGTACAATTTGTTTTTGGTTATTGTACAGAGTGTCTTTGCAGCAGCCTTTGCATTTCCGGGAAATGTATGGAGTAAGACGGCAGCGTTGCTGGGATATGGCGGTGCGTCAAAAGGCATTGTCCCGGTGTCTGTCAAGACCATGGAACAGGTACTGCCTTACGAATGTGCTTTGCAAGTATTTTTGCTGATGCTCTGTTATTCTTTGTTCATTGCAGCTGTGATGCTGTGTCTGAATCTTTTGATTGGAAATGCAGCCGGAGTGATAGGAGCTTTTGCAGTGAATTTGTATGGTTTTTTATTGAATCCGAATTTATTTCAGAAATTGTTTCATCTGACGGAAAATCAGTTGTATCGGGCAAATGTCCTGTGCGGATGGCTGTCGCCGTTGAATCATGCCACATTTCCGATGCATAATTTCGGTTATGATTATCTGCCGGAGATCAGTACAAGTATCGGGATATTTCTGGCGGCAATCATTCTTTTGATGATTCTGTCGAGTATAAAAATGCGGACATATAGTTTTACATTCATTCAGATGGACGAATGAGAGAAGAGGTGTCAGATAAAATGAAAGCAGTGGTAGAGATCAATAAACTGTCTAAATCGTTTGGAAAAGAGAAGGTACTAAGAGAAATTTCCCATTGTTTTGAAACGGGCAGGATTCATGGAATCATAGGATTCAATGGTTCAGGCAAGACGGTTCTGTTCAAATGTATTTGTGGATTTTTAAAACCGGACAGCGGTTCTGTGAAGGTGCATGGGCAGAGAATCGGAAAGGAGATTGATTTCCCAAAATCTCTTGGAATGATCATTGAGAATCCGGGATTTCTTCCTCATTTGAGTGGATATGCCAATCTGAAACGCTTAGCAGACCTGCAAAGGCTCATTGGAAAAGCGGAAGTGATGGAGGCGATTGCACGTGTAGGGCTGGATCCGCTCTCCAAAAAGAAAGTCGGACAGTATTCTCTTGGAATGAGGGAACGTCTGGGAATTGCACAGGCAATCATGGAAAATCCGGATCTGCTCATATTGGATGAGCCTTTTAATGGTCTGGACAAACGCGGTGTAGCGGAAGTGTGCAGATTGTTTGAAGAGCTGCGGGAGCAGGGAAAAACGATTTTGTTGGCGGCACATAATATGCTGGAGTTTGAAGGGCTGTGTGATACAGTCTGTGAAATGGATGCCGGCGTACTGACTCAGGTGAAGTGACAGAATGTCAGAATTGTAAAGACACAGCAATATTGCTATAATTGTGGTGTTATATACGTGATTGAAAGAAACAGGGATGAGAAAATTATGATCAATATTGCTGTATGTGAAGATGATGTCTTTCTTGGCGGTCAGATAGAGACAATGCTGTACAGACAGGCAGAAACAGAAGGCGTGGAAATTCAGACGGAAGTATTTACTTCTGCGGAAAATTGTCTGAAATATTTAAAAGAAGAATGTATGGTGGATTTATTATTTCTGGATATTGAGCTGGGTAAAATGAGTGGAATCGAACTTGCAGAAAGGATTCGCAATGAACTGCACAATGATTATATGCAGATTGTATTTGTTTCCTCAAAACAGTCGTATGCTATGGAATTATTTGAAAGCCATCCGCTGCATTTTCTGGTGAAACCGTTGGATGAAGAGAAATTGACAAGGGTCTTTCGCAAAGCAGTAAAGCTGATTGATAAAAGTGAAGAAACTTTTCAGTATAAAAAAGGGCATTCGCATAAGAAAGTCTTGCTTTCTGAAATCATTTATTTTGAGGCGAGCAACAGAGAAATTATTATGCATACAAATACAGAAAATGAAATCTTTTACGGAACATTGAAGAATATTTATCCGAAACTTCAAAAACAGGGATTTTTCTTCTGTCATAAATCATTTCTTGTACATTATGATAAGGTGAAAATATTTGAAACAAACCAACTGGTTATGCAAAACGGAGATATGATACCAATCAGTCAGAGTCAGAGAAAAGCGGTCAAAGAACTGCAACTGGAGAGAGAGTTAAGGGATTTGTAAAATGGAAATAAGTTTGTATCAGATTATGTTCATATTAGAAAATGCAGCATGCACCTATGCAGTGTATCGGATTTTAGGGATGTTTTATGAGGAACAGAACAAGAAGAAAGGATATCTGAATTTTGTCGTATATGCGTGCTGTTTTTTGTGCGTCACATTGAGTGCGTTTGTAAATAATCCGTCTCCTCTGATGGCAGGAGGGCGTATGGGGTATTATTCAACGGATATCCATGCGTCAGATACAGGAACGCTGCTAATGTATGTCATAGAATTTATCGGAATACTGGCGCTGACATTTTTTTATGAAAGAAATGTATGGAAGAATAGTTTGATAAGCGTGGGATTATTTGCGGTATTCAGAGGTGCGGAAGCATTCGTATTTCAGTATCTCAATGAGACAAACAGGATAGTGTGGCATCAGATCGAAAAAGTGGCGCTATTTCGCATGGTAATGTCGATACTTGTGATTTATGCAATCGTATTTACCCTTGTAGGAATTCAGAATATACGAAAAGGAGTAAGAAAGACATTTTTTTATTGTGTATTTGTGTTGCTGGCGCCGTCTGGAATTGGTTGGTTTTTAATTCAGATATTGATCACTGCTATTTATCAGGTGCCAATGTACTACGATAAGAAAATGATTTTGCTGTTTGGGTTCTGTCTCTGGTTTTTCTGGGTGTATGATTTTATTGTACGATCGTTGTCTGATACGTATGAAAAAATATTGCTTAAAAAAGAAAATCAGTATTATGAAAGTCAGTTAAAAAACATAGAACAGACGGCAGTAACATGGAAAAAATTGCGTCATGATCTGAAAAATCATTTTATAGTTTTAAAAGGAATGTTGGATTCAGGAGAAGAGGAAAAGGCAAAGGCATATCTGGATGACTTTATTCAGAATGAATTTGGCAATAAACAGGAAGTACAAAGTGGGAACACGGCAATTGATAGTATTTTGAATTATAAAATGATGGAAGCAGAGCAGCATTCGGTTGTCTTTGATCTGGATGTTCAGATTCCGGAGCAAATGGCGGTTTCATCACAGGTTATGAGTGTAATTTTGGGAAATGCGATTGATAATGCAATAGAGGCTGCGAGGGAGACAGAAGAAAGACGTGTCAGTGTGATATTGCAATATACGAAAGGTAGATTATTGATTCAGATCAGTAATCCGTATAGAGGAGAATTACATCTGGGAACTTGCGGAGAGTATCTAACCGGAAAGGTAGAAAAAGAGGATCATGGATTCGGATTAAAAAGTATCAGAGATACGGTGGAGAAAGCCGGAGGAGTAATGAATATCGAGGGGAAAGAGGGGATGTTTATATTGACGGTATTATTGTATGGAAACACACTTGCCAAAAGTTGACAAGCAGTGATAAGAGGTGTTGCAATCGAAGAAGCGAATAGACGAAAAACTATATATGATTTTCATTAAATTCATATAAGTTTTTGAAAAATGGTCCACTTTGTGGCCCACTGATTCTTAAATGTTTTATCGAAGCCTTAGTACAGTAAAGTGATTATTATTGAAAAGAATAATTTAAAAAGAGTTGATATTTTTGCGAAGATATCATATACTATTCTTAGATAGAGGACTATCTTCGGGAGAGTTCCTGCCATATAAGTGGAAGATTTTAAACTCGGGAGAGCTCCAGCCATATAAGTGGAGGATTTTAAACTCAAAGGGAGCGTTAGCTCCCTTATTTTCGTATAAGGATAAATAAAGGAGATACGGATGGAAGAATTCAAACTATATAGTGTTTCGGACGATTATGTGGAATGGTTGCGTAAGGAATTTCCAAACGTATATTCCAATAAAATAAATTCCAGAACACACACCAGAAAATATTTAGGGGTGGTTCTGCAGATTGGGCAATATCATTATTATGTTCCAATGTCCTCACCGAAAGATTCAGATTATCAGATTGCAGGAAAAAATAAAGTCATTAAGAAAAGCATTGTGCCGATTATTCGAATTGTAGTGAAAAATATAGATGGTGAAAAAGAATTGAAGGGAACCCTTAGAATCAGTCATATGATTCCGGTACCTGCATCAGAACTTGAATTATATGATTTGGAAAATGAATCAGATAGTACATATAAAGACCTTGTTCACAATGAAATGATTTTTATTCGTAAGCATCGTGAGAAAATTATTTCAAATGCAAAAGTGATGTACAAGCAAAAAGCATCGAATGATACAACTGCCGGGTATGTAAAATCAGCGTTGGATTTTCAAGCACTTGAAGAGTTATGTGATAGGTATGAGAAAGCAAAGGAGGTGTTGAACCATGTGTTACTTGCTTGCAAAGAGGTTTGATAGTACAGGAAGTTTGGCATTGCAGACTGCTCATGGTCAGCATTTGGCAGAATTTAAAAGAAAATTGATTGAAAAAATAGGATATGATGATATTCAGCTTGTCACAATCAGAAGACCATCAGCTTATGGAGAATATGAGCCATATCATTTTGTTGATACAGAAGAATTTGAAAAACAAGTTGTAAATATGTAAGAGATTAAAGGTGATCTACTAAGGTGGGTCATCTTTTTTATGGGAAAAATATAGAGAGTAAGAGAAGGCGTCTATGACTGATGATGGGATTGAAAAAGCCATCCAGCAGAAGCATGTACGTCTCATGATCATGGCTCCCATCCAGGTGTATCTGGGAGCCAATGTCAAAGTGGGCTGGAGTAGATGAAGATAAATGATGACAGGAACGAGGCGTATGAAAAATGAAGTCCCGATTTGGGAGGAAAGAGTTTGAAAGATTTATCTCGGAAAGTGTAGAAATATAGAAGAAGGGAAAAGTGTTAGAATTTGAAACTGAATATTCACAAAGATACCATGGTATGGTAGAATATAAATTGCTGTATTAGAGGTTCTTGAGAAAGGAGCTGAAATATGGGGAAAGATATATCAGGCAGGGATGACTTTGTATAATATGCTTGAATATGCGAAAGAAAATAAAGTGTTATATAGGAATCCTTGTAAAAGGTCAGTGCTATGAAAAGCAGTATCGAGTTGTTTTATAAACTGGATTACGAACAGAAAAAATCAAAGGATTTATAGGAGGAAATAGAGAAAATGAAACTAGGTATCGTTATTATTTGCCTGATTTCATGTATGTCCGTATAAGTCGTTAAAAGCCTTTAAATGCTGATAGC
>USPF01000068.1 GCA_900556555.1 uncultured Blautia sp.
AGAAACTTATTAACCAAGTAGTCTTACTGACTACACCATTATTATACTAGGAGTGGTTCTATGTTCAAACATAAAAAAAAGAGGATGCTAACTATACTAATGTTACTAGGACTCATGGTTTTTGAGACTTCTTGTGGTAAGGAAAAGAAACAGGACATATGCAGTACAGTAGAATTCACCCACTTTTCCGGTAAAGAACAGGATTTAGAAGGTACAACATCTCCATCTGAAAATAATCTGTTATACTTAGAAACCAAATCTCCCCAAATAATAAATAAGCAGGATGATACAGAATATACAACAGCTCTTTCTTCCTTTGACCATGGGACAGCAACCTATTCTGTTGAGGCAGATTTATCCTCTATGAACGAAGGTGATCTGGATGTAACGTATCCAGTATTTTATGTGGAGGAACTACTTGATGAAAAGCAAATTCTATATCCTCCAGCAAATGAGAACAGTCCTCTTGTGGAAATAAGCGACAGCAGCATAGAATATCCCGAAGCCGGGCAGGGAGTTTTGGTAAAAGTAGTTTCCTCTGATTTGGAACAGTTGCCGTACCAGATTGTTTTAAAATTCAACGGAGAAACTTATGAGGGTGCCGTTTCCTATTACTTTGATACAATCTCTGGAAACTTTGAAAAAGGATACTATATTATACCTGGTATTACTATGGAGGAGCTTGGAGCAGATGTTACCTTGGAGGCTTCCAGCATGCTACACCGGTATATTGCCACAGAGTTTGAAATTACAGAAAAATAGAAACAGATTGTATTGCTTGTGACCATTATGGAAGAATAAGCAATATGGATATACATAATATTTGTTATGCTTTTTGCCAAAACACTTTCCATAAGTCACTCGCATTTTCCCATTTCCCTGTTTTAACCTGCTTTTTCAAGGCACGAACAGGTTAAACATTTGATTGTATGAATTCCCACCTACCTTTTTTCTTCCCTGATAGGCTGGGTTTCTTATCTTCTGCATTCTGGCCTACTTTTCCCTAGGCAAGGATAGGCTAGAATGCTGCTTTTCTATTTTCCAACCTATCTAGACCATTTTTTAGTAGGCCACCAGAAACTTTTTTTCATTTCCCACTTATCTGCCCTGTTTTTTTGTAGGTTATATTACTTGTTAGGGGAGTTTTAGCCTATCTTGACATCCTATGGAAGCCTTTATGACATATGAAAAAGAGCATGCCCTAGCGTGTGACATGCTCTTTCTCTATTACAGATTCAATTTCTCATAAAAATCAGTACCGTCAAAGGTAGCAAAATAATCCTTCGGTGTCTCTGCTCTTCTAATCAGCTGGGTACTGCCATCTTCTTTTAAAAGGATTTCTGCTGATTTCAGTTTTCCATTATAGTTGTATCCCATGGAGAAACCATGTGCACCGGTATCATGAATCACCAGTAAATCTCCCTTTTCAATCTCAGGCAGCATGCGGTCCACTGCAAATTTATCATTATTTTCGCACAGGGAACCAGCCACATCATATTTATGATCACAAGGCTGATCTTCTTTTCCCATCACCGTGATATGATGATAGGCTCCATACATGGCAGGGCGCATCAGGTTTACTGCACATGCATCCACACCAATATATTCTTTATAAGTATGTTTCTCATGAATTGCCTTGGTCACCAGGCATCCGTAAGGACCCATCATGAATCTTCCAAGTTCTGTATAGATGGCAACATCTCCCATGCCGGCAGGTACCAGGACTTCTTCATAAACCTTTCTGACACCCTCACCAATGGCTCTGATATCATTCGGCTCCTGGTCCGGAGTATAAGGAATTCCAACACCACCTGATAAGTTGATAAAGCTTACATGTGCCCCTGTTTCCTTCTCCAGTCTCACTGCCAGTTCAAAGAGCTGTTTTGCCAGCATTGGATAATACTGGTTTGTCACCGTGTTGCTTGCCAGAAATGCATGGATACCAAACTCTTCTGCACCTTTTTCCTTTAAAATGCGGAAAGCTTCAAAAATCTGCTCTTCTGTCATTCCATATTTCGCATCTCCCGGATTATCCATAATGCCATTGCATACTTCAAAAACTCCTCCAGGATTGTAACGGCAGCTGATTCTCTTTGGAATCGTTCCGATTGCATCCTCCAAAAACTCAATATGTGTGAAATCATCCAGGTTTATGGTTGCCCCCAGTTTATATGCATACTGAAAGTCTTCCTTTGGTGTGTCATTGGAAGAAAACATAATATCTTCCCCAGTACATCCAATTGCTTCTGACAGCATCAGTTCTGTATAAGAAGAACAATCGCAGCCACAGCCATATTCTCTTAAAATATTGATCAAATATGGATTTGGTGTTGCTTTCACTGCAAAGTATTCTTTAAATCCTTTGTTCCAGGAAAACGCCTCCTGCATTGCCTTTGCATTTGCACGGATTCCTTTTTCATCATATAAATGAAAAGGAGTAGGGTACTCTTTTACGATTTCTTCTAACTGTTCTTTTGTAACAAATGTCTTCTTTTCCATATTCTGCTCCTTGTTTTATCAATATACTTCCATTACCTGCAGCATATTGGTTACTACACCTTCTGTCTTTGTCATATTGGTAGCCGGGTCACCTGCTGTCACAACAATGGTCTGTCCCTTTTCCACAAGATGTTTTCTTTTTACTGTTTCTACTGCATTGATAATAATGTTTTCTGTGGTATCTTTCTGATATCCCTTCAAAGGAGTAACACCCCAGTAAAGCTGCATTTTATGTCTTACAGATTCATCTGGAGAAACCGCATAAATCGGCATAACTGGGCGGAAACTGGAAATCAGGCGGGCTGTTTTTCCTCCCATGGTAGGAGTAAGGATGCAGGACGCACCCAGGTTTCTTGCGGTACGAACAGATGCGATTCCGATGGCACAGGAAACTTTTTTCTCTTTTGACATCTGTCTGTGCTGAATATATTTGTCATAATCCATGTACTGCTCTGTGTTTTCTGCAATTTCCCCCATCATTTTCAATGCCTCTACCGGATATTTTCCTGCTGCTGTCTCACCGGAAAGCATGATTGCATCTGTACCGTCATAAATGGCATTGGCAACGTCTGTAACTTCTGCTCTGGTAGGACGTGGATTTCTCATCATGGAATCCAGCATCTGTGTAGCAGTAATAACTGGTGTGTAATTTTCGTTACATTTGTTAATGATCATTTTCTGAATATGAGGAACTTCCTGTGCAGGGATTTCTACACCCAGGTCTCCTCTGGCAACCATGATTCCATCTGCTTCTGCGATAATTTCATCCAGGTTTTCCATGCCCTCAGCATTTTCAATTTTCGCAATAATCTCAATAGATTCTGCATGATGCTCCGCAAGAATCTGACGGATTTCCCGGATTGCATCTGCACTACGGACAAAGGAAGCTGCAATAAAATCAATATTCTGCTGAATACCGAAGATGATATCTTCTTTATCCTTCTCTGTGATGGCTGGAAGTTTTACTTTTACATTCGGAACATTCACTCCTTTTCTTTCTCCCAGCTCTCCACCATTTATAACCCGGCAAACAATATTTCCACCATTTACTTCCTTTACCTGAAGTGCAATCAAACCATCATCAATCAGGATACAATTTCCTTCCTGTACATCTTTCGCAAGCCCTTCATAAGTAATCGAACATTCCTTTTCATTTCCTATGATTTCCTCTGTATGAAGAATAAATTCTTCTCCCTCTTTTAAGGTGACTTTTTTATGGTCTTCTAACAAACCTGTACGGATTTCCGGACCTTTGGTATCTAATAAAATAGCCACCGGTTTACCCAGTTCTTTTCTTACACTTTTCAGAATTTCCATACGGTTCTTCTGTTCTTCGTGGTCTCCATGAGAAAAGTTAAAACGAGCCACATTCATCCCGTTCTCCACCAGCGCTTTCATTGTCTCTCTGTTATCTGTGTTTGGTCCCATGGTGCATACAATTTTTGTTCTGCGCATTAATATTTTTCCTCCATATATCTATATTACTTATATATACCCCGGCAAAAACCGGGGTATTTATTTGCTTAATCTAAAATTATTTAATATGTTGATGGGTAAACAGGTGATCCTGGCAGTACTCATAATTTCCGTTGCACTTGGAGCAGAAACGGAATTCCAGGTTATCCCCATCGTTTTCTGTTCTTCCACAAACAGCACATTTGTGTTTGGTAACGCCATTTGCCATTTTCGGATGAACTGCTTTCTTAAACTGCTGTTTCCTGTGAATTTCCTGTGGTGAAATTCTCCGGTAATTTCTGGTAACCAGGAAATAAATAATAAAATTCAAAAGGGAAGCAATAATCACTGTCCGGATGCCCCAGTCTCCTTTTATCATATCATAGAGCAGATACGCAACATCCAGGTACGCAAGATATTTCATTTTCATTGGTATGAACATCATGAAAAGCACCTGCATATCCGGATAGTTCATGGCAAAAGCCAGAAAAATAGATAGATTAATATAATATGTGGAGAATGCCGGCATATAATACACAGAAACATCTCCCATAACAAAATACAGTAAAAAGGCTCCTATAACAGTACACAAAATTCCGCCCAGTACATAAACATTATAGCGGAAGGCTCCCCAGGTTCTCTCCAAGGTTGTTCCAATGGAATAATAAAACATCAGCATAATCAATACAAAGATAATATTGCTGCTGCCAGGCGGGATTAAAAGCCAGGACACCAGACGCCAAATCTGTCCGCCATGTATAATATAAGCCGGGCTCAAATACAGCCAGGATATCAGCGGAATTTCAAACAATGCCTGAAGATATTCCAATGCAAATCCAATAATATAGCAGATAATCATATACTTTGTAAGATCATGAATGGCGTACCGTCCGAACTTTCGTTCCATCTTATTTAAAAAATTCATATAGTCTCCTCGATTCTATTTTAAAATAAATTCTTCTTGGAGAAGATAAACGCTACTATCAAACTTAACAGAAGTGACAGCACAATCACTATGGCAAACCCTTCCGGATGTCCCGCAAAAGGCATTCCCTTTGCATTCAGGTTCATTCCGTAAGCACTGAAGATCATCGTTGGTATGGACATAACAATGGTCACGGTTGCTAAAAACTTCATGACAATATTCAGATTATTTGAAACAATAGATGCAAATGCCTCCGTCATGCCACTCAAAATACCGCTGTAGATATTTGCCATCTCAATGGCCTGTTTATTCTCTATGATAACATCTTCCAGCAAATCTGTATCATCCGGATACTGTTTGATTCTCTCAACCTTCAGGAGTTTCTCCAGCACTATTTCATTGGAACGCAAGGATGTTGTAAAATAAACCAGAGATTTCTCCAACTCCAGAAGTTCAATCAATTCCTGATTTTTGGTAGACTCCTGAAGTTTTTCTTCTACTTCCTCACTTTTCTTATCAATGATACGCAGATAGTGCAGAAACATACTTGCATTCTTATATAGAATCTGCAGGATAAATCTGGTTTTCATATAGGTATAAAAGTTCCGCACCCTGCCATCCATAAACCGGCTCAATACAGAGGTATCTTCCAGACAGACCGTAATGATAATCTCATCTGTAACAATAATAGACAGAGGAATGGTTCCATACCAGTCTTTTTCTCCCCGTTCCTCCAGAATCGGTGTATCTACGATAATCAGGGTATATTCGTCTTCTACCTCGATACGTGAACGTTCTTCCTCATCCAGAGGTGCTCTCAAGTCATCAACTTCAATATGGTAACGCCTGGCAATCTCGAAGATTTCTGTTGCTGTAGGATCTGTCAGTGCCAGCCAGCAGCCTTCGCTTGCTTCGTCCACCTGATGAATTTTTCCATCCACTGTCTTGAATATTCTAATCATGGTTTCTCCCTTCATTTCCTGCAGCCTGCAGAAAATCGGGAAAACAGGGTCTGGCCGCAGGAATTTTATTCTATTTTATTTCTATTCTGATTCTGCTTCGTTTTCCCAGGACAAGGCCCGCTTTCCATAATTTGCACTTCCTTTTTATTCAAAAAATTTCCTTTAGGATTCACATTTAGAGAAAATAATACTGTTTGGAGTTTCCACCTTCATTGGTTTTCCCTTCATAACCAGTAATTTTTTCTCATAATCGATGGTAAATGTGGTAATGGAGTTTGACTCATGATTTACCACAGCCAGATGTTTTCCATCTGGGAATACATCCAGATCCTTTGGATAACTGCCGCTGATAGGCAGGATAAACTGTTTTTCCAGAAGTCCTGTCTCTTCATCACGTTTATACATGGCTACTGTATCTTCCCCCGCTGTGGAACAGAACACATAACTTCCATCTGGGGACAGACACATACCGGAAGTAGCGTCATGTTCCCTGTCATGCTGGGAAGCCAGGGTAGTCTCTGTCTGCAGCAGTTCGAATACCGGGTTCTTACCACTTCCATCATAACGGAAGACCTGAATGGTATTATTTAACTCAAAATTCAAATATGCATATTTACCATCCGGGCTGAATTTAATCAGTCTCGGTCCAGACTCTCTTTGGCATCTTAAAATATCCACCAGTTCCAGACGGTTTGTTCTGGCATTTACCCGGTAAATCTTCATCTGATCAATCCCATTATCTACTGCACAGAGATATTTATTATCCGGTGTCGGTCGTACACAGCTTACATGAGGCCGGAAGTTTCTTTCCGCTACACTTCCAAGCCCTCTGTGGAACACACCATCTACCACACTTCCAAGACGGCCGTCATGATGCGTATGAACGACGGTTACTTTTCCGTCATGATATCCTGCTACATAGAGATATTTCCCTTCTTCATCCGTAGATAAATGGCATCCTCTCATACCATCAATGTCAACTTTATTAATAAAAGTCAGATCACCATCCGGAGCAATGGCAAATACTGCAACGCCTTCATCCGCTATTGAATACAGATATTTTCCATTTACAGAACGAGCCAGATGGGAAGAATTATTTACAGGAACTACTTTACGTTCTGTTAGCGTTCCCTCTTCCACATTTACATCGTACAAGTGGATTCCAATACTGCTTCCATGGGTATATGTTCCGACATATGCAACATATTTTTCTTTCATTTATGCAATATCCTCCTGTTTTATTTTTTCCAATACCTAGGGACATTCTACCACAAACTTTTTTTTAATACAATGTACTTTCTGTTCTTTTCTATATTGACATGAAATTCTCCTTTAGTATAATGGATTTATTATGGAAAGGAGAAGCAAATGGAAGAGAAAAAAATTATAGAATTTCGCAATATTGTGAAAAGTTTTGACGGCCAGGTGATTCTAAAAGGTATCAACCTGGATATTTATGAAAATGAATTTGTCACCTTGCTGGGACCTAGCGGATGCGGTAAGACAACCCTGCTTCGTATTCTGGGAGGATTTCTCCAGGCAGACGAAGGAAAAGTAATCTTTGACGGTGAAGAGATTAATCAGAAGCCGCCTTATGAACGGGAATTAAACACCGTGTTCCAGAAGTATGCCCTGTTTCCTCATTTAAATGTTTATGAAAATATTGCTTTTGGGCTTAAAATTAAAAAAGTGAGTAAGGACATCATTGACCAGAAGGTTATGAAGATGCTGAAACTGATTGGTCTGGAGGGCTATGAAAATAAGAACACTACCCTTTTGTCCGGTGGTCAGCAGCAGAGGGTTGCTATTGCCAGAGCTCTGGTAAATGAACCAAAGGTGCTGCTTCTTGATGAGCCTCTGGCTGCTCTTGACTTAAAACTCAGAAAAGAGATGCAGTATGAACTGAAGCGGATTCAGCAGGAGGTTGGTATCACCTTCATCTTTGTCACCCATGACCAGGAGGAGGCACTTACCATGTCCGACAAAATTGTCGTTATGAAAAACGGTGAAATCCAGCAGGTGGGAACACCGCAGGAAATCTACAATGAGCCGTCCAACCGGTTTGTTGCAAACTTCATCGGAGAAAGCAATATCCTGCCGGGTGTGATGCTGGAGGATTATAAAGTCCGTTTCGATGATATTACCTTTGACTGTGTGGATTATGGTTTCAAGGACAACGAGCCTGTTGATGTGGTAATCCGCCCGGAAGATATTGATATCGTAGATGTAAAAGATGGAAAAATGACGGGTGAGGTGTTAAGTGTCCTGTTTAAAGGTGTTCACTATGAAATTATGGTGGAAACAGTACCAGGAACCAGTGTAACTGTAAATATGCGCGTGATCCGAAATCACGATGTTGCCAGTGAAGACGGAACCGAAAAAATCAGTGCCAATGATTTCTATGTGGACATTGATGATGTGGAGACTCTGGATGAAAAAGAAATCATTGCCCTCTCCAATGCCCAGGCATGGGAGGTCGCAAGCGATGAGTTTATTTCTATTGCAAAGGTAGAATATGAACTTACTAAAGAAGAAGGAGAATATCCCGTCACCTTCAGCACTTCTAAGGGTACCAGCATTCAGCGGACCATTTTCGTAGTCGACCAGCCTTTCGTAAAAAATGAAAAAGCAAACGAGGCTGTCATGGCATTCAATTTCTTCAAGACCGTGGACGAGATTCAGGAATCTCAGGCACTGGATACCGAGCTGAAAACCTGGGCTAATGCACAGGGCTGGAAACTCAGTGATGAAAACCAGAGTGTGGATTTAAGTGTTGACTACGATTTCGATGCTGAAACAGTAAAAGAAGTGTAATATTGGCATCTGCATTGACATCACAGAATGTATACTCTGCCACTGCACCA
>USPF01000069.1 GCA_900556555.1 uncultured Blautia sp.
CTTTTCAAAGTGGAATTTAATCTTGCAAAGCGGAATTTACTTTTTCAATTCACCTTTTTTCATCATGGTACACCGGAAATATAACGCACAAACTTCCGGTGTACTCTAATCTAATATCCCTTATTCTAGGTTCAGTTTTCTTGACAAAATATATCTGCTTCCCAAAAAGAACAATACCGCAAGCGCCAGATTCCAGACAAAAGTGAATAAAAAGATGCTATTCTCTCCGCCTATGAAACCTCCATTGGCAGCAGTAGTCACAGACATGCTGCCTGTTGATGACCATCCCGGTACTGCAAACATAATAATCGTAGAAACAATAGAGAGAATAATATTGATTCCGAAAAAGGATACCACTGCCCCAAGAATCTTATGTGTCTTAAACAGGCTTCCCAGACACATGGAAAACAGTACCAGCATGGTATAGCATCCGAAAAACTGTGCCAGAACTGTGAGAATCAGTAAAATCATGAACACCTGGTTCTGCATTCCATAAGCCCCGGCCAGGATACTGAAAAATTCACACACGACATTTTTGAATGGTTCAAAAGTCTGTTTGAACAGCACCAGCATCATTATAGAAGCCACAACAAAAACCGCATCAATGACAATCCATGCCCAGGAGACCAGGATTTTAGACCACATTATTTTCGCAGGTGATACCGGCAGTGTGTGGGTGAGATAGCCTTCATCAGAAAACAGGTTCTTATGGAACCGGGCAGCCAGATAAACGCCAGTCACGACCATAATAGCCATAATAAAAAATACATAGATAAGAATATAGATGCCGGATACAATCCCGTATGTTTCTGTAACAGAACCAGTTAAAGTATCCCCATACTTGGAAAGCCCAAAAGCAATCCCTATACGTCCAATCAAGGTATAGGCCAGCAAAATCCCATGAAGAATCAAAAGTAATCCAGAAACTGACTTCCAATCATATTTCAACAATTTTTTTAGCATTTGAATACCTCCCTGAATAATGTATCTACAGATTTTCCCTGATTAAAGCGGATGTTTTCCACGCTGTCAACCATGCGGATATGCCCATTCTGAATAAATACTACTTCATCTAAAATATTTTCCACATCGGAAATCAGATGTGTGGAAATAAGAATCGTTGCATTTTCATCATAATTATTAATGATTGTGGAAAGAATATAATCCCTGGCCGCTGGATCCACCCCTGCAATGGGCTCATCCAGGCAATACAAACGTGCTCTCCTACTCATAACCAGAATAAGCTGGACTTTTTCTTTTGTTCCCTTTGACATAGTGCGGAGACGGTCAGAAGGATTGATGTTCAGGCGTTGCAGCATATCGAAAGCCCGGCTTCTGTCAAAGTCCTCATAAAAATCAGAAAAATATTCTATCATATCACTGACCTTCATCCAGGAATTCAGATAGGTACGCTCAGGAAGATAGGATACGATTTTCTTCGTTTCAATACCCGGATTCATTCCATTCACCAGAATGTGTCCTTCTGTTGGAACAAGAAGACCGTTTAATAACTTGATCAACGTCGTCTTTCCACTGCCATTTGGTCCTAAAAGTCCGATGATTTTCCCGCTTTCCAGAGAAATATTTACTTTGTCCAGTGCTGTTTTATTTCCGTAACGCTTGGTAAGATTCCTGCATTCTAAAATAGGTTTCATGACAACTCCTCCTCTCTTCTCATCTTTTCAATAAGCTGAATGGTAGATTCCTTTGTAAATCCAATGTGTTCCATTTTTTCCAGAAATTCTTTGATCTGTATGGATGCCAGGTCTTCTTTTGTTTTTTCTATCATTGCTAAATCCTCCGTAATAAATCGTCCGCTGGTTCTTTGGCTAAACAAAAGGCCAGTACGTTCCAGTTCGGAAAGAGCCTTCTGCATGGTATTTGGGTTCACGCCTGCCTCCTGTGCCAGATCCCGCACGGAAGGAAGCTTCGCTCCCGGAGCATAAATACCGGATATGATATCCATGGTAATCCGTTCCATTATCTGAGCATAAATAGGCCGCTCAGAATTCAGGTTCCATGACATGTAATGCACCTCCTATTGTATGATTGTATTATTGTACTACTTGCTCAATACAATAATATATCCATTTACAGAAATTGTCAATAGAAATTTTAGAAAATAAACATTGCAATTCAAAAATTCTATGCTACAATATTGTTACGAAGAGAATAAAAGGTGAAAATATGAATTTATATGAAGCGATTTTTTCAAGAAAATCTGTGCGTAGTTACGAAATGGAGGCTGTAAGCAATAGTCTTCTTCAAGAAATTCGGGATTTTTATTCTCAGATAGAAGGTCTGAATCCGGGAATCCGTACAGATATTTCGATTATTGATAATACCACTGGAAAAAACAAAATAATGCACTTATTTGGAGTAAAAGCACCTTATTATATTGTGTTCTATTCTGAGGAAAAAGATCTGGCTCAGATGAACGCCGGATACATCATGGAGCAGCTTTCGCTGTTTCTGTGTACCAAAGGCTTGGGCACCTGTTTCCTGGGCAATGCGAAACCGAAATTGGGAAACCCGCATAAGGGAAACCTGAAGTTCATGATTACCATGGCATTTGGCAAAAGCAAAGGTGGATATACCAGAAAGGCAGTCGATGCAAGACGCATGGATTTAAAAGATTTGTGCGTTTATAAGGAAGTGCCCAGACAATGGATGAAACAGCTCCTGGAGGCTGCCCGTCTCGCACCTTCCAGTATGAACAGCCAGCCCTGGCGGTTTGTTGTATATGACAACCGTATCCATGTATTTGCGAAGAAGCACAATATGAACCACCTGGGCAGATATGAAGAACTGAATTTTGGAATCATGTTTTCCCATTTGATGGTGGTTGCTGAAGAACTATGGCTGGATGTGGATTTGATTCGTCTGGAAGATATCACCCACCGGAATTTTCCTAATAACCAATATGTACTCAGTGCAATATTAAGAACCTGAAAAGAATGGCTGCTACAGCAGCTATCCTCTCCAGGTTCTTTTCTTTTAAACACTCTTCTTTTTTTCCTGCATAAAATCCTGTTTTGCTTTCTCCAGGATTCCAGAATTTTCAAAAATCTCCCATATACTCGCAGCAAGAATTTTGGATGCTGCCATCATTCCTTTATGTGCTATAGAAGACTTCCCCTGTGCTGTCACTGTCCAATGATGCAAAGGAGAGCCATTGGCATAACAATTCACCATAAAAGCACTGCAGGGAAGTATCTGGCTTACATTTCCCACATCTGTTGAAATCCCGGTCTTTCTCACAGATGCAAAATCCGGACTGGAGCAAATTGAAATCTCATTGTCAGGCTCATTCCTAAATGGCAGAAATTTTTTGGCATATGCTAATTCTTCCTCACTGTAATGAAGCGGAAGAAAGACATCCATGTATTTTAAAATCAAACTATCTAATGTGGAATTTTTCAGCATACTGTCATAAACACATTTTGTTTTGATTTCCACAGACGTATCTGTCATGAGTGCTGCACCTTGGGCAATCCGGTCTGTACGCTCCCGCAATGCCTGAGCCTGAGATCCTTTTGGTGCCCGGATAGCATAAAGCAGCTGGGCACGTGACGGAACAATATTGGGAAGTTTTCCACCAGCATCTAAATATGCGTAATGTATCCTCGCTTCGTCTATCATATGCTCCCTGAGATAATTGACTCCTATATTCATCAGTTCACAGGCATCCAGGGCACTTCTTCCAAGATGAGGTGCCTGGGAAGCGTGGGCACTGGTTCCATGGAAGGTATAAACTACTCTCTGGTTTGCCAGAGACTGATTAAAAATTCCTGCCTGTGCATGAGGGTGCCAGGAAAACGCTGCATCTATTCCCTGGAAAAAACCATTCTGTATCATCTTTGATTTCCCTGAAGCATTCTCTTCTGCCGGACATCCGAAATATACAATGGTTCCCGGTAAATGATATTGCTCTAGCAGTTCTTTCAGAAAAAGAGCTGCTCCCAAAAGTCCTGTTCCAAGAAGATTATGCCCGCATCCATGTCCCGGTGTATCCGGTCCGGCTCCATCCGGATATTTCTGCCCTGGCTCATCTGCTTCCTGGCACATTCCCACCAGTGCATCATACTCCCCCAACAGTCCAATCACCGGACCACTGTTTCCAAAAGAAGCCTGAAAAGCTGTCGGAAGCTCTTCGCAGGGAACAGATACCGTAAAGCCATGCTGTTCCAGTATTTCTTTTAAAAGTGTACAGGAACGCCGCTCCTCATATGCAGGTTCATGAAATTCCCAGACAGCATCCGAAGCAGAAACTAAAAGAGGCATGTATTTTTCTGCTAACTGTTCTAATGCAAAGCATATCTGGCTGATATCTACGCTCATGACATATTCATCCTTTCCGCTAAACTTATCTTCTGTTCTATTCTGCATCACACCTTAGGATGATTTCGATGCTTCCACTTCCTCATCTACTTTTTGAATCTGTTTTTTTACATCATCTTTAAACTGCTCCCATGCATCCTGATTCTCCACATAGTATTTGGGACATATTTTGCCGGTAACATCATAATGGCGGATAACATCCTGTTCTGTAAGGTTAAAACGCCAGCAGAGCCAGCCTGTCAGGCGTACCAGGGAAATATAAGTAGCATCTGTGAACTTTCCTGTTTCATCCATATGACAGCATTCAATGGACAAAGTATCTTCGTTTCTGGAATTTGATGCATAGGCAATCTCTGTACTTGGCACACACTGTACAATTTCCCCTTCATATCCCACTACAAAATGACTGCTTACTTTAGTCTCATGGCTGTCTTTCAAGCCCTGGAAATAATCCCGGTTATTCTTAGCCGTAGTTCCAGGATTTGCCGTATAATGCACAACAATTCCTTTTACTTTTTCCAGGGAGGTTCCCGGCCTGGAATATTCATTCACATCTAAAAGATCTACCTCAAAGGGAGGTGCTCCTACAAAAGAATCGTTGCGTTCCTCAAGAAGTTTTCTTTCTTTCCATTCATCTCTGACTTTACCAGTCACAAAAAAACCGGCTAGAACCGTAAGCACAGCCAGAAAAAACATCATAATATTGCGCCTTCTCCTGCGTCTCCGCAATTTTTTTCTTCGTTCTCTTCTGTTTTCAAAGTCCAGCTCTTCCTCGTATCTATCCCTTTTTCTCATCTTTTGTCCTTTCCTGAAAAACAGAGCCAAAAAAAGGCTGCTGCAGATTCTGCAACAGCCTCCTCATCCTTACTTATTCGTCAATACTATAGTTTGGAGCTTCTTTTGTGATATGAATATCATGAGGATGTGATTCTTTTAAAGAAGCTGCAGAAATCTTAACAAATTTGCCGGTTTCTTTCAATGTGTCGATGTCTTTTGCACCGCAATAACCCATACCGGAACGAAGACCTCCAATAAGCTGGAATACGGTATCTTCTACATGTCCTTTGTATGCTACACGGCCCTCAACGCCTTCTGGAACAAGTTTCTTAGCATCCTGCTGGAAGTAGCGGTCTTTGCTTCCATTTTCCATAGCAGAAATAGAACCCATACCTCTGTACACTTTGTATTTTCTTCCCTGGTATAATTCGAATGCTCCCGGACTTTCATCACATCCGGCAAAGATACTTCCCATCATACATACGTTTGCTCCAGCTGCAATTGCCTTGGTCATATCTCCTGAGTATTTGATACCACCATCAGCAATAATCGGAATACCATATTCCTTAGCAACTTCATAGCAGTCCATAACTGCTGTGATCTGAGGAACACCGATACCTGCAACTACACGGGTAGTACAGATAGAACCAGGTCCGATACCTACTTTGACTGCATCAACACCAGCCTCAATCAAAGCTCTGGTAGCCTCTCCTGTGGCTACGTTTCCTGCAATCAACTGTAAATCCGGATATTTTTCTTTGATTTCTCTAACTGCTTTGATAATGTTTGCAGAATGTCCATGTGCAGAATCCACAACAATAACATCCACTCTGGCTTTTACCAGAGCATCTACTCTGGCCATAACATTCGCAGTAATACCTACTGCTGCACCACAGAGAAGTCTTCCCTGCTCATCCTTTGCAGAAAGTGGATATTTAATCTGTTTTTCAATATCTTTAATGGTGATAAGTCCTTTCAGATTAAAATCTTCGTCTACAATAGGAAGTTTTTCTTTTCTGGATTTTGCCAGAATCTTCTTTGCTTCTTCTAAGGTAACTCCCTCACGGGCAGTCACTAAATCCTCAGATGTCATGCATTCTTTGATTTTTCTTGAAAAATCTTCCTCAAATTTCAGGTCACGGTTCGTAATAATACCTACCAGTTTTTTTCCTTCTGTAATTGGAACACCTGAAATACGGAACTTAGCCATAAGATCATTGGCATCTGCCAGTGTATGTTCCGGTGATAAATAAAATGGGTCTGTGATAACTCCGTTTTCTGAACGTTTTACCTTGTCTACTTCTTCTGCCTGTTCTTCTATGGTCATATTCTTGTGAATGATACCAATACCACCCTGTCTTGCCATAGCAATTGCCATACGGTGTTCTGTAACCGTATCCATACCTGCGCTCATCATAGGAATATTTAACTTCACTTTTTTTGTCAGCCAAGTTGATAATTCAACCTGATTCGGTATTACCTCTGAGTAGGCCGGAACTAACAGCACATCATCAAAAGTAATGCCTTCACCAATAATCTTACCCATTGTAGTTCTCCCTTCACTTTTGTTTATAGTATAGTAATATATCAAATTACCTCTGGCCTGTCAATCTTCAAAAACTTTACGTGGGCAGCTTTTTTTAATATTTTCCAATAATTCCCGGTCAGGCTCAATAAGAACCTTATTTACTTCTTTTTCATCTGGAATAATCATGGCATAAACTTTGTGATTTTTATTTCCTGAAGAATAATCCAGAACCTTTAAGTTTGTATTATGGTTCTGATAATCCATTCTGTGGGAATTTACTGGTGCCATCAGCTCCAGTTTTGCCAGGTCAAAGCTTTTCAAACGTTTTCTCTTGGATTTTGACATAATCTTATCTACATCCAGCTCACCGTTTACATAGACATATTCATATTCCAAATCCAAATTTGGCAGAATAAAATATGCTGCAACACCAAGAAGCAAGGTAGCAATCCATGCAAATATGATTACAAATCCCATGACTGCAGTCACTGCAATAAGACCGATCAAAAGAAATTTAATAATCTTTTCTTTTGCGCTCTGCTCTTTTTTTATCAGCAGTTCTGAATATGCGTCATTCATCTTCTGTTCCTCCTATAAATCTTCTATTTTCTGATAAATAGTGTAACACAAATAAACTTGTGTTGCAAGAATCGAAAAAATATGACAGAAAAGGCCGGTGTCCCGAATAACGACACCGGCCTTCCGCCTTATTTTGCGACTTTTGATTACATCATGCCCATTCCAGGAGCTCCTGCTGGCATTGCCGGAGTTTCTTCTTTAATGTTAGAAACAACTGCTTCTGTTGTGAGAAGTGTTCCTGCAACGCTTGTTGCATTCTGCAATGCACTTCTGGTAACTTTTGCAGGATCCAGGATACCTTTTTTCACCATGTCTACATATTCTTCATGTAAAGCATCAAATCCTGTACCTACTTCACTTTCTCTTACTTTATTGATGATAACAGAGCCTTCCAGTCCTGCGTTAGCTGCAATGTGGTATAATGGAGCTTCCAGAGCTTTTAATACTACTTTTGCACCTGTCTTAGCATCACCTTCCAGAGTATCCACAATCTTAGCAACCTCTTTGGATGCATGGATGTATGCAGAACCGCCACCTGCGATGATACCTTCTTCTACTGCTGCTCTTGTTGCATTTAAAGCATCCTCCATACGAAGTTTTGCTTCTTTCATTTCTGTTTCTGTTGCAGCACCAACACGGATAACAGCAACACCACCAGCTAATTTTGCAAGTCTTTCCTGTAATTTTTCTCTGTCGAAATCTGATGTTGTCTCTGCAATCTGATGTTTAATCTGAGCAACTCTTGCTGCGATTTCTTCTTTATCACCCATACCATCTACGATAACAGTTGATTCTTTCTGAACTTTTACAGATTTAGCACGGCCTAACTGTTCCATAGTTGTGTCTTTTAATTCCAGTCCCAGTTCATCAGAAATCACAGTACCATTTGTCAGGATAGCGATATCTTTCAGCATTTCTTTTCTTCTGTCACCGTATCCTGGAGCTTTTACAGCACAAACGGAGAAGGTTCCTCTTAATTTGTTTACGATCAGAGTTGTAAGTGCTTCACCTTCGATATCTTCTGCAATAATCAGAAGTTTTGCACCTGTTTTAACAATCTGTTCCAGAACAGGAAGAATATCCTGGATATTGGAGATTTTCTTATCTGTGATCAGAATATATGGATCATCTAAAACAGCTTCCATCTTGTCCATATCTGTTGCCATGTAAGCTGAAATATAACCACGGTCAAACTGCATACCTTCTACTAAATCCAGCTCTGTCTTCATAGTCTTGGATTCTTCGATTGTGATAACACCGTCTTTGCTTACTTTTTCCATTGCTTCGGAAACCATTTCGCCTACTT
>USPF01000070.1 GCA_900556555.1 uncultured Blautia sp.
GTCCGTCAAGTGTCATCTGATCACCTGTGTAAGCGTGGATTGTGCACATGATACCAGACTGGATTTCAGCTAAGTCATTTAATGCTTTCGCCATTGGAGCTAAGCAGTTTGTTGTACAGGAAGCAGCAGAAATGATGTTATCATTTTCTGTTAATGTTTCATGGTTTACATTGTAAACGATTGTAGGAAGGTCGTTTCCTGCTGGAGCAGAAATGACAACTTTCTTAGCACCTGCATCGATATGAGCCTGAGCTTTATCTTTGGATGTGTAGAATCCTGTACACTCCAGAACTACATCTACACCGATTTCTCCCCAAGGAAGTTCAGCTGCATTTGCTTTTGCATAAATTTTAATTTCTTTTCCGTCTACAGTGATGGAATCTTCGCCAGCTGTAACTTTGTCAGCCAGTTCATATCTTCCCTGTGTAGAGTCATATTTCAGTAAGTGAGCTAACATAGCTGGAGATGTTAAATCGTTGATTGCTACGATTTCAAATCCTTCTGCTCCGAACATCTGTCTGAATGCAAGACGTCCAATACGTCCAAAACCATTGATTGCTACTTTTACTGCCATGATTTTCATTCCTCCTAAAAGTGATTGATTTAATGTGAGTTCTCTAACAATTTTCAAATAGATTGTTAAAGAAACATCAACCTTGTCCATATTGTACCTGTTTTTTCTTCAAAATTCAAGCCCCATTTGAAATTTCAAAAGATTTCTCAGGTATTTTTATTCATCATGCCTTGAAATAAATGCAAAATCAAGGCTATAATGTATTAAAAATACACTTTGATAAAAGGAGCTGGTAACATGTATTATGACTTTCAT
The DNA here is from genome assembly GCA_900556555.1 of uncultured Blautia sp. Classification (GTDB taxonomy): domain Bacteria; phylum Bacillota; class Clostridia; order Lachnospirales; family Lachnospiraceae; genus Blautia. Next base: position 830 of record USPF01000070.1, read on the forward strand.
GTTCATTCTGACTTTTCCAGTGACAGCCGCTCACCCATGGAATCCATGATCCGGCAGGGTATCCATCTTGGGCTTCCGGGTATCTGTTTTACTGAGCACATGGATCTTGATTTCCCAGATGGAGAACTTTCTTTCCTGACAGATCTGCCTTCTTATAAACAAAATTTTTCAGAGTTAAAAGAACGGTATCAGGGACAGATTGAACTCTTTTATGGCCTTGAACTTGGAATGCAGCCGCATCTGGCCAAAGAACTGCCACAGCTTGCACACTCTGATACCTTTGACTTTCTGATTGGTTCTACCCATCTGATTGACCGTATGGATCCCTATGATAAGCTCTATTTTCAGGGAAAAAGTGAGCAGGAAGCTTATCTCCGCTATTTCGAAGTTCTCCTCGAAAACCTCAAAACATTTTCCTGTTTTGACACCTGCGGGCATATAGATTATGTAGTGCGGTATGGTCCAAACACAAACCAAGATTATTCTTATAACAAATATTGTGATATCCTGGATGAAATTTTAAAAGTTCTGATTACAAAAGGGATTGGGTTAGAATGTAATACTGCTGGCTTTAAATATGGTCTTGGACATCCAAACCCAACAGAAGATATCCTAATCCGCTACCGTGAACTTGGAGGAGAGATTCTCACTCTTGGGTCTGATGGACATGCTCCCGAACATCTTGCTTATGATTTCGATAAAATCGGCAATCTTTTACAGAACTGTGGTTTCCGGTATTATACGATTTTTAAAAACAGAAAACCAGAATTTGTTAAATTATAAAGTCTGGAAGCTCTGTCTAAAGTACAAAAACGAAGCAAAGACTCTTCTGCCTATTGTCAGAAAAGAGAATTTGCTTCGTTTTTCTTATTTTTTTATGTTTATGCTTTTCCAAGAATAATACCGCCGCCGGCTACATACTCTCCCTGATAGAATACTACCGCCTGTCCTGGGGTAATGGCTCTCTGTGGCTGGTCAAAAACCACCAGCACCTTTCCATCCTCCATAGGCTTGACCGTACATTCAGCCCCCGGATGATTGTATCTGATTTTTGCATTCAGACGCATTTCCCTGTCCAACCCGCTGATTGCCATATAGTTTACCCTGTCACAGACAAGGCTATTGACAAATAAGTCTTCATTTTCTCCAATCACAACTTCATTGCTATGCGGCCGGATTTCCGTCACAAACACCGGATGCCCCATAGAAAGGTTCAGCCCCTTTCTCTGTCCAATGGTATAATGTATGATTCCCTGATGCTGCCCGATTACCGTACCATCTTCAAGGACATAATTTCCTTTTGGAATTTTTTCTCCTGTGCTGGTCTCTATAAATCCCGCATAATCATTATCCGGTACAAAACAAATCTCCTGGCTATCTTTCTTCTGTGCCACAGGAAGTCCTGCCTCTTCTGCAATCTGCCGGATTTCTTCTTTTGTATATGCACCTACAGGCATCAATGTCCTGGAAAGCTGTTCCTGGGTCAGATTGTACAGGGCATACGTCTGGTCTTTTCTTGCAGTGACAGAGTTTCTGATAGCAAATCTTCCATTTGGAAGCTGTTCTACCCTTGCATAATGTCCCGTAGCAATATAATCTGCCCCAATCTCAAGGCTTCTCTTTAATAAAGATTCCCATTTCACATACCGGTTACACGCAATACAGGGATTCGGTGTCCTGCCTTCCTGATACTCTCTGATAAAGTAATCAATAACCTGTGACTTAAACTCTTTACGGAAATTCATGACATAGTACGGGATATCCAGCATCTGTGCCACTCTTCTCGCATCATCCACAGCACTGAGGCCACAGCAGCCTCCATTTTCTTCCTGTATCTCCTGGTTCTCTTCCTGCCAGATTTGCATGGTCACACCAATTACTTCATAACCTTGCTTTTTCAGAAGATATGCTGCCACCGAAGAATCTACACCTCCAGACAGGCCTACCACTACTGTTTTTTTCTCCATCAGTATTCTTCCTCTTCTTCCTCTTCACCTTCATGAATATCTGACTTTGGCTTGGATAATCCTTCTATCTTAATTCCGTTTTTTTCAGCATAGTCCCAAAGTGCCGCATGAATTGCCTCTTCCGCAAGCAAAGAGCAGTGTACTTTCACTGGCGGAAGGCCATCCAGAGCTTCCATAACCGCCTTATTGGTTACTTTCAATGCCTCTTCAATTGTTTTTCCTTTTACAAGTTCTGTTGCCATGCTGCTGGTAGCAACTGCTGCCCCGCATCCAAAAGTTTTGAATTTGCAGTCACGGATTATCTGGTTTTCATCAATATCCAGGTAAATTCTCATAATATCCCCGCACTTTGCATTTCCAACTGTACCCACACCGCTTGCGTTCTCAATTTCTCCTACATTTCTTGGATTCTGAAAATGATCCATTACTTTTTCGCTGTACATCCTTATTTCCTCCGTTTTTTATTTTCCCTGTTTCCGTACAAAGTCTTCATATAATGGAGACAGTTCACGTAATCTATTTACAATTTCTTTAATCTGTTCCAGTGTGTAATCTAAGTCTTCTTTTGTAGTGTCAGCTCCAAGAGATAAGCGCAAAGATCCATGTGCAATCTCATGAGGCAGGCCAATTGCCAGAAGCACATGAGAAGGATCAAGAGAGCCTGATGTACAGGCAGAACCGCTTGAACCTGCAATCCCTTTCATATCCAGCATAATCAGAAGAGATTCCCCTTCAATAAACCGAAAGCTGATATTAATATTATTCGGAAGACGTTTCTGTGGGTGTCCATTTAATTTCACATAAGGAATCTCCTTCTGGATACGCTCAATGAAATAATCTCTTAATTCGCGTTCCTTCGCAGTTCTTTCTTCCATTGTTTCGGCTGCCCTTTTTGCTGCAACCCCATATCCTACAATTGCTGGAACATTCTCTGTACCGGCCCTTCTCTTTCTCTCCTGTGCACCACCATGTACAAAAGAACGGATTTTTACTCCTTTACGGATATAGAGAAAACCGATTCCCTTTGGTCCGTTGATCTTATGAGCACTGGAGCTTAACATGTCAATATTCATGTCATCTACATCAATCGGTATCTGGCCAAAAGCCTGGACTGCATCTGTGTGGAACAAAATCCCGTGCTCTTTTGCAATCATACCAATTTCTTTAACCGGCTCGATAGTTCCGATTTCGTTGTTTGCAAACATGATGGAAATGAGAATGGTATCCGGACGGATTGCTTTTTGCAGTTCATCCAGATCAATCAGGCCATTTTCATCTACATCCAGATAGGTAATCTCGGCACCTTTTTTCTCCAGATATTCACAGGTATGGAGAATCGCATGATGCTCGATTTTTGTTGTAATAATATGTCCGCCTTTTCCTGAGTAAGCTTCAAAAGCTGCTTTTAATGCCCAGTTATCTGCTTCACTTCCTCCTGCCGTGAAATAAATCTCTTCTGTCCTAGCTCCTAAGACACTTGCAATCTGTTCTCGTGCAGTTGTAATGGCTTCCCTGCTTCTCTGTCCAATTTCGTAAATGCTGGATGGATTTCCATAGTTTTCTGTAAAATATGGAAGCATGGCATCTACAACTTCTTGGGAAGTCTTTGTAGTTGCTGCATTATCCAGATAAATTTTTGTTTTCATATCCTTCATCTCCTATTAATTCTTGTTTTTGTTTCTATCATTATCATTCATTGATTACATTTCTGTACCTTGATCTGTCCTTTTTCCCGGACTTTGCGGCTTTCTTCTACTAGCCGGCTAAGCATAATAGAATCTACGGTTTCCTGGATACTTTTGTTTATTTCCTGCCAGACATACCGTGCCACACACAAATCTTCTCCCTGGCAATGTTCATTGTTTCCCTCTCCGCAGGAAACTGCCTCTATACTTCCCTCCAGCGCCCTCAGCACATCTCCTACAGAGATTTCTTCTGCCGGTTTGGCAAGGCGGTAACCACCCTGTGCACCCCGGACACTCTGAATCAGCCCTTCTTTTTTCAATTTACGCATCAGCTGCTCTAGATAGCTATCTGAAATATGCTGTCTTTCTGAAATGCTTTGTATGGAAACAGTCTCTTCATTGTCACTATACAATGCAAGATCTATCAATGCCCGGAGGCCATATCTGCCCTTTGTGGATAATTTCAAATAACTGCCTCCTTTCTCAATCCCTACTATTTTACTCGGAATTTAATCTGAATGTAGAATATCATCTTTCCTAAGTTCTGTCAAGTTCCGAAAAAGAATATATTAAAAAAAAGGCAAAAAGGATTTCATGCCATTTATGAACAACAACTACCTTCTAATAAAAGGAACTCTCATCTTAACATTATCAGGATTCATCACAAAAATAATTGGTTTTATTTATAGAATATTCCTCTCACAGACCATTGGTGCACATGGAATGGGAATCTATCAGCTCATCTTCCCGGTTCAGACCCTTTGCTATGCACTTACTGTCGGAGGAATACAAACTGCCATTTCCCGCTCTGTTGCTGCAAAAGCTGCACAGAAAGATGAACAGGGTGCAAGAGATCTCTTTCTCGTTTCTGCTGCCCTGTCTTTCTTTATTGCGGTGTGTGTATCTTTTTTCTTATACCGTCATGCATCCTGGTTTGCGGTACATATTCTCCTAGAAGAAAGCTGCAAACCTCTACTACAGATGATTGCCTTTTCTCTTCCTATGGGTACTTTTCATTCCTGTATAAACGGATATTATATTGCCCGGAAAAAGCTGTCCATTCCTGCTGCTGCCCAGCTTTTGGAGCAATGTGCACGTGTTGCAGCATCCTTTCTCCTGTACCTGATCTGGACAGAAAAGGGAATCTCTGTGACACCACTGCTTGCTGCAGCCGGATTACTTGCAGGAGAACTTGTTTCTATGCTTTTTTCCGGAATTTTAATCTGCCTGGACTTTAACCGGCACCACTATCATCTTTTACATATGACTTCTCCTGTCCAGCACTTAAAGACCATCTTACAGCTCTCAGTTCCTCTTACCTGCAACCGTATTTTGGTCAATGTCCTTCATAGTATTGAATCTGTACTGATTCCCGGACATCTCAGGCTATATGGGCTGGATCAGGTTTCTTCACTTTCCATCTATGGAGTTCTCACAGGAATGGCACTGCCTTTGATTCTCTTTCCATGTGCTGTCACCAATGCCCTTTCCACGGTACTTCTTCCTTCGGTTGCTGAGAACCAGGCTATCGGAAATCACCAGCATATCAGAAAAAGTGTTTTTCTGTGTATAAAATACTGTCTTCTTCTTGGTTTCCTGTCCACCGCCTTTTTCTATATTTTCGGTGATTTTCTGGGTATCCTTCTTTTCAAAAATGAATTTGCAGGAACCTTTATCAAAACATTATCCTTCATCTGTCCCTGCCTTTACCTTTCAGGTACTCTAAGCGGAATCTTAAATGGGCTTGGTTCTGTAAACCAGACACTTCTCCTAAACATCCTTGGACTTGGTGTACGCCTTGGATTTGTATTTTTTGTTATTCCCCAGTATGGGATTAACGGTTACCTGTGGGGTATGATAGCCAGTGAACTTCTGGTCACTTTTTTGTCACTTTATTTTTTAAAGTCTTATATCGATTCCTCACTTTAAATTTCTAAAGTATTTTTTGAAAAAGTATCGACATTTTTTCTTTCTTGTATTATAATTCTTTGGTAACTTACAGCAACAAACTGTTGACGGACAAAAGGAGATACCATGAGTTTTAAATTTGTGAAACAGCTTCCCTCACCTGATGAAGTCAAAATGCAGGTGCCTGTTTCGGAAGCATTGAGAAAAGTAAAAGAAGAAAGAGATAAAGAAATCCAGGCAATTTTTACCGGGGAATCTGACAAGTTCCTGGTCATTGTAGGCCCTTGCTCTGCTGACAACGAAGATTCCGTATGTGAATACACCCGCCGCCTGGCTTCCATACAGGAAAAGGTTGCAGAACGGCTCATCCTTATCCCCCGCATTTATACCAACAAGCCACGTACCACAGGCGAAGGCTACAAAGGAATGCTCCACCAGCCTGACCCGGAAGCCAAGCCTGATATGCTTGCAGGAATTTTAGCTATCCGCCATATGCATCTTCGTTCTTTGGCAGAAACCGGTCTTACCTCTGCCGATGAGATGCTCTATCCTGACAACTGGCACTATTTATCAGACTTATTATCCTATGTAGCAATCGGAGCCCGCTCTGTAGAAAATCAGGAACACCGCCTGATGGTAAGCGGTCTTGATATTCCTGTGGGAATGAAAAACCCTACCAGCGGAGATTTTTCTGTAATGTTAAATTCCGTCATTGCCGCACAGCATGGGCATGATTTTATTTCTAGAGGCTGGGAAGTAGCTACCGAAGGAAATCCTCTTACCCACACTATTCTAAGGGGTGCTGTGAGCAAACATGGAAATATGATTCCAAATTATCACTATGAAGATTTGCAGCGTCTCCTGGATATGTATGGCGAAAAAAATCTTGCAAATCCGGCTGTTGTGATTGATGCCAATCATTCCAACTCTGGAAAACAGTACAAAGAACAGATTCGTATTGTAAAAGAAGTGCTCCACAGCCGCCTGGTTTCCAGGGATATCCAGAACCTGGTAAAAGGTGTCATGATTGAAAGTTATCTGGTGGAAGGCTGCCAGAAAATCGGTCCTAACCATATTTATGGAAAATCGATTACAGACCCTTGCCTTGGATGGGAAGATACTGAAAAACTCATTTATACTATTGCAGAACTTTGCTAATGCCTTCGCAAAGATGATTCAAGACGATAAAAAAGAAGTTTCCGTTTATTACCTGGAAACTTCTTTTTTATCGTCTTGGATGTGCTTTCATATACACATCCCTGATTTTATTCATGTTCATATTTAAGTAAATCTGTGTGGTAGAAATATCGGAATGTCCCATCATTTCCTGCACACTTTTTAAATCTGCTCCATTTTGTACTAAATGGGCGGCAAAAGAATGACGCAGCGTATGCGGAGTAATATCCTGCTGAATTCCAGCAGAGGCAGCATAGCTCTTTAAAACTTTCCAAAAGCCTTGCCTGCTCATAGATTTACCGGAGCAATTTACAAAAAGCAAATGACTCTTATTAACACCAAGCAATTCCTCTCTTGCACCTTCCATATAATGTTCAACTGCTCTTCTGGCAGTACTTCCAAAAGGAATAACTCTTTCTTTCTCACTTGTGCTGCAGGTAAGATATCCCAATTTTAAATTTATATCGTTTGTGGTGAGACTGATTAATTCACTCACTCTGATACCAGTGGCGTACAGTAGTTCCAGCATTGCCCTGTCACGGATTCCTTTTGCTGTGTTTGCTTTAGGCTGTTTTAACAACAGATCAACTTCATCTATGGTAAGGATTCCAGGCATTTTTTTCTCAATTTTGGGTGCTTTTAATAATTCGGCAGGGTTTTCCTCCCATCCATTTTCTTTGCAGAGATACTGAAAAAATGCATGACTTGGTAAGGCCGATTACTCCTGCTTTGCTTGCGGCATAATTTGCC
>USPF01000071.1 GCA_900556555.1 uncultured Blautia sp.
ATTTGCTTTTCAGACCATGAAGGATGATTTGGAGAGAATGGAATATACACCGGGAAATTGTTATAATTTTCATCCTGGAAGCCATGTGAACCAGGGAGCAGAAGCCGGAATCTCCATGATCTCTGAAATGCTGAACCAGATTCTGGTGCCACAGCAGAGCACTACGGTACTTTTGGAAACCATGGCAGGCAAAGGAAGCGAAGTGGGCAGGGAATTTAAAGAAATCAGGGAAATTTTAGACAGAGTCACACTTTCAGATAAGATGGGTGTCTGTCTGGATACCTGTCATGTGTATGATGCAGGATATGACCTGGTACAGGATTTAGACGGGGTGCTTACAAAATTTGATGAAGTCATTGGTTTAAACAGGCTGAAAGCCGTTCATCTAAATGACAGTATGTTTGGTCTTGGCAGCCACAAGGATCGTCATGCGAAAATCGGAGAAGGAAAAATCGGTTTGGAGGCCATAGTCCGTATCATCAACCATCCGGCACTGAAACATTTGCCTTTTTATCTGGAAACGCCAAACGATTTAGAGGGTTATGCCAGAGAAATTTCTATCTTAAAGGAGTTTTACAAAGAATAGGGGATTTTTTTGAAAAAATTTTTGAAAAAAAGAAGGAAATCGAAGAAAAATCGGTAATAATTAATATGACAGGGTGTTTTGGAAAGTGGGTGACTGCCTATGAATATAAGGGAACAGACGGAAACCAGAGAATTACAGTTTTTAAGTCCCTATGCTTCCTGCAGCAAGAAGTCAAGAGGCAGGGACAGATTGGAAGATGAGTGTGATATCAGGACTGTTTATCAAAGAGACCGTGACAGGATTGTGCACTGTAAAGCCTTCCGCAGACTGAAAGATAAAACCCAGGTATTTCTTTCTCCACAGGGTGACCATTACCGGAACAGGCTGACACATACCCTGGAGGTATCCCAGATTGCCAGAACCATAGCAAAGGCACTTTCTCTCAATGAAGATTTAACAGAAGCCATTGCACTTGGCCATGATCTTGGGCACACGCCGTTTGGTCATGCAGGAGAGCGGGCACTTGACAGGATATGTCCTTTGGGATTCGCACATTATAAACAGAGTGTGAGGGTGGTGGAACGTCTGGAGAAAAGCGGTGCGGGATTGAACCTTACCTGGGAAGTCAGGGATGGGATTCTGAATCACAGAACAAAGGGAATGCCCCATACTCTGGAGGGCCAGGTGGTACGTTATTGCGACAAGATCGCATATATCCATCATGATATGGATGATGCACAGAGGGCGGGTGTGATCTCAGAAGATGATATTCCCATTACGCTCCGGATGCTTCTTGGCTATACCACCAGAGAACGGCTGAATACTTTTGTCCATGATATTGTACAAAACAGCAGGGAAAAAGAGCAGATTTCCATGTCCCCGGAAATCGAAGAGGGACTTCGTGATATCAGAGCCTTGATGTTTCAGGATGTGTACCTGAACCCTGCGGCAAAGACAGAAGAAGAAAAAGCAGAACATGTAGTAGAGGAGTTATATACATATTACAGTAAACACCCGGAGAAAATGTCAGCAGAGTACCGGAAGCTTCTTCATCAGGAGGAGGAAAAGGAACGGGTAGTCTGTGATTATATCTCCGGTATGACAGATCAGTATTCCCTGGAAAAGTTCCGGGAGCTTTTTATACCAAAGCGCTGGAATGTCCAGGAAAAGGAGCAGTAGAACTATGTTTTATTCGGATGAAATCATTGAAGAAGTCCGCATGAAAAATGATATTGTGGATGTGATTTCTGATTATGTGAAATTACAGAAAAAAGGCAGTTCCTATTTCGGGCTTTGTCCTTTTCATAATGAGAAATCTCCCTCATTTTCCGTCAGTCCGGGAAAGCAGATGTATTATTGCTTTGGCTGCGGAGCAGGGGGAAATGTATTTACTTTTATTATGGAGTATGAGAATTATACCTTTGTGGAGGCACTGAAGTACCTGGCCGGGCGTGCAGGGGTGACCTTGCCGGAGGCAGAGTATTCCAAAGAAGCAAGAGCGGCGGCAGATTTAAGGACAACACTGCTTGAGATTCAGAAAAAGGCAGCAGGTTTTTATTATTATCAGCTCCGCCAGGATACAGGGAAGCAGGGAATGGCATATTTGAAGGGAAGAGAGCTTTCGGATGAAACCATTCATAAATTCGGACTGGGATGTTCACCAAAATATTCCGGTGCCCTGTATCAGTATTTGAAGAGCAAAGGCTATTCGGATGAGCATTTAAAAGAATCCGGGTTATTTAATATAGATGAGCGAAGAGGCATGCAGGATAAGTTCTGGAACCGTGTCATGTTTCCCATTATGGATGTGAATAACCGTGTCATTGGTTTCGGCGGGCGTGTTATGGGTGATGCCAAGCCCAAGTATCTGAATTCCCCGGAAACAAAAATCTTTGACAAGAGCCGGAATCTTTATGGGCTTAACATAGCCAGAACTTCCAGAAAGCCCTATTTGATTGTTTGTGAGGGCTATATGGATGTGATTGCCATGCATCAGGCTGGTTTTACTAATGCAGTGGCATCCCTGGGAACGGCTCTTACTTCAGGACATGCCAGTCTCATGCGGCGTTATACCAAGGAAGTGCTTCTCACCTATGACAGTGACGAGGCGGGTCAGAAGGCAGCACTCAGGGGAATTCCTATTCTAAAAGCAGCGGGAATCCGGCCAAGGGTCGTGAATCTGGCTCCGTATAAGGATCCGGATGAATTTATCAAGGCAGAAGGAAAAGAAGCCTTTGAGAAACGTCTTGATGAGGCTGCCAATGCATTTTTATTTGAAGTGAAAGTCCTGGAAGAGCAGTATGATTTGTCTGACCCTGAGGGAAAGACAGAGTTTTTCCGCGAAACGGCCAGAAAACTTCTGGAATTCCCAGAAGAACTGGAACGGAACAATTATATGGAAAGCCTTTCCAGAATTTATCACATAAAATTTGAGGATTTAAGAAAAATGGTCAATAACATGGCTCTGGGCGGTGCCTCAACGGCTGTTTCTAAGAAGCCGGAAACGAGAACCAGGAAAAAGGAGAATAAGGAAGATGCAGGGCGCACAGCACAGAAGCTGATGCTTACCTGGCTGGCTTCTTATCCTGCTATGTTTGACACCATTGCCGGTTACATTACACCGGCAGATTTTACCACTCCCCTGTATCATCAGGTGGCAGAACTGGTATTTGCACAGCACGAAGAAGGAGAAGTCAATCCGGCGAAACTGCTGAATCAGTTTTCGGATTCTGAGGAACAAAAGGAAGTGACATCCTTATTTCATGCAACCCTGCATCTGGAGCGGAAAGAAGATGCCAGAAGAGCACTTCTGGAAACCGTGTGCAGGATGAAGCGGGACAGCATTGCCTGGCAGAGCGACCATCTCCTCCCCACAGACCTGGGAGGATTGCAGAAAATCGTGGAAGCAAGGAAAAGGCTGGAAGATTTGGAAAGAGGCAGAGTAACATTGCATATTTCTTTTGATTGAGGAAATCATATAAATTAAGAATTGAGAGGATGGAACATTTATGGAAATGAACATGGCGAAATTCAGCGAAAAACTGGGAGAGCTCATGGAGCTGGCAAAAAAGAAAAAAAACGTACTGGAATATCAGGAAATCAATGATTTTTTCAAAGATTTTCCTCTGGATCCTGAGCAGATGGAAAAAGTATTTGATTTTCTGGAAGGAAACGGGATTGATGTGCTCCGTATCCAGGAAAATGATATGGATGGATTGATTCTCAATGACGATGACCTCCCTTTGAGTGATGAAGATGATGTGGATATGGAAAATATCGACCTTTCCGTGCCGGAAGGTGTGAGCATCGAAGACCCTGTCCGTATGTATTTAAAGGAAATCGGTAAAGTGCCTCTGTTAAGTGCAGAGGAAGAAATTTCTCTTGCCCAGAGAATGGAAGACGGAGATGAAAGTGCCAAAAAACGTCTGGCAGAAGCGAACCTACGTCTGGTAGTAAGTATTGCCAAGAGATACGTAGGCCGCGGTATGCTGTTTCTGGATTTGATCCAGGAAGGAAATTTGGGACTGATCAAAGCAGTAGAAAAATTTGATTACCGGAAAGGTTATAAGTTCTCCACTTATGCAACCTGGTGGATTCGTCAGGCAATCACAAGAGCGATTGCAGACCAGGCGAGAACCATCCGTATTCCGGTACACATGGTAGAAACTATTAATAAATTAATCCGTGTATCCCGCCAGCTTCTTCAGGAGCTTGGAAGAGAGCCGCAGCCAGAAGAAATTGCAGAAGAGATGAATATGTCTGTGGAGCGTGTCAGAGAAATTCTGAAAATTTCTCAGGAGCCGGTTTCCCTGGAAACACCAATCGGTGAAGAGGAAGACAGCCATCTGGGAGACTTCATTCAGGATGACAATGTACCGGTGCCTGCGGATGCAGCAGCATTCACACTGTTAAAAGAGCAGTTAGTAGAAGTTCTTGGAACACTTACAGAGAGAGAGCAGAAAGTTCTCCGCCTGCGTTTTGGATTAGATGATGGAAGAGCCAGAACACTGGAGGAAGTAGGAAAAGAATTTAATGTAACAAGAGAACGTATCCGTCAGATTGAGGCAAAAGCCCTGAGAAAACTCCGTCACCCAAGCCGCAGCCGCAAGTTAAAAGATTATCTTGACTAAGGATGAAAAGAATGAAGGAAGTACAGATTTCCAGAAGATTAAAAACAGTAGCAGGACTGGTGGGACAGGACATGGTACTGGCAGATGTGGGATGTGACCATGGATATATTCCGATTTATTTAATGCAGAAGCGTCAGATACCGAAAGCCATTGCCATGGATGTGAATGAAGGGCCTCTTTTGCGTGCAAAAGAACATATCCAGGAATGGGGATTGGAAGCATACATAGAAACACGGCTTTCCGATGGTGTGAAGGCTTTACAGCCAGGAGAAGTCCAAAGTATTGTGATTGCAGGAATGGGCGGTCCGCTGATGGAGAAAATTATCCGGGAGGGAAAAGCAGTTTTTGACGAAGCCTGGGAACTGATTCTCCAGCCTCAGTCAGAAATCGAGGAATTCCGCAGATTTCTGGCAAAGGAGGGATTTTCTATCTTGTCAGAAGATATGGTAGAAGAAGATGGAAAATATTATCCCATGATGAAAGCAGTCCACGGTACCATGGTTTATGATTCTGTGGCAGAATACCGTTATGGCAGAAACTTACTGTTGCACAGACATCCTATTTTGAAAGAGTTTTTGCAACGGGAGCAGAAGAAGGCAGAGGAAATCAGGGAGCGGTTAAAAGATTCGGATACTCCTTCTGCGAAGATGCGGAGAGCCCAGATGGAAGAAGAGGAAAACATCAGAAAAGAGGCACTGGCTTACTATGAAATGTAAAGAAATCATTGCAAAAATAGAAGAAACGTATCCAAAAGAAAGGGCGGAATCCTGGGATAATCCCGGACTTCTGGTGGGAGATGAGGAACAGGAAGTAAACAAGGTTTTTCTGGCTCTTGATGTGACGGATGAAACCCTGGAGGCTGCCGTACAGGCAGGGGCAGACCTGATGATCACCCATCATCCTCTGATTTTTTCCGGCATGAAACAAGTGACAGCACAGGATTTTATCGGAAGAAGAATTATCAAACTGATTCAAAATGGTATTTCCTATTATGCCATGCACACAAATTTTGATATCCTTGGAATGGCAGAATTAAGTGCAGATTATTTGTGTCTTTCAGAAAGAGAAATCCTGGAAGTGACGTATCAGGGAGAGACCACGGAGGGACTTGGCCGTGTGGGGCTTCTTCCAAAAGCTATGACGTTAAGAGAATGTGCATCTTTTGTAAAACAGCAGTTAAACCTTCCATTTGTGAAAATATACGGAAATCCGAAGGAGCAGGTGAGAAAGGCTGCTGTCTGCACCGGTTCCGGGAAAAGCCTGATCAAAGATGTCATAAAATGCAAAGCACAGGTGTACATTACAGGAGATGTAGATTACCATTCTGCCATTGATGCAGTGGCTCAAGGGGTAAATATCATCGATGCCGGACACTATGGAACAGAATATATCTTCATGAATCACATGAAACAAGAACTGGAGAAATGGCTGCCCGGGCTGGAAACAGAAACCATGCAGATTGTGCATCCCTGTGAAGTTCTTTAGGAAAGGAGCGGACAGATGAATCAGAAAACAGTAAAAGTTAAGATTCTTGGTAAAACAAAGGAATATCCTTACGGGATTTCTTATGGGGAAATCGTGGAGGAATATCAGGAAAGCAGCAGATATCCCATTGTCCTGGTGATGAAAGATGGGAAACTATGCGAACTTCATAAAAAGTTAAAGCGTGACGGTGTTCTGGAGTTTGTTACTACAGGAGATGAAATCGGCCATAAAACTTATAAAAGAAGTGCGTCACTGCTTTTGCTAAAAGCAGTCTATCATGTGGCTGGACGGAAAAATATTAAAAATATTGTGCTTCATTATTCCGTGGCATCCGGTTATTACTACACCATTGATGGGAATGTAGAGATTACAGAGGAATTTCTGGCACAGGTAAAAGCGTACATGCGGGAGCTTGTGGAGAGAAAAATACCCATTTTAAAACGTAGTGTGGGAACTAGCGAAGCTATTGAAATTTTTCATGAACACGGTATGTACGATAAGGAAAAGCTGTTCCGGTTCCGCAGGGGTTCCAGGGTAAATATCTACAGCTTAGACGGGTTTGAAGATTACTTTTACGGTTTTATGGTGAATCATACAGGATACCTGAAATATTTTGAGCTGTATCCATACGATACCGGTATGGTGCTCCAGCTTCCGGAACGCTCAAATCCTCAGGAAGTGCCGCCTTTTATCCCAAAACCAAAGATTTTCCAGATACAAAAAGAATCACAGCGCTGGGGAGAGATGATGCAGGCAGATACTGTAGGTGCCTTAAATGAACAGATTGTCAGCAAAGGAGCCAGCCAGCTTCTTCTGGTGGCAGAAGCCCTTCAGGAATCCAAGATTTCCCAGATTGCAAGAACCATTGCAGAAAACAAAAATAAAAAGTTTATCATGATTGCAGGTCCGTCTTCTTCGGGAAAAACAACATTTTCTCATAGACTGAGCATTCAGCTTGCAGCTCATGGATTAAGACCGCACCCAATTGCTGTGGACAATTACTTCGTGAACCGGGAGGATACTCCGCTGGACAGTGAAGGGAATTATAATTTTGAATGTTTGGAAGCTATTGACGTGAAGCAGTTTAATGAAGATATGACCCGGCTGTTACAAGGGGAAGAAGTAGAACTGCCTTATTTTAATTTCAAAACAGGACAGAGGGAGTACCGTGGAAATTTCATGAAGCTTGGAAAAGAAGATGTACTGGTCATCGAGGGAATCCATTGCCTGAACGACAAACTGAGCAGCAGCCTTCCTACTGAAAGCAAATTTAAAATTTATATCAGTGCTCTGACACAGTTAAATATTGATGAGCATAACAGGATTCCGACTACAGATGGAAGACTGATCCGCAGAATCGTAAGAGATGCCAGAACCAGAGGCACTTCTGCAAAACAAACCATTGCCATGTGGAATTCTGTCCGCAGAGGAGAGGAAGAAAATATTTTCCCATATCAGGAATCCGCAGATGTCATGTTTAACTCTGCCTTGATTTATGAGCTTGCGGTGTTAAAGCTGTATGCAGAACCGCTTTTATTCTCCATTGGTAAGGATGAACCAGAGTACAATGAAGCAAAACGTCTTTTGAAATTCCTGGATTACTTCCTTGGAGTGCCAAGTGAATCCATTCCGTCTAATTCCATTCTCAGGGAATTTGTGGGAGGCGGATGCTTTGATGTATAAAAGGTTTGCTTTTTTTTAGATTATGTGCTAGAATAACCCATGCATTATAAGTAGAATAAATAATCGCGGCTGACAGGACCGAAAGGGGTCAGGTGAGGAAAGTCCGGGCTTCACAGGGCAGGATGCCAGATAACGTCTGGTGGAGGTGACTCTAAGGACAGTGCAACAGAAATGTACCGCCGGAATATTCCGGTAAGGGTGGAAGGGCAGTGTA
>USPF01000072.1 GCA_900556555.1 uncultured Blautia sp.
AACAGAAAAAATCACCTGGTTCAGCAAATCCAGCTCTGCGGAACACAGGTTTTCCAGAATCTCAGGGTCATTCTGAAACACTTCCATAAACTCACTGGAATCCCGGAAGCTTTTCCGGTTTTCCTTCAGCACATGCATCATCATATTTTCCTGGAATTTTCTCTTGATGGAAAAGCGGAACCTTGTATCCAGCACACCACCGTATTTTATGGCACATAAATGCAAAAGATTCAGCAGGATGTAGATACTGCCACAGGTCAGGAAAACAGAGAGATTTACCGCTTCCAGGCTATTAAAAATCTGCTGGATCATCAGGCTCACCAGCAAGGGAACGAAGCTGATAAACAACCATATGAAAAAATTTCCTAACAGGATTTTTGGATTCTGAAACATGAATTTTAGATTCATTTTCACAATTCTTTTATCTATCTTTTGGTTTTTCATTTTGAAATTACTGATATGTATCATAAATAATCTTACCACTCTCCATTTTTATTAACCGGTTACAAACAGCAGTTTTCTTCTTCTCATGTGTCACAAAAATCACCATGGAATCTTTGATGAGGTGTTCCAGAATTTCCACAAATTCCTGGTCAAATTCCACATTTGTGAGAGCTTCATCAAACAAAATCAATATTGGCTTTACAAAGGAAATCCGAAGCATGTTAATCATCTGTGCAACGTCATAGGAGAGTTTCTTTTCTTCTAGTATGCAGTCCATATGTTCTTCAAAATCAAAACCATGAAACGTATGATTGGTAATCCCCAGAACTTCCAGTTCCTTTAAAATTTCTTCTTTGTTGATTTCTGAATGAAACGAGGTCAGATTCTCCTTTAAAGTTCCATGAAAAAGCTCCGGATTTCCACTTAAATACAGAACTTTATGCCCATATTCCTCTTGATTTATTTCCTGAATATTGGTTCCGCAAAATTGAATTTCTCCATTTTGTACAGGTTCCTGTCTGCTTAAAAGCCTGCATAACGTGGATTTCCCACACCCTGATTCTCCCATAAGTGCAATCCTATTTCCGGGGTGAATTTGAAGTTTCATATGCTCCAGAATTTTCTTTTGATTGTAAAAATGGCTGGGGATATTTACAGAAAAGACGGCATCTTGTGTTGCTCTTGGAAATGCTATCCCTTCCTGTACCTCCTCATAATTCATAACCCCTTCCACCCTGTCTAAGCTAGTATGCAAAGACAATAAATTTCTCATTAAAGTCTGCAGATCATCCATAGGGGCTTTTAACTGCTGGCCATAGGAGTAGAATAAATACACCGTTCCTATGGAAATCAGGTTTTGAAAGGCTAAGATTCCCCCTCCTAATAAAGCAATGGCATTTCCGAGAAATACCACAAATAAAGACACCATCCAGATGGAATACAGTGCCTTTTGTGCCAAAACCATGCTATCCCCATATCCTTGCATCCTACACTTCAGTTCTCTGAAAATAGATGGAATCTTCCCCGAATTTTTTATGTCTTTTCTTGCCTGGTACCATTCATAACAAGCACTGATGTATTCGGATTTTCTGCTCCGTTCTTTTGCCAGATAGGACTGTTTTTTCTTCTGCATCTGTATGATATACCCCACAGATATCAGGACATATATGCAAAAAAAGACGGCGATCCCTTTATTTTCATAAAACATAGCAATAACGATTCCAAATACTGTAAGAATGCCGGAAAGAATCTGCATCATAGAATTTTCCAGAAAAGATTCTATGGTCTTTATATCATCATTAAAAACCAGCAGCCATTCCCCTGTATCCGTATTTTTGAAAAAAGAATCCCTATACCGTAAAATACGTTGAATCAGCTTTTCTCTTAATGTCCCTACGGTCTGCCAGGCACATTTGGAAGAAAAATATTTTTTAAGCAGCTCTGCCGCGTACAGTACACAGGACAGGAAAAGATAAATCCCTAAAGTCCGAAATTCTACTCTATTTTCCAGAATTGCGTCTAAAAACATCTGCACCAGTTTGGGAAGAAAAATGGTAATCCCTGTCTGGAGCAGTAACAGGAGCAATGCACCTGAAAATAATTTGTTGCATATAAAGTTCTTGATAAGTTTCTTTTTCATGTTCCTTCTCTTTTAATACCTTTTTTGATTTGTATTATGGCAAATCACTTTTTTGATGTCCATAATACACTTTCACCGATAATTTTATGAATATTTTCAGACTTCTTCATAACTCCCCCTTGTATCTCATAAATCTGATCCGATATTTCATCATAAATTTTATTATGGCTGATAACCAGAATACATTTTTTCTTCTTAATCCTTCCAAGTTCCTCTGCAAAATTCTGCTCCGTCTTATCATCCAGATTGCTTCCCGGTTCATCCAGAAGCATAAACTGGCTATTTCTAAATAAAATCCTTGCAAGAAATATTTTTTGCTTTTCTCCCAGGGATAGATTTTCCGGCTTCGTGATGACTTCTTTGTCTGCCGGAGGCAAGTGCAGAAGCTCCTCTATTTTTTCATAACTTCCAGGTTCCACTTCCTGTCCGCACAGCACGTTTTCCCTGACTGTTCCCGGGAAAATAAAGTTGGGATAAAACAGGTAGCTGAAATCATTCCTATATTTTGATGGAACCTGAACTTTTCCATTTTCCTCAATCTGCATCTGTTCTTCTGAAAACACACCTGACAGAATATGAAACAATGTGGATTTCCCACATCCGTTTTCTCCTTTTATCAGAATCAATCCAGGTTCTTCTACTGAAAATTCTGGGATTTTGTACAAAACAGACCTGTCTGCCCGGTGTAAGGTAACATTTCTAATCAGAAGTTCTCCCCCTTCACTACCTGGAAGCTTCTCCTCCTGTTCCGGCATTTCTACAAACTCTCTGGCACGTTTAAAATTCGTTTTCTGGCTCATAAGGTCTGCCTGTACCATGGCAATATCACCTAATGGTGCGAACAAATAGACAATAAGCTGTAATACAAATAACAGTGTGCCAAGGCTCATCTGTGCATTTACAACCAGATTTCCTCCCACAATTAAAATCAGAAGCGGTGCCAGGGTTGTAATAAATTTAGGTAGCTCCATAGTAAATAACAAAAAGAAGTGCTTCTTATTCTGCGTCTTATAAAATTGGGATAAGGTACTTTGATACCGTTTTAACATATAATCCCAGGAATCATTTAAGCCGATACTCACCTTCTGATTCAGTATAATATCCACTTCTCTCTGCCACGCATCCAGATTTTTCCGCTCTTCACTGACCAGACTTTGCAGTTTTCCTTTGTTTAGATAACTAGACACCAGATACAAAGGCGCCATAAGAAGTGCAATCATTCCAAGTCCATAATGTGTGCGGAAAATCAGAAAAATCACTACCAGCAATTCAATAAAATCTACGGGTACACAGATGAAATAATTCGCCAGAGTATAAACCGGAGTCATGTCATTGATGACATTAAAAATCTTACTTTTCGGTTCCTTTTCATAAGCCGGAGCCTGGCATTTTGAAATCTTTTTGGCAATTTCCATACGGTAATCTTCTGCAACACGATTTACATATACCTGGCTCATATACTTAGAAAAATAGAACTAAAACACATGAATGGCAACGCATGTCAATATCACAAAAACGACCCAGATATAGGGAATTGTCTTTCCTTTTTCTATCATTTCATCTGTCAGATATAGGGTAAAAAATGACGGAATAAGCATAAGCAAAAAAGTCACAAGTTCCAGGGAAATTCGCCCAAGACGAACCCTTAACGGGATTTCTACAATACAAAGTTCTGATGTTTTCAACATGTGGTCATCCTCCTTTTTTCCTTAAAAATACGTGTCCTTAAGTCCGTATTATACTAATCCGTTTTTTAAAAGTCCATGACGTTTTCGGAAAACTTTTTCCAAAAACCTCAAAAACCTCAAAAGAGAAAGACTAAACCTTAAACTCCCCATACCTCTCTTCAAAATGTTTCCGTATATGGCTCTTGATTCTGATATCACCCACGAAGTCTGCCATGTAATAAGCCTGTACCAGCTTTTCCTTGCAGGCTTCTTTATCCTTACGCTGCACTTCCATCTCATAGGCAATATTATACAAACTCCCATAAATTCTTCCTGCCATATCATATTTCATATATCTTTTGTTTCTTTCTCCTCTATTTCCAGGGCTTCTTCTGTCTCTCCACTTCTCCCCAGACACTGTGCCAGATTTGACAAGAGAAGCCCCTCACTGACACATTTCTCTTCCTCGTTCATCCTCGTTGTTTCAAAATATTTCTGCATCTGCCGCATGAGATCCAATGCCTCTTGATAGTTTTCTTCCTGCATATAGGAAACTGCAATATTGCAAACTATCCAGCACTCTGTCCTGGTAAACACTCCCTTAGGGACATTTTTCCCATCCCAATGAGGAATGGTAAGCCGCAGTGCTTCATTTAATTTTACTCTCTTTTCTTTTGCACTGATCTCACCCAGATTATACCTGCACAGTGCCTTCAGACGCATGACTGCCTGCCTGTTTACTTTATCTTCCAAATCCAAATGCTCTTCAAAATCTTCCAGCTTCATTAAGGCTTCTTCAAACTGATGGGACTGGTTAAGCTGGAGAATCTTCTCCCACTGTTCCATTTTCTTATAACTTTCTACCCTGATATGGGGAAAATATTTTTCCCCACACCTTCCCATACGCTCCATCAATGCTTTGAAATTTGCCCTGTTGGGTGTCCGTTTTCCCGTCTCGATTCTGGATAAGGTTTCTGTGGTACAGATACCTTCTGACAGCTCTTCCTGTGTCATGCCCAGGCTTTCTCTTGTCCGTTTTATGACCTCTCCTATATAATACAATCCCATTGATAGATTTCCTCCAAGTATTTCCGAATTTTCTCTGCTTCTTCCTGTTTTTCATACAAGCGGTAAATATAGTATGCCTTTTGCCAGCTTTTCAGCATAACCTCCTTTGCTTCCTCCTTTTTCTGAAAAAGATCTTCCAGACATTTTGCCTGTATATGCAGCAATTCCGGCAAACAACAGGTTTTCTTTTCTTCCTGCAGTATCTTCAGGCATGTTTCCGCTGCGTTCAGGGTTCTGGCACTGCCTTTCGTTTCCATCATGTTTCTGGCGTGTTTGCAGAAAAGCTCTGTATATAATTTCAAATAGATTTTAACTCTTTTTTTCTCACGCCCTATGTTTTCCAGGAGCATTTCCCTGAGTTTCTCACTTTTTTCTACTTCACCCATATGCTCATAAATATCCGAAAGAGCATGGAGGATTTCCAGTTCCATTTCCCCAAGTGCAGCGTTTCCTACGGTCTCTTCTAGGCTTGGAACAATTTCCTCAGCAGCAGCTTCTAACAACTCTTTTGCTTCTTGAAAATCCCCTTCCTGCATGCATAAAAAACCCTGCATATATGCAAGAAACTGTCTCTGCAAAGGATTTTTTTCTACTTTTTCTCCCCACTGCTGCCTGTACGTTTGAATGGCACAAGCCAGTCTTTCTGTATCTTCCCTGAATGCCAATTCTTCCATTTGGCTTCTCTGTTCCCACTGCTGCAGCCCTTCTTCTGTGGCATAAAGCTCATACTTATCTATTTTATAACCAAGGCGCTGAAAGATTCTCCATGCCAGCAAAAGCTCCATTTCCCGCTCTCCTGCTTCAATTCTGCTCAGAGTTGCCACGGAACACAAACCCCTTGAAAGCTGCTCCAGGCCTATTTTCGCCTCTTCCCGCATCCTGCGGACAATATCGCCTACAGTCCACTGCTGTTGTTCGTTCCAGTCAATCATTTTGTCTCCTTATCTCATCCATATCCACAACATTTCCGCCATCCAGCCGTGACTGCTCTGCTGCCAACGCGATATAATGGCTTTCCAGTGACCGTTCCAGGGTGGTCATGGATTTTTCCGGTTCTTTCCCAGCCAGAAGCATATCAAGAAATTCTTCCACCATCCGGTTATCACCGCCTGCGTGCCCTGAAAAATCTTCGGAAAGCTCTGACACATCAATAATCTCAGGCTTTTTTCCAAATTCCTGGATTTGAATGGTATTTTCAGAAAGATCCGCAAGGATTTCTCCTTTCGTTCCCATAAATTTCGTAAATCTGGAATTTTTCTCTGTAAACCCACTCATGGTAAAGCTCATGGTGCTGCCGTCTGTCATGCAGATATTTACCACCTGATGATCCACCACATTGTTGTCACAGTGGTACACGCAGCGGCCATAAGGGCCTTCTTTGATTGCTTTTCGCACCGTTTCCGAAGTAGGATTTAAAGTAAGTACATTGCAGGGCCAGTCTGTATTTCCCTTCTCCACACCTGTTTTTTCATTGGTAAGATAAATCTTCTCCGCATCAAAAGGACATGTTTCCTTTATGCTGCATCCATCCATGCACCGCAAAGCAGCTCCTTTGGGTGCCATTTCTTCTTTAAACAAATAGGTACTGCCGTAAGAAGAAACGGATTTTGCAGTCTTTCCGGTAAGCCACAGCAGCAAATCCATATCATGGCAGCATTTCTGTAGAATCATAGGGCTGGTCGTGTTGGAATTTCTCCAGTTTCCACGCACAAAGCTGTGAGCCTGATGCCAGTAACCCACATTTTCGATTCCCATAACCGTCACAACCTCACCAATCTGCCCGGCATCCAGAATCTCTTTTAATTTGGTATAAAACGGGGTATAGCGAAGCACATGACAGACCACAACCTTTCTATCATACTTCTGTGCTGTCTTCAAAAGTTCTCTGCATTCTTCTAATTTGGGTGAAATTGGTTTTTCCAATAGTAAATCATAGCCTTTTTCCAGTGCCGGAATGGCATGGCTTACATGCTGCCTATCCTGTGTGGTAATAAACATCACATCTGCAAGCTTCTCCTGTGCCAGAAGCTCTTCTGCACTGGAAAAGCAGAATTCTTCCGGAACCTGGTACTCCTCTGCAACTTCTTTCACTTTTTCTGGATCTATATCTGCAATTGCTGTAATCTTCATCTTTTCCGGAAACAGTTTTGCTGTTTTGGCATAGGTGTCCTTTCCTCTGCTTCCAAGTCCGGCAAGTGCTACGGTAATTTTTCTCATGCTGGTTTCCTCCTTTTGTTAAAAGCCGGAGTGCCAAGACTGCCCCTGACAGGGAGCAGTTCTGCATTCCGGCTTTGTCCATGTTTCAATTATTTTTTATCAAACAAGTTTCTGTATTGCACCATTTCATATTCTTTGATATCTTCAAATTCCATTGCTTCATCCCAGGTAAACCACTGGCCTTCCTGATTTTTCACACCATACACATTTACAACCGGGTATTTTTCATATAATCCCATCAAATAGGTCTGATAATCCGTGAGAGGAATCTGAGCGGTCTTACATAATAAGGCCGATAAATAGTTCAGGCTGATGTTTTCATACTGCTCTTCTGGAATATCATAGTTCGCATAAATCATAAAAGGCACCTGGTACTCCCTGGCAGTCTTTTCCACCTGAGTTCCCTGGGAACTGTTTTTCAGTGCGTCATAAAGCTCTTCTTCTACTTTTGGATAGTGATCTCCAAACATACAGACAACCACTGGTTCCTGCTCCTGGTCAAAATAGTCCAAAAGCTCCCTCAGAGCCTTGTCGGATTCCCGGATCAATGTGAAGTACTCCTCTGCCTGGCTGTAATTGCCCTGGGGGTTCAAAACATGAACCGGATTCTCTAATCCTCCCCATGCATATCCTCCGTGATTCTGTATAGTAACATTAAACAGAAACACTGGGCTGTTTTCTTTCTGGGCTTCAAATTGCTTTAGTAATTCCGCATAATCTCCCTTATCTGAAATTACATTTCTCAAACAGGGAGCATCTCTCATATCTTCTAAATAATACATATGGTCAAAATCAAATGCCTGATATACACTTTTTCTATTCCATCCGGTAGAATCCATAGGATGCATAAAAATAGATGTATATCCATATTCTTTTAACTGGCTGCCCAGATTAGGAGTTCCACTTTTCACATAATTCTGATATGGTATTGTTCCACTTGGAAAAAAAGCATTAGAAAAGCCTGTCAAAAACTCAAACTCC
>USPF01000073.1 GCA_900556555.1 uncultured Blautia sp.
CAGGTAAATGAAATTCTGGCTAACAGCGGAAAGATTTATACCTGCCTGAAAATCGACGAGGTCAACAACTTAGGAGCTGCCAGAATCCGTGTCCGCTCCCTGCTTGCAGCCATCCGTGTAAAAGAAAAACAGCATATTCAGCGGAAAATCGTACCGTCTTCCATTGACAAGGTGGTCTTTACAGAGGAAATGAGAAAGAATTACACCATCTTATGTCCTCAGATGTCCCCTATACATTTTACGATTCTGCAGGCTGCCTTTAATGCCAGCGGTTACAACCTGGAAATCCTTCCAAATGACAATAAGGAAGCCGTGGATGTGGGACTGAAATATGTAAATAATGATGCCTGCTATCCTTCTCTTATGGTAGTTGGACAGATTATGCAGGCATTACTTTCCGGAAAATATGATCTGAATAAAATCGCTATTATTATGACACAGACCGGTGGCGGATGCCGGGCATCGAATTATATTGGTTTTATCCGTAGAGCACTGGCAAAAGCTGATTTGGCACACATTCCAGTTATCTCTCTAAATTTAAGCGGTCTGGAAGAAAACCCGGGATTTAAAATCACACCAAAGCTTGCCACACGCCTGGCATACGGTGCTGTGTTCGGAGATATCCTTATGAAATGCCTTTACCGTATGCGGCCATATGAATCCGTGAAAGGTTCTGCAAATGCCCTGCACCGGAAATGGGAAAAACGCTGCATCTCTTTCCTCAGTGGAAGATATGCCGGTTTTAGCCAGTTTAACCATATTTGCCGCCAGATGATACGGGAATTTGATACGCTTCCTATTACAGATGAGAAAAAACCACGTGTGGGAATCGTCGGGGAAATCCTGGTAAAATTCCTTCCTGCTGCCAACAATCACCTGGCAGAGCTTCTGGAAAAAGAAGGTGCCGAGGCTGTTTGCCCTGACTTAATTGACTTTATGTGCTACTGCTTCTACAACCTAAATTTCAAATCCGATTATCTGGGATTCAAAAAATCCCTGGCTCAAAAAGGAAAACTTGGTATTTCTGCTATTGAGTTTATCCGCAGTGCTGCCAATAAAGAATTTGAAAAGAGCAAGCACTTTACTCCTTCTGCTAAGATTGAAGACTTGGCAAAAATGGCCTCTCCTATTGTATCTCTGGGAAACCAGACAGGTGAAGGATGGTTCCTTACCGGTGAAATGCTGGAGCTGCTTCATGGCAATACACCAAACATTGTCTGCATCCAGCCATTTGGCTGCCTGCCAAACCACATTGTGGGAAAAGGCGTTATCAAGGCTGTCCGAAAAGAATACCCACAAGCCAATATTGTGGCTGTAGACTATGACCCAGGAGCCAGCGAGGTAAACCAGTTAAACCGTATTAAATTAATGCTTTCTACTGCATTTAAAAAACTACAGTAATAAAAATACCCCATAAAGAGAATTTCAAAAGATCTGACTTCTCTTTATGGGGTATTCTATTTCTTTATTATCTTCCAAAAGGTAGTTTTCTGCTAATCTGCACTAAAGTTCTTCCTCCCGGTATTCCTGCCAAATCTTCTTCATCCGGCTTTGCAATCATCAGATACACCAGGAAATAAACACAGGCAGCCAGTAAAATTGCGGGCACCAGTGCAAGGAAATTGGATGCAGGAAGATTTTTTACCAGAGCATAAATCCCTTTGTATGTCACAAACGCAACCAGCCCCATAGGAATGGAAGCAGCCAATGGCGGAATATACGCTTCTTTCCATGGATTCTGATATCCCAGTTCTCTCTTCATGGCTCTGTGGTTTAAGACACACATCACAAGTGCATAAACAATCATGGCAATAACTACATTGTAAATCCCAAGATTCGTGGTAAACATCAAGATCACTACAACTACCACATCACATACCAGTGCGATAGCTGCATGTATCATAGGGATATTCGCTTTTCCAATTCCCTGCAGCACACCGTTGGAAATATTAGACATCCCATTCATGATAACGGTTATCACACCAAGCATCATCAGATATCCCGCTGTACCGTCTGTGGTGGAAAACAACAGCTTTGTAATTGGGCCTGCCAGAGCAAATAATCCCACACTGCATGGAATCGAGATAAACATACTCAGCCAGGTGGCCTTGTCGATTCGTTCCTTTGCTGTCTTAATGTCACCTTTTGCATAATATCCTGAAACCTCCGGCATCATGGAAGTAGGTGCTGTACTTGACAGGGTCAGTGGGATATTGATAATCGTAAGAAAATACCCACATTCTGCATAAAGTCCTTCTACGATACTGCTTTTTAATCCTTTCATTCCAGATACCGTCGTATAGATCATACTGTTTACATATCCATTTACATTGTACAAAAATGCACTTAAAATAATCGGTGCGACAATTAATACAATGGTTTTCATTACATCCCGGTAGTTTTCTCCCACGGAAACTTTATCTCTTGCGATTTTTCTCTGAATCGTCTTGTGATTCACCTTATAAACAAACAGCATAAATAACAAAGCGGCCGTCACACCGGCACCGGTTCCCATCGTAGCACCTGCGGCACTCCAGCTTCTCAACACATCCGGATCAGCACCTGCAAAATGATGTACCATCACATTTGCCATTACAAGTGCTACCACTGCTACTGCAATCTGCTCTACAATCTGGGAAACCGAAGTAGGCAGCATATTCCGGTACGCCTGGAAATATCCCCTGAACACGCCCAGAATGCCGGAAATGAAAATCGTGGGTGCTAAAAACTGAAGGGCAAGTCTTGCATTTGCCATTTTATCCGGCACCAGAACCGGAGCACCCACAATACACAGAATGGCTACCGCACCACCCATCACTACCGCATAAAGAAGTGCACCTTTAAAGATTCTCTGGGCATCCCGGTATCTGCGGAAAGCCAGTCTCTCTGCCATAATCTTAGAGACTGCCTGAGGTATGCTGAAAGATGCAATCATCAGCAAAATAAAATATACATTCTGTGCAAACTGAAAACAGCCAAAGCTTTCTTTTCCCATGGTGTTGGATAAAGGACTTTTATAAATCAGCCCAATGATTTTAGAAATCAGTGCAGCCACCATCAAAAAAGATGCGTTTTTTACCAAAGTATTATCTTTTTTCTTTCCCATCTCTGTCAATTCCCCTGTATATCCTCTATCTGCCAGTCAATGGGTTCCACTCCATTACTTTGCAGGAATTCATTGGTCTTACTGAAATGCCTGCATCCGAAAAAACCACGGTAAGCAGACAGCGGGCTTGGATGAGGTGCTTCCAGAATAAGATGCCTTGGGTTGTTAAGCATGCTTTTTTTCATCTGAGCGGGTCTTCCCCACAGCAAAAATACCATGGGCCTGTCCTGTTCATTCAAAACACGGATTGCTGCATCGGTAAATTTTTCCCAGCCAATGCCCCTGTGCGAATTAGCCTGATGAGCCCGCACAGTCAGCACGGTATTTAGCATCAGCACACCTTGTCTTGCCCATTTCTCCAGATATCCATTGTTTGGAATATAACAGCCGCAGTCCTCATGAAGTTCCTGATAAATATTTACCAGAGAAGGCGGTGTTTCTACCTGAGGCTTCACGGAAAAGCACAGGCCATGTGCCTGTCCATCATTATGGTACGGATCCTGACCCAAAATCACAACTTTTACCTGGTCTAAAGGTGTAAAATGAAAAGCATTAAAAATATCATCCGGAGCAGGAAAAATCTTTCTCTGCTGATATTCCTGTCCGACTTTTTCAAACAATTCTTTATAATATGGTTTCTTAAATTCCGGCTTTAAGGCTTCCAGCCATTGTCCTTGTAAAGGCGGCATCGAACTTCCTCCCTTTTCTTTTGAATAGTATTCCATCTTTTTAGTTTAACAGAATCTATCCACACAAGCAAGTTCAAACCAAAATTCTACACCATTTTCATAATTAATCACGCCACATTTCTGGTTCATGCTGTCCATGATCGCCTTTACAATAGAAAGGCCAATGCCGCTTCCCCCATACTCTCTGGTTCTGGCCTTGTCAACCTTGTAGAATTTAATCCATATTTTATCCAGGTCTTCCTCTGGAATCTCTGCTCCTGTATTAAATACAGACAGCCTAGCCACATCCCCTCTGCGTACAATCTTAATTTCAATTTTTTTCTCATAATCTACATGATTCAACGCATTAGACACATAGTTTGTTACCACTTCTTCAATTTTAAACTCATCTCCCCAGACATACACAGGTTCTGCCTGAGTAAATCTGATTTCTGCTTCTTTCTGGGATGCCAGAAGCTGTGCAGACTGCACTACTCCGCTGACCAGATCCGTCAGGTTAAACCGCTCCATGGCAACCGTATCATTGCCGAACTCCAGTTGGTTCAGAGTGAGCAGTTTTTTCACCATATTGTTCATTTTGGCAGCTTCATCCATAATAACCTCACAGTAAAACTCCCTGCTCTCTGGATCATCATTGATGCATTCCTGAAGCCCTTCTGCATACCCCTGGATCAGAGCAATGGGGGTTTTCAATTCATGAGACACATTGGATAAGAATTCCTTCCTCATCTCATCAATCTGTTCTTTCTTTTCAATATCTTTTTGTAATTCATTATTTGCCGTCTGAAGTTCAGATATGGTTTTTTCCAAGGCTTTTGACATCCGGTTAAGATTATTTCCAAGAACACCGATTTCATCTTCACTGGTGCTGGTATATTTTGCCTCGAAATTTAAATTTGCCATCTCCATGGACAAATCAGAAAGCTGCTGCAATGGTTTCGTAATGTGCCTGGAAATAAACCAAATTGCAACGGAACTTACAAGAATGGTGGCAAGCCCGATATACAGGTAAAACACATTGGAAATCATAGCGCTGTCTTTTAAACTCTGTGCAGGTGTGGTAATCAAAAAACCGTTTCCATTATTTAACATTCCTACCATATTCAGAGAATCCATAGCCTTGCTGTCATCTGTTTTCTTTTCTACAATATAGTTTTCTGTTGATTCCAGGACTTCTCTTTTTCCCCGTATAAAATCATCCAAAACCCCAAACTGAATTTCCGAATACATACGTTCCGAATTCTTTGCATAAGCAAATACAATACTGGAAGTAGCACGATTCACAACAATCATGGAAAGATTTTTTTCATCACAATACCTCTTAAATGTATCGTCTGAAGCCAGTGCACTATAGTCGATTGCATCCCTCGTATCGTTCATGGTGTTATACACCTTCTTTAGAGACTCTGTTTTTTTATACAGATAAACCTTTTCCAGAAACAAAGAATTCACCAAAAGCATAACCACCAGGGAAACGCACATAATTCCGATATAGGTCACAGCCAGCCTTATTTTTATGGATTTTTTCATTCTTCCACCTCGAATTTATATCCCATTCCCCAAATAGTCTTAATGTATTCTCCTTTTTCTCCCATTTTGCTTCTAAGCTTTTTCACATGGGTATCAATGGTTCTGGCATCGCCAAAATAATCATAGTTCCAGACAGAATTCAAAATTTTCTCTCTTGATAAAGCAATTCCCTGATTTTCCATAAAATATGCCAGCAATTCAAATTCTTTGTAACTCAGCTCCATAGGAACGCCGTCAATAGATGCAATGTGGGAAATCTTGCTAATTTCCACTCCTCCTGCTCTTAACACACCGTCTTCATCTGTCTGGCTGGTTCTTCGCAAAATTGCTTCCACTCTTGCCACTAAAATCTTAGGACTGAATGGCTTGGAAATATATTCATCCACCCCCAGCTCAAATCCCAGAAGTTCGTCCCGTTCATCACCTCTTGCAGTGAGCATAATAATCGGTACCTTGGAATGGCTCCGGATTTCCCGGCACACCTGCCATCCGTCCATTTTCGGCATCATCACATCCAGAATCAGCAGGGCAATATCTTTGTCTTTATAAAAAATATCAAGAGCAGCTTCTCCATCTCCTGCCTCCAAAACCTCAAATCCCTGTTTTGTCAGGAAATCACGTACTAATTTCCGCATTCTGCTTTCGTCATCAACTACTAATATTTTTCTTTTTTCCATAGGACCTTCCTCCTTTTATTCTGTCTTCTACTATAGCAGTCAAATTTGTCAAAATTGTGAACACCAAAAAAGTCAAAAAAGATTTCTGCTGATAAAATAAAGTTTATCCCTTGACATTCCCTTTAAAACCGTATATCATGTAAGATACTCTCAAACGAGTAGAAACTTTTGTTTTGCGTACCGGAATAAGCATATATCATAAGGGCTTGTACTGGTTTCGACGGGGGTTTTGAAGTTGAGGAAGCCATCCGCAGACTCCGGGACTGCGTACCAACCTGGAAACTAAATATAAACGCAAACAATAAAGTAGCGTTAGCTGCCTAATTGCAGCTTGTCAGCCCCAGGCCACCCGCTGTCTGGGAATCTGGCATCGACCTTGCGGGGCACTTCGTTCTCAAAGCTTTGAGAGAATGGAAGATTTCATGAAGCTACCAAGTGTCACAGCCTGTTATCCGGCGGTGATGTGAGGGAATGTTAAAAGAATAACTGTGATGGGAGATGCCGCAAGGGATAGACTTTCGGACGCGGGTTCGATTCCCGCCAGGTCCATACGAAAAGCGCCGTGTTTACGGCGCTTTTTTCGAGTTTGCGTTGCATTTTGAGCCGCGTCTCTGTTTGGATGCAAAAAGATACCTTGTTAAGTTTTCATATCTTGGGAAAGAAAAGGGGTCCAGCCTTTTCCGGCCTGCGAAGCTATGTTACACGAAAGGGGCATAAAACGAGAGCGTGCGTGACCAGATATGGTAAAATAGTGTTCGATTCAATTTTTTAACAAATGAGGAGTGAAAACAATGGAGTGTTGTAATTTTGCGGTCATTGATACAGAGACCAACTGGAACGATGAAGTGATGTCAATCGGAATCGTGGCGGCAGACGCAAGAAGTAAGGAAAAAATCGATTCGCTCTACTATATCATTTCACCAGAATATCAGGTGGGAGGGATATATTCGGCAGAGCTTGGATTTTGTGAACATGGAATCAGTGTGGCAAGCAGAAAGCAGGCATTAAAGGAGATCAGGCAATGGCTGGACGCATATAAAATAGAGAAATTGTTTGCGTACAATGCTTCATTTGACAAGCGCCATTTGTGGGAATATGCAATGTTTGAATGGTATGATATTATGCGTCTGGCGGCGTACCGTCAGTATAATCGGGCGATCCCGGCCTGTGCGGACTGCTGTAAGACGGGCAAACTGAAACGTGGATATGGTGTGGAGGAGATTTTTAAAATGCTCACAGGAGATGATCGGTATAGCGAGACGCATAATGCGGTTCGGGATGCTGAGGATGAATTGAGAATCATCCAGTTGCTTGGGCATGGCCTGCAACAGTATGAGATAGCACGTATCTAATGGACAAAAAATATACCAAGGTCAGTAGGCCAATACCAAAGCACAGGGCAGTTTCAGATGAATAATCTGGTGGAAAATCATATGGAAAACAGGTATAATACAATACTGAGATATGAGAGTGATCGAGGTGGATTATGTACTATATTGCAATCTGTGATGATGAAATAGAATTTGTTTCTGAACTAAAAGATCTGTTGAAACGATATTCCGGGGAAACAGGGATAGAACTTATGATAGCTGAGTATCGGAATGGGCAGGAGCTGATCGAGAATTATGATACAACTACCGATCTGATTTTCCTTGATATTCAGATGAATAAGATGGACGGGCTGACGGCTGCAGGAAAAATACGGGAACTGGATGAAGAAGTCAGCATTATTTTCTTAACATCCTTAAAGCAGTATGCTCTGGAAGGATATCAATATCAGGCTGTGAACTATATTATAAAGCCGATGAAATATATCCGCCTGAAAACAGAGATGAATAGCTGGATTGAAAGACACAGACACAAAAATCCCTATATTGTCGTGCAGA
>USPF01000074.1 GCA_900556555.1 uncultured Blautia sp.
GACAGGCTGCTTATGAGGCAGCTACTCTAACCTGCTGAGTTAAGGGTCCTTATGGGGATTAGAAAAGACACCCTGGATGGGTGCCCTCTCTTTATACTGTTCTCGCTTCATAAAATACTATATATTCTTCTCCTGTTGGTTCTTTGCTCTTATTGCAATTTTGAGCAAAACTCCACTCTAGTAAAACACTTTTATCTTCCAATAAATCATCACGAAATGTTCTTTTTATTTCTTTAACCGCATTTAAAATTTTATGTTTCTCTTCCTCGCTCAGAAATTTTTCATCACCGTCTATCTCTTCTTTTTCGTTTTGGTACTGTATAGTTACATTTCTATCTGAATATGTTACCATATTCCACAAGTCATCTTTTACCGCTTCAATGATTATTCTATTTCTTCTAACTTCCAGAGTTCCACTCTTATTAGCAACAAAATATGGATAAAAAAGAACCATTCCTTTATCTTTCATTTGCTGTAAAAGCCCATCTGCAAATTCTTTTGCCTCTAGGGCATCAGCTCCTACTAATCTTGGAAGATTTAAATCATTTCCACGAAACACTGCACTTCTAACAGTCCATAGTAAATCTTCTTGCAATTCTTCGTTGCCTTTATATTCTTTCCACGGGACAGACGGTAAATTCATATTTTGTAATTCCAAAAATCCCATTAATTTATTCATTATACCCACCTTATATTATATTACTATTTTGTCAAACGGTATTCCAGTCAGCTCTTCGTATCTGTTTATAGCATATGAATCCATCATGCCTGACACATAGTCGCAAATCAATCTAGTTTGTAACTGCCCTATATCTTTTTCATATTTATACTGCTCAATAATGTTGTCAGCTCTATATTCTGGTGGTAAAAGTTTTTTATCCTTTTCATATATATCTACTAGCCCTTCGATGATTTTATCGCCTTTTCTTTCATAGGTATAAACTGCATCGTTATGGTTTATACAACGAAATGTTATCTTTTTTAATCCATCTGCCATTTCTTTATAATGCATAAAATCTATTTCTTTATCATTAACAGTACCTGTTTTATTTTTGTATTCATCAGTAATTTCGCATATTCCTAAATCATTTATAAGGGCATTAATTATTCCTGAAGATAGCTCTTGTCTAAAAAGTTTTGAATACTCCGATGAATCAAGTCCTCTCTTACCGTATCCGCTGTTTGTCTGGCTTTGTTCCACAATTCTTTTCAATTCCTTAAACGAATCAGTGTCTCCATATTCAGAGAAATACTCATGCAAAATTTCATCTATAGTAAAACATTTTTGTCGTAATCCATCTTCTAAATCATGGGCAGCATAAGCAATCTCATCTGCCACATCAACAATTTGAACATCGTATGTGCGTACTTTTAATTCATGCTCATCTACGAATTTTTTCAAAAAATCATAATCATCATCATATAAAAATTTTTCATGTGCTATCCCGTTTTCATCTTTACGTTTATTAAAGTACTTCACAACACTTAATAAAGTTCGGTATGTCAGATTCAGCCCTGGAAAATCTGCTCTTTTGCGCTCAAGAGATGTTAAAATTCTCAATGTTTGAGCATTACCCTCAAAACCGCCTATATCTTCAAAAATTTTATTTAATGTTCTCTCACCAGAATGTCCAAATGGCGGGTTTCCTATGTCATGTGCTAGTGAGCCAGCCTCTACCACGTATGTTTCTGACATCGTATATCTTGAAATACAAGCAATTGACCTAGCAATCTGTGCCACTTCTAAACTATGAGTGAGTCTATTTCGGAAAAATTGATCTGGTCTAATTCCTAACAATTGCATCTTTCCTTGTAGCCTTCGAAAAGAAGACGCATACATAATACGTGAATAATCTCTCTGAAACTGTCCATCTTGTCGCTTTCTATTCTTTTCCTCATGAAATCTTTCATCCATAAATTCAGAATTTAATTTGCTCCGATATTTTCTTTCAATCTCTTCTGAAAGTTCAAAAAGGGGTTTCATCTCTGACATTTTACCTTCCTCCAATACATTTATCTAATTCTATTTTATACCAATACCCTACATATTTCAACAAACATCTGTATTAGAGATAAATAAATTATAGAACAATTGTTCTGTTTTGCAAGATGAAATTCTGCACAAAAAATACCCTACCGAAGTAGGGCATTTTTCAGATAAAGTATTTGAGGTGACGGTCTCTATGCTTTTCCCTGCAAAGGCGTTACCGTCTGGGCCTGATACAGCAACAGGGCTGTGACACCCTGCTGCCGTTATACGAAGGATTTTAACTGGCTAATCAGATTTAACCTGAGTAAACTATAGCATATTGTTTGTGTGTCATTCTATGTCATTCTGTGTCATCTTAAAATTTTCCAGTGCTTTCGAATGAAATCTATGTATTTGTTTCCATGAATAATCCATTTTCACTGCAATCTCTTCCCACTTCATTCCTCTGATATACCGATAGTTCAGAACATCTTTTTCGTTCTCACCCTGCAATTGCTCTATCTTATCACGGATAGATTTTAAGTGTTCAATACACTCATCTGCTGCTTCTTTGATTTCTCCTTCCAGCTCGTCCACCCTTGCAGCATATCCAGACAAATCACCTCCGCCTGATCCGTGAGGCATACCATCCTGTACAACCGAAGGACACATTTTATTAAGCCTTAGTTCCTGTAACTGCTCCTCCAGGCGTTGCTTTTTCCTTTGTGCTCTTCGGTATCCCCACAGGTATTCTTTTTTCTTCTCATTCTCTGTTTTTACATCCACTGGAATCACCCTCCTTCCAAATAGCTAATGATAGTTTTAAAGTTTCTTATTCTCCCAATTGCCCTTTCTATGCTTTGCTCTGTTTTATTATAACGACTTTTTGAAGCATCATCTTTTGCATCTATTAAATCTTTTTCTATGTCTGTCAAGCATTCCAGCAAGAGGTCTTTTGGTTCTTTCTCTTTTTTCACTTTCTCCTATCCCTCCTGTATCGTTTCCTGCCCTTTCGGTCTTTGATATGTATGCTTTCTAAGGTATAACCCAGAAGACTTAGCGTTTGCTCTATGCTGTCAAATACCTGCTCTACATATCTGTGGTTTTCTTTTGCTATATTCCTCATGGCAGCTTCTTCCGTTGGTACTGCTGCCCCGGATCCGTTCTTCATCATTCTGCTGCCTCCTCCTTCCTCACATATCCGACATACCTGCTGCCCTTCTGGGATTATTTCTCCACATGCTATGCATCTGTCTTCCATGTCCTCACTCCTTATAATCTTTTTACTCTGCCAAAAGCCTCCAAAACATCCGTTATGCGGTATAATTCTGCTACATCTCCTAAATCATCTTCAAACCACTGTACCCCATCTGTACCCACGCATTTTAGCACCAGCCCGTAATAATCCTCTTCGTACTCTGTCGCAGCTTCCTTGATATCATCGATTGTGAGTTTCCCTTTTTTTCTTCCTGATGACCAGCATCCAGTTTCCTTGTGCGTCATAGGCAGCTTCGCAACTAATTCCTTTTTTTCATTCCAGCACCTCCTCCCTGATCTGCTCGTCTTCAAGTTTTATGATATTGTCCCCTCCCCAGAATATTGCGCCGGCTGGTGTTATCTGTATGCACTTTATCCAGCTTTCTGCTTGTGCTTCTTTCCCGGCATAAACTGTTTTCCGCCTGCGGAGGTAGGTTTTCCCGACAACTAATTTTTCTTTATCCATGACATTTCCTCTTTTCTTTTACAGAAACTCTTCCACATTCATCTGGCCGGGAATGCTGGTATCTTCTTCTATAACATATCCCTTACAGTCCACTGGTTCTTTTAACCATCTCTCCAGTTCCGCCCGGTTATCTAGGAAGGACAGCTGAAAACTTTTATTCTGGTATTCTTCCACCAGATAACAGGCCATTCCATATGCCGTCAGGCTGTCTATGTAATCCTTACGGCTTCCAAAAGGCTTCTCCATGATTTCTGTTGCTGTCTCAGAGGTTTCTTCTGCATCTTCCTCAGCCTCTGGCTTATGGTCTTCTGTTTCCTTCGTATTCTGAACAACAGGTTCCTTATTTTCCACGGAAGGCTTCTTGGATTTTTGCGCCGGCGCAAATGCTTCTTTCTTTTGTTTTTCCTCCTTTTTGGCCGGTTTTTCCATTTCCGGCTGTATGCCGGTTTCTTTTTCTGACAGCTTCTCTTCTTCTTTTTTTGGTGTCTCTGCTTCTTCCCCTCCGAAATAATTCTGCCACGTCTCATTCCCTGCTGCTGAGCTTTCGAAAATCTCTAAAACCTGCTGGTAAAACTCCCACCAGGTCATATCCTTTGGTGTCCCGCCAAACTTCTTTACTGTTATACGGTTTTCGTACATCATGAGGAAGAACAGTCCTTTTTTGTAAGAGCGGTTTCCTCCAGGGTTTACAATCTCCACAAATCCTTTGATGTTTGATTCCTCAAAAGCCGGAACAGAAAACACAGCGTTTAAGGTTTCCGGATGGTCTTTGAAAAATTCTTCTATGAGCTTTTGTAAGTCATCGGCCACACCTGTTTCCGGAGCTGTCTTGTTAAACCGTTTTAATTCCCGGATATCTTCCCTGGATGTCTCCTGCTGCACCATCTGCCTGTCACCCTCCGGAAGCTTCAGCATCTCTTCCAGCTGGCTCCTTCCCAGGTCCTCATATTCCGGCCGGAGGGTCTTGGAATACCCGTCTACGGAATATTCCCGGTTGATGCTCATGAAGCGGCTGGTGGTAGAGGCTTCCAGCCCGTACTCTGCTTTTGCAAATTCTGTGATGCTCTTATATCCATCCTGCTCATAAAGCTTCTGGTCTTCAATCTTCCTAAGGGCATAGCCGATCCGGACAAAGCTCTGTTTCACGCCCAGGAGCTCCTGCCTGAGTTTCTGTTTTACCTGCAGCCAGTCATCCAGTGTCATCTGTACATATTCCATGATTTTCCTCCTTATGCGACTTCTGTCCCTGCTATTTCCGCCAAGGCTCCGCTTTCTAATTTCAACAGGTAGCGGTCAAGCCATTTCTGCATGTTCCCAGCATCCGTCTTCCCGTCTTTTTCCCCATACCATTGTAATATTTTATTGCTCTTTGCACTGATCTCCACTGTAATATATGGGATTTTTGGTTTTTCTTTGAACCTCAGCATTAAAATATAAGTTTCTCCCCGGTTGTGTTTGTCCAGATATCTGTTCCCTCCGACACAATGGTGCAAAATCCTCCCTTCCATCACAATCTCCTCTGCAGATGTTGCCGGCCTTATGATATAGTTTTCATCCTCATAAAGATATTTCTCCCGCAGTTTCCTGTAGGATTCCCGGATGCCTGGATACTTCATTTCTACTTCTTTTATCCTCTTACCTGCCTCCTCTTTATTGGATTCTGCGACCATACTGGCATGTGCGGCTTCCAAATCCCGTGGCTGCTGATACACTGTATTGTTGAGATCGTAGCCAAGGTTTATCCTCATGTGCAGATAATCGGTATAGGTGGTAGCGGTATGCCTTATCCGTGCCTCTGAACTGCTGCATCCTGCCCCGTATTGGCAGCCTGCATATTTCTCTATACGGTTTAAGAGCTTCTGCAAGGTCATGTACCTTTTGGCAGTTTCAACCCTTTCCATGTCTAAATCAGTTTCTGCCAGATGTTCGACCTGTTCCTTTGTCCAGGTCTCCCCCATGCCTTTTTCTATCTGCATGGCTTCCAGAAGCCTTATATCCCCATGCTTTTTTATCAGCTGTTTTACACGCTCCTTCCGTATCCCCAGGAACGCATCCAGCCTCCTTGCATGTTTATCTGCTACGATGCCCACTCTTCCCGATACCAGCTCTTGTACAACCCTTATCAGCCCCATTTTTACCAGCATCTCTAGCTGTGGTATTTCTTTGTACACGTTCAGATATTTTATTGGGTTCATCTTTTTGACCTTCTCATCGTATTCTTTCAGTGCACTGTACTGGAACATGGTGTCCTTCATCTCATCATATGTTTCCGGCATGATCGGAGCCTCATCTATGGTGATATTCTGCATGCCATACAGGTTGCAATCATCCCAGAAATCTGTTCCTGTATAATGGTCATATTTTTGGAAATCTATCTGGGTTTTCTTCCCCGGCTCAAAATATGCCCTTGCAATCTCTACTCCAGACAACTCTTCGCAGGCATTGTACATCTCTGTTTCTTTCTCCCCGCAGACAAGCCCCAGTATCCATTTTTTCTCCACCTGCACATACCGGAAGACCATTCCATTTTCTTTGTATCTCTGCCCCAGGAACAGATGGATTGTTTGGCTGTGCTCCCCTTTTACCTTGCCTTTGCATTTGTACCTGCCACGTGCCCCGCACAACGGGCATGTTCCATAATGTCCCTCCCTTGGTTTTTCTATCCGTCTCTGGAACATGCTCTCAAAGGATTCCCCTTCTTTCCACCTTTCATCGGTCACACCGCCACATGCACTGCAGGCTATCTGTGCCCAGCTTCCCTTGATCTTGTAATACAGATAATGCCCATTATGAAAATAAACCGCATTTGCCCTGTTCAGGATTTTTTCCTCCGGCAGTTCCTTCGTGTTCGCTATCCTGTCCTGCAGAGCCTCCTTCCGCCGCAGATGCTCCCTGTGCTTCCTCTCCCTTCTGGCAGTTATCACAATATCGTCCTCATGTTTATATATGTATTCCCACCAGCTTTCCCAGCTGTAGGCCCTGCTCTTGCAGAATTTCTTGATCCTCTCCAGGTCTTCTGTGCTCTGAAGGATATTCTTTTCTTCCCGCTGTTTCCATGTCCCATACCCCTCCTGGATTTCCCAGATCAGACGGTTTCCATCGCTGTCTTTTTTAACTTTCTCCCTTGTCCACTCTTCCCTTCCCGGATAATAGGACCCGAAATCATTCTTTGTAAGTACAACCCTCACAACCGGGACGTCTTTTGACTCCTTATCGTTTCTGTACACTTCCAGGAAAAGGTGTTCTTCGTTCCCCACCGTCTTGATTGCAGTGACTCCGATATACTTTACCTTTTTCTTCCTGCTTATTTTCCCCAGTCCCAGGAATGGTATTTTTTCAATGGCTTTTTTCTTCATCTTTGTCTTCCTACTTTCCCATGTAGTATTCCGTGATAATCTTCTTCGCTCTTCCCATTCCAGGGATTCCCAATGTGACTTTTCCTGCTTTTACACCAGCAGCCTTTATGATGTCCTTATCCACAGGCTGCTGATTTTTAAAGGACCAGGATAACAGTGCGGCAATGCAGGCTTTTAAGCTCTTCCCTTTTTTCCGTACCTGCAATGCCAGCTCCTCATGCTCCATGCATTGGCCACGAAGGTATTCTACCCAGTCCTCCATGATCTCCTTTGGCTTCAGTTCTGCTGCCTCGATGTCAATTTTTCCCAGTGCCGCTGTCAGTGCATCACAAAGCACCGGTATCTCACCTTTCAGGTACATCTCCACGAAA
This sequence comes from uncultured Blautia sp., assembly GCA_900556555.1. Lineage (GTDB taxonomy): Bacteria > Bacillota > Clostridia > Lachnospirales > Lachnospiraceae > Blautia. The sequence goes on from USPF01000074.1 coordinate 7,420, forward strand.
TCCTCCTGGATTCCATTTTCTCTTGCCATAACTTTTAAGCTGTCTGTGTCTCCTTCATGAAACAGGTTTTCTGCCAGTTCATTGATTTCCTCAAAGCTGCTTAATTCTCCAAATTTCTCAAACATATCCTATTTCCTTTCTTTCATTTGCCTGCCTATCAATTATCTATCACACACTACATAACCTTCTCTTTTCCTCAAAATCATATTCTTCCAGTT
>USPF01000075.1 GCA_900556555.1 uncultured Blautia sp.
TTTTCAAAGTGGAATTTAATCTTGCAAAGCGGAATTTACTTTTTCAATTCACCTTCAAAAAATTTCTTCAAAATTTAGAAGAAAAAGAGGCTGTGACATAAGACAGCCTCTGATCATATTATGGGTGTTGTACAAAGCGGTTATAGATAAACTGATTCGCTTCTTTTTCCTGGGTATCATCCAGAGGAGAAAGAGTACCGTTTCCATATTTTCTTTCCAGGGCATTGGAGAGAAGGTAATCGCAGATGTGCGGATTTTTCGGAAGCAGAGGTCCGTGGAGATAAGTACCCACTACATTTTTATATAAGACACCTTCTGTTCCGTCTTCCCCGTTATTGCCATGTCCATAGAGAACCTTGCCGAAAGGCTTGTTGTTTCCGATATAAGTTCTTCCTCCATGGTTTTCGAATCCTACAATTGGAAGAGAAAAGTCAGGATTTTCCAGAACAATGTTGTCTATGAGTCTTGGGCTTCCCTGTTCCGTATAGAAATCTACCAGAGAAAGTCCCTCCAAAGTGCCTTCTTCTGTCTTGTAGTAATGTCCAAGAAGCTGATAGCCTCCGCATACAGCGATCACGCTGCCGCCGTCTTCCACATAAGAGCGGAAATCATCTCGTATGCTGCGGAGTTTGCTGCATACAATACGCTGTTCCCGGTCAGAACCGCCGCCCAGCAGGACAATATCAAGTTTGGAGAAATCAATAGAATCACCCATACTGAATGCAATGGTTTCAGCCTCGATGCCACGCCAGATGCTTCGTTTCATCATGCACTGGATATTTCCCCTGTCTCCATACAGGTTTAACAGATCAGGATATAAATGTCCGATGGTAAGTTTCATGATTTCTTTCCCTCCAATCGTTTCAGGATATTATGAGTGGAATAAAGTCCGGTATAGTTGACCAGCAAATACAGGTTTTTGGTTCCGTTTTCCAGTTTTGCCAGAATTGCTTTTTCAATATCAGGTTCTAAAACAGAATCAATATCTACGTATTTCAGTCTTAACTGCATATCACGGCAGCGGATTCCGCATACCGTGATAGAAGCGGCATTTGCATCTTTTAGTCTGTCAAAATCCACATCCCAGAGCCAGGAAACATCGATTCCGTCCTGGCTGTTGTCATTGATGAGAATAATAATGTCCTTAGGAGTCTCATCGGTCATGACGGATGAGATATTCTGGTTAAAGCCAGCAGGATTCTTCGCAAGATTTAAGAGAATCTTTGTTCCATTGATTTCAAAAAGTTCGTTTCTTCCGAACTGAGGAGTATAGTTTCCTAAAATCTGGTTGAAGTTTTCAAGGGAAACCTTAGCCATGGAAGCAGCTCCATATACAGCCAGAATGTTGTAAACATTATAAAAACCTCTGTAATTGGCTTTGACAGGGAATTCACCTACCTGGAAGGACAGGCCATCAGACAGGGAAACATTTGAGGCATCATAGTCAGGCAGAGGGCGTTTGAATCCACAATGAGGACAGTAGTAATCCCCTAACTGGCTGTAGTGATAAAAGTGATACTCCATTTTTTCACCGCAGCGTTTGCAAAAACGGCCTTCTCTGATTTCTTTCGCATCTTCGTCTTGCAGAACTTGTTCACTGATGCCGTAGAATGCATGAGGGTTCTTATGCTCCAGTGTGAGGCATGCAGAGAGAGAGTCATCAGCATTGGCAAGTATCTTCATGTTTGGAGCCATATCCATTGCAGTGGAAAGCAATTCCATGGTTGTATCAATCTCTCCGTAGCGGTCAAGCTGATCCCGGAACAGATTTGTAAGAATCATGTAGTCAGGCTGAAAGTGGGGAAAAACCTTTACCGTAGAGGCCTCATCCACCTCGATACATGCATAATCTGCCTTTAAATGGCCTGAAAATCCGGCGTTTAAGACAAAAGCAGAGGCTACACCGTTTAACATATTAGAACCAGTATGGTTGCAAATGACTTTTTTCTGGCTGCCTTCCAGAACAGAAGCCAGAAGATTGTTGGTAGTGGTTTTTCCATTCGTTCCGCAGACAACAAAGATATCTTGTTTTACCTCTTTGGCAAGTTCTTTCAGAATAGGCGGATAAATCGAAAGGGCTGCTTTTCCTGCTAAGGTCGCTCCCTGTTTTCCTGTTAACTGGCATGCGAATTTAATGAAATGGGCACTCCATACGGCCAGTAATCTTCGAATATTCATCATAACATTTTTCCTTTATCTTTTTTTCAGGAGAGTTCCTGTGTGTTTAGTATTACAGTTTTCATTTATCCATTATACATAAAGAAAAGAAAGAGTACAACCGAAGACTTGCAAAAAATTTGCGGCCTGAAATTTATAGTGGAAATATTGGTGACAGTGTGATACTATGAAAAAAGGAATTTGTTATGGTAGTGTGCGAAAATATTTTGCACAGAAGAGGAGGAAAAATGAAGCTTTTAACTTATAAGCTCCAGGGAGACCAGAGGGAACGGCTGGGTGTGATGAGTGCAAAAGAATCTCAGAGGGTGATTCCTCTGGAAGAATTGGGAATGAAATTTAGAGATATGAATGATTTGATTGACAGGATAAAGCCAGAGGAGCTTGAACTGATTAGAAAGAGCAGCTATCTGGAAGCTAAAACACTGGATTATAGAACGGTGGTGCATTGTTCTCCGATTCCTCATCCCCGCCAGGATATTATCTGTCTTGGGCTGAATTTCATGGATCATGCAAAAGAATCTACCAGATACAAGAAGGAAAGTTTTAATGGGGAACGCCCTTATGCAGTTTATTTTTCTAAGAGAGTCAATGAAGCAACTCCAGACGGAGGAGAAATTCCCTCCTATCAGGGGTTAGTAGACAGCCTGGATTATGAGGCAGAACTGGGTGTCATCATAGGAAAGGATGCATTCCAGGTCAAGAGAGAAGACGCCTTTGACTATGTATTTGGTTATACAGTCATCAATGATGTCAGTGCAAGAAACATTCAGACACGCCATAAACAGTGGTATTTCGGCAAGAGCATGGACGGTTTTACGCCTATGGGCCCGTTTCTGGTAACAGAAGACGCTGTGCAGCGTCCTCCGGTACTCACGATCAAAAGCAGGGTGAACGGGGTATTGCGTCAGAACGGAAGAACAGATATGTTTATTTTTGATATTCCCCATGTGATTGAAGAATTATCTCACGGAATGACCTTAAAGGCTGGAACTATTATTTCTATGGGAACGCCTGCGGGAGTGGGAATGGGAATGATGCCGCCCAGATTTCTGTCACCGGGTGATGTGGTAGAATGCGGTGTGGAAGGCATTGGTATGCTTACCAACACGGTAGTATAGAATAAATAATAAATTTCTAAAAAAAGAGCTTGAAATTTTGTATTATCTGTGATAAGATTGCTTTGTTGCTGTAAGGTGGCAATTTGTCACAGATAATATACATTCGCCCAGATAGCTCAGTTGGTAGAGCAGAGGACTGAAAATCCTCGTGTCGCTGGTTCGATTCCGGCTCTGGGCACTTTTTTTTAACTCAAATGTCTTTGTGGAGAGAACATATATCTTTGTTACAAAGAAAATGAGGGAAAAGAAATAGATAATAAACACGAAAAGGGAAAGGCCAGGTGGGGAAATATGTATTCACTGGATGAAATTAGGAATGTAGACCCTGAGATCGCAGAGTGTATTTGTCAGGAAGTGGAGCGTCAGAATTCACATATTGAGCTGATAGCTTCAGAAAACTGGGTAAGCAAGGCGGTTATGGCAGCTATGGGAAGCCCGCTTACCAACAAATATGCGGAGGGTTATCCGGGCAAACGGTACTATGGCGGCTGTGAATGTGTCGATGATGTGGAACGCCTTGCAATAGAAAGGGCAAAAGAACTATTCCAATGTGAATATGTAAATGTGCAGCCACATTCAGGTGCACAGGCAAATATGGCAGTGTTTTTTGCTATGTTAAAGCCAGGAGATACTGTGATGGGAATGAATCTTGCTCACGGTGGACATCTTTCCCACGGAAGCCCGGCTAATTTTTCAGGGGCATATTTCAAAGTTGTTCCGTACGGGGTCAATGATGACGGAGTAATTGACTACGAAGAAGTTAGGAGAATTGCTTTAGAGGCGAAACCTAAGCTGATTGTTGCAGGTGCCAGTGCTTATTGCAGAATCATTGATTTTAAGAAATTCAGGGAAATTGCTGACGAGGCGGGGGCATATCTCATGGTTGATATTGCTCACATTGCAGGTCTGGTGGCAGCAGGAGTGCACCCAAGCCCGATTCCATATGCTCATGTTACCACTACAACGACTCATAAGACTTTGAGAGGACCAAGAGGCGGTATGATCATGAGCAGTGCAGAGGTGGCTAAGCAGTTCAACTTTAATAAAGCTGTGTTCCCTGGAATACAGGGTGGTCCGCTGATGCATGTGATCGCAGCGAAGGCAGTGTGCTTTAAAGAAGCATTACAGCCGGAATATAAAGTTTATCAGCAGAATATTGTGAAAAATGCCAAAGCACTTTGCAATGGACTCCTAAACAGAGGAATCAACATTGTTTCTGGAACCACGGAAAACCATCTGATGCTGGTGGATTTGCGGGGAACCGGAATTACTGGAAAGGAAATGGAGCATCTTCTGGATGAGGCAAATATTACTTGCAATAAAAATGCCATTCCTAATGATCCAGAGTCACCATTTGTTACCAGTGGAGTGCGTCTGGGAACTGCGGCAGTGACATCCAGGGGAATGAATGAAGAAGACATGGATCTGATTGCGGAAGCAATTTCACTCATGGTCAAAGACAGGGCAAATAAAGAACAGGCAATGCAAATTGTAAAATCTCTGACCGATAAATATCCATTGAATGCATAAAAGAATATAGAAACACGGTGATACAGAACCTGAATCAGAAACAAACTGAAGAGGTTTTGCATCACCGTGTTTTATTATGCATTTAGTTTATGAAAGGCATCCTGTGCCGCAATTGCACCGTCATTTACTGCTGTTACTACCTGCCGCAATCCTTTCTGACATACGTCCCCTGCACCATAGAGAAGAGGGATTTTGGTTTCCATAGAAGCATTTACTATCATATAGCCCTGAGGATTTAATATGTCCAGATGTTTTAGAAAGCCGGTAACCGGATCTGCACCGATATAAGGGAAGATACCGGAAACAGGAAGAATTTGTTCCTCTTTTGTAGTAACATCTGAAATTTTTAATCCGTTTACATGCTGTCCGTCATCCAGAATTTCGGTGGGGACAACATTTTGGATAATCTCTATTTTGGGGTTTGCCATTGCTGCATCCACTGCGATTTTATCTGCACGAAATACATTACGCCGCATAAGAATATAAACTTTGCTGGCGAAATGGGTAAGATAGACTGCCTCTTCCAGTGCGGAATTGCCGCCGCCGATGACTGCTACTTCCTGATCCCGGAAGAAAGCTCCGTCACATACAGCACAGTAGGAAAGCCCACGGCCGATATTTTTGTTTTCTCCGGGAATTCCCATGAGACGCTCTTTTGTTCCTGTTGCCACTAAAACCGCAGGGGCTTGGAAAATAGTGCCATCTTCACAGATAATCTGTTTATCAGAGGCCGGATTTTCCTCATCTGTTTTTATTTCTACAACTTTTCCGTATTCATAGACGGCACCAAAGCTGGTGGAATGTTCAAACATGTCCATGGCTAACTGGGAACCTGGTTCTGTTTTGATACCTGGCCAATTACTGATTTCATTGGTCTTTAAAAGTTTCCCGCCGGGAGCACCGCTTTCAATCATGGCTGTTTTCAGTCCTGCCCGTGAAGCATAGATGGCAGCGGTCATTCCTGCTGGACCGGCTCCGATAATGATAAAGTCATATTTTTTAGTCATAGTGATGCCGCCTTTCCTGATTATGATTTCTATATTATAATTACAGCGCGTTTATTTTCTGTTCAAGGACTGGTTTAGGAAGAAATCCTACCGCAGAGTCTTTGACTTCGCCATCTTTAATGAAGAAGACAGAAGGAACGGTGCTGATTTCCCATGCTTTGCGTAAATCTGGATTTTCATCAATGTCTACTTTTACGATTTTTACATCTTTTTGTTCTGCATCTAGCTGTTCTAAAACTTGTCCCAGCATTTTGCATGGTCCGCACCAGGTTGCAAAGAAATCTAAAACAACCGGTTTTTCTGAATTTAAAACTTCTTCCTGAAAATTGTTATGATTATTTATGTGTAAAATTGCCATGTTTGTAATCTCCTTTGTTTTTGGTTTAGTATGCTTGTATTATAAAACAAGGCTTATCGATAGTCTGTGACAAGGTCACGTTTTTTATGTGAAAACCGTTTACGGAAACTTTAAAACTTGTTATAATAGGTAGCATCTGGTGCAAAAGATTTTTATAGCGGCAGGGGGTAGTTAGATGAATGAACTGGAAGGATTGAGAAAACTTCTTGATAAAGAACGTGTGGCTCCGATAGGAAAAGATTTGAGCCTTGTTATGCAGAAAAAACTGAAGAAAAGCGGTATTTATTTTCGTATTTTTGCCAGAGTGAAAGAAGCTGGATCTGTTTATCAGAAATTAGAGTGGAAGAAAAAAGAATACCTGGAAAAAAATAAGAAAATGCAGGATCTGGTGGGACTGCGTATTGTCTTATATTATATGGACGATATTGCTGTGTGCAAGGAAATGCTGCAAAACACCTTTGCAATCATTGAGAAGGATTCCCATGAGGATATTCCGAAGGTAAATGAATTTAACCCTTTGCGGATGAATTATGTATGCAGAATGCCGAAAGAGTTCGTAGACCGTTTTCCAAAAGAACTCTGGGAGAATTACAGGATTGATCAGACCTTTGAAGTGCAAATACGGACTACATTTTCTGAGGGGTGGCATGAGGTGGACCATGATGTGCGGTATAAACATAAGGAAGAATGGGATCAGCATTATGAATTGTCCAGAGAATTGAATGGGATTTATGCTACGTTGGAGATTTGTGACAGGAGTATGGTAAATCTTTTGGAAAGACTTGCGTATCGGAACTACAAAAGTATGCAGATAGAGGCGATGATTAGAAACAAGTTCCGGCTCCGTTTTGAGGATTCCGCGATTTCTGTTCCGTTACTGGAATTTCTTCAAAAAGATCAAGAATTGGTGAAGACGATTTATCGTTCCGAAAGAGAAGAACCAATCCGCTTTTTTGCCAGTGATTTGTCAGAGGGAATCGTTTTGACAATCGATAATCTGGTGTTTGTGTGTAATGAATTATGTATAGGAAGAAAAGACCTCGAAGACCGTACCCCTATGAATATTCGTGAAAAAACAGCAAAATGGAAACAAAGGAGAAAAGAGCAGGAAAAAACTTATATTAATATGAAGAAAGATGTTGACACAGAGTTTTTCTTATAATATAATATATCAATGTGACATAGTTTGAAAATGCCTAGCCAAAAGCCCCGGTACGGCAGTTTCATCATAGAACATATATGAATTAATAAATGAAAATATTCTACAGTATTGTTGATAATAGGAGGTAAAACCATGAACAGTTATATGGCTAATCCAGATAAGATTGAAAGAAAATGGTATGTTGTAGACGCTGAAGGACAGACATTAGGACGTCTTGCAT
>USPF01000076.1 GCA_900556555.1 uncultured Blautia sp.
TACTGAGGGCAGAAAAGAAAAAACACCGTAACTGTGAAGGTACTGAACAGTTACAAAACACCGAAAATAACCGGGCAGATTTCAGGAAAAACAGGAGGACAAAACAATGAGATTTTTCATCGACACCGCGAAAGTAGAAGACATCAAAAAAGCAAATGACATGGGAATTATTTGTGGTGTTACAACAAATCCATCTTTAATTGCAAAAGAGGGACGCGATTTTAATGAAGTAATCAAGGAGATTACATCTATTGTTGACGGACCAATCAGCGGTGAGGTAAAAGCTACTACAACAGATGCAGAGGGAATGATTAAAGAAGGCCGTGAAATCGCAGCAATCCATCCAAACATGGTTGTTAAAATTCCTATGACAACAGAAGGACTGAAAGCTGTAAAAGTATTAGCTTCTGAAGGAATCAAAACAAATGTTACACTGATTTTCACTGCAAACCAGGCATTGCTGGCAGCAAGGGCAGGTGCTACATATGTTTCCCCATTCCTGGGCAGACTGGATGATATCTCTACAAATGGTGTTGAATTAATCAGCACAATTGCTGAAATGTTTGCAGTTGCCGATATTTCTACAGAAATCATTGCAGCAAGTGTCCGTCACCCAATGCATGTAACAGACTGTGCACTGGCAGGTGCTGATATTGCAACTGTTCCTTACAGTGTTCTGGAGCAGATGACAAAACATCCTCTGACAGACGCTGGTATTGAAAAATTTCAGAAAGATTACATCGCTGTATTTGGCGAATAAGATTTACCCCAGAGTGGGAAAACCAAAAAAGGAGAAAAACGAATGAATAAGTTAGAACTTCAGAAAACAGCTAACGAAATTCGTAAAGGCATCGTTACTGCTGTTCATTCTGCAAAAGCCGGACATCCGGGCGGATCTCTTTCTGCAACAGAATTATTTACGTACCTGTATTTTGAAGAGATGAATATTGATCCAAAGGAACCTAAGAAAGCAGACCGTGACCGTTTTGTGCTCTCTAAGGGACACACTGCACCTGGATTATATTCAACTCTGGCACACAGAGGATATTTCCCGGTAGAAGATTTAAAGACTCTTCGTCATATTGGTTCTTATCTTCAGGGACATCCGGATATGAAACACATTCCGGGTGTTGATATGTCCAGCGGTTCTCTGGGACAGGGTATCTCTGCAGCAGTAGGTATGGCTCTGTCTGCGAAATTAAGCAACGAAGATTACCGTGTGTACACACTTCTTGGAGATGGTGAAATCCAGGAAGGACAGGTTTGGGAAGCAGCAATGTTCGCAGGCCACAGAAAACTGGATAATCTGACTGTTATTGTGGACAATAACGGCCTTCAGATTGATGGTAAGATTGAAGATGTATGTTCTCCATATCCAATCGACAAAAAATTCGAAGCGTTTAATTTCCATGTGATCGATGTAGAAGATGGAAATGATTTTGACCAGTTAAAAGCAGCTTTTGATGAAGCAAAAGCAACAAAGGGAATGCCTACAGCAATTGTAATGAAAACTGTAAAAGGAAAAGGCGTTTCCTTCATGGAAAACAATGCAGGATGGCATGGAAAAGCTCCAAACGATGCAGAATATGAAATCGCTATGGCTGATTTGGAAAAGGTAGGTGAAGCATTATGTCAGAAGTAAAAAAGATTGCGACCAGAGATAGTTATGGTAATGCATTAGTTGAATTAGGAAAAAAATACGAAAATCTGGTAGTTTTAGATGCTGACCTGGCAGGTGCTACCAAAACAGGAACATTCCAGAAAGCATTTCCAGAGCGTCATATCGACTGTGGTATTGCTGAGAGTAATATGATGGGAATTGCAGCAGGTCTTTCCACCACAGGAAAAGTTCCTTTTGCAAGTACCTTTGCTATGTTTGCGGCAGGCCGTGCATATGAGCAGGTTCGTAACTCTATTGGATATCCTCATTTGAATGTAAAAATCGGTGCAACTCATGCAGGTATTTCTGTAGGAGAAGACGGTGCAACTCACCAGTGTAATGAAGATATGGCACTGATGAGAACAATTCCAGGTATGGTGATTTTAAATCCATCTGATGATGTAGAGGCAAAAGCAGCAGTAGAAGCTGCATACTTACATGACGGACCGGTATATCTTCGTTTTGGAAGACTGGCAGTTCCTGTAATTAATGACAAACCAGATTATAAATTTGAAATCGGAAAAGGTATTGTTTTAAGAGAAGGTAAGGATGTTACAATTTTTGCCACAGGTCTCTGTGTAAATGAAGCTCTGCAGGCAGCAGAAAAGCTGGCAGCAGACGGAATTGATGCAAAAGTAATTAATATTCATACAATCAAACCTCTGGATGAAGAACTGGTAGTAAAAGCTGCAAAAGAAACAGGCAAAGTAGTAACCGTAGAAGAACATTCTGTTATCGGTGGTCTTGGCGGTGCGGTGGCAGAAGTATTGGCTGAAAAAGCTCCTACTAAGATGCTGCGTATCGGTATCAACGATGTGTTCGGAGAATCAGGTCCTGCAGTGAAATTGCTGGAGAAATACGGCATTGATGCTGCAGGTATTTATGCAAAAGTAAAAGAATTTGTTTAAAAACAAAAAGATGTTGTACCGCTGGTGCAGCATCTTTTTATTTACAAAAATCTTTCTTTCGTTTAGAATCAAAAGAAAAAAGGGAAAGATAAGTTATGGCAAAGTTAGGCAGATATATAAAAAGAAGAAGGACAAATCGTGTGAAAACGGTAAAAGATCCGGGAAATGAGGAGTTTTATAGCTATATTAAAGATTTAGTCCATCATCCATATGTATTGAAAATGAAAAATTTTCCCCACCATTGTGAGACGAATTGTTATCAGCACTGTTTAAACGTGGCATATTTTAACTACAGGATATGTAAATTTTTTCACTTGGATGCCAAAAGTGCAGCAAGGGCGGGGATGCTCCATGATCTGTTTTTATATGACTGGAGAGGACATTGGAAAAAAACAGGGGATCCAGTTCATGCTATGACCCATCCCCATGCCGCACTTAGAAATGCAAAACGGTACTTTAAATTAAATAAACTGGAAGAAGAAATGATAGTGAAGCATATGTTTCCTGTAACACCTATTCCCCCCACTCATTGGGAAACCTGGATTATAACACTGACGGACAAATACTGCGGTACTTGTGAAATCGGCAGATATTATTCAAAAGCGTGGTTCCCAAGAGGGGCATATCTCTTTATCAGAAGGATTGTCCGCCGGGTATTTGGCGAAGATTACCAATATAAAGACTACATTCTGCCTTTTGGTGAGGAAGCGGAAGCAGGGGACAAGGAAGTAAACTTTGCAAAACTGAGAGTGCGTTCCGGTTCCGGCTGGAAAAAAGGGAATACAGGAAAAAAACGCGGAGCAAAATATTGATTGTGTGCCATGCGTATTCCTGAAACAATAGAGTCAGCCATGTGTACGACGGTAGACAGCCGTGTGGATTGCAGAAGAAAATGGTCAAAAGAACCGGATAGATTTACGATTCCGGTAATGGCAATATCTCCTACTGCCGGAAGTTTTTTTCGTACGCCAAGGCCAGGCTCTAAAGGGCCTTGTGAAACCGTAAGACATCCTATGTGGTCTTTCGCACCAAGGGATGCGTCAACAGCTATTATGAGACTGTGAGGGTGCTGTTCATACAGCATATTCACAGTCTCATTTAAATTGAGTGCGTGTACAGGGTGTGATAAGGTTCCGTAAACGTGAATGTGCTTTAAGGTGAGCTTAGAAAGACTGTGCCCTACCAAAGGCCCCAGGCTGTCCCCGGTGATGCGGTCACTGCCGATGCACAGAATGACCAGATCACGGAAATTTTTATCTCCGGAAGATAAAAAATTCAAAAGTAAGGTTCCCAACTGGATATCTGCACCGGAAATTTTGTTTTCTATATAGTAAGTAGAATGAGTTTTCATACAGATTCTGTCCTTTCCTTATGTTGATGTTTTTATTCTGTCCGTTTCCTGTTCTGGTTATCCTAAGAAAAAATGAGATTTTTTGTCATTAAAAAAACAGAATCCCGTACGGAATCTGATAAAATTCGCAGACATTCTATGGTATCCTTTTCTAAAAAAAGAGGTGGCGTATTATATGATAGAAATCGTATATGAGAAAGAAAAACAAAAACCGGAGGGAAATGAAGAATTTTTTCGGATTCCCAACAATATACGTCAGATAGGAGAAGTTGGAGGAACACAAAAAATCTATATAGAAGATTATGCGTACACTTATCTTTGTAGAATAGCTTCCGAAAATTCGGGAAGAGGAATCTCGGCAATCTTACTTGGACAGTCCAATTGGAGAGATGGAACTTCGTATTTGTTTATAAAAAGTGCAATTGTATTAACGGATATGGAGATAAATGAAGAACATTTGGTTTTTACCCAGGAAATCTGGAATCATGTGTATGAGAAAAATAAAGAATATTTTCAGGAGCAAGAAATAGTGGGATGGTTTCTCTCAATTCCGGGATGCTCTATGGAAATAAACCAGATAATCTGCCAAACACATTTGAACCACTTTGGAGGAAATGACAAAATATTGTTCGTTATGGAGCCTTTAGAAAAGGAAGAGGCTTTTTACCGCTATGAGGATGGGAAAATGATACGGCAAACCGGGTTTTACGTATATTATGAAAAAAATGAGGCTATGCGGAACTATTTGGTTTCCCAAAATGAAAAATCAGAGAAAAAGAGCGAAGAGGTTGATGATGCAGCTGTGCACACTTTTCGAAAAAAAATAGAGAAAAAAACAGGACAGGAACCAAAAAAAGCAGGGTTTCCGCTGTTTAAAACAGCCAGTGTATGTGCGGCGGCTGCGGTTCTTGCGGTTGGGGTATTGTACTTAAATGATTATAAAAAACTAAAAGGAACAGAAGCGGTTCTCGCAGACTTGGAAAATACCAGACAGGAAGAGAATAAAGAAGCTGTGACGCCAGTCAATGCTCCATCTGCAAAGAAGGATCAAAGAGAAGAAAAACAGGAAGAGCAGATAGCAGAAAAAGCAGAAGACCAAGATAGGAATCAGCAGGAAGTTCAAAACCAGACCGAACCGGAAAAAGCAGCAGCAGATACACCGGCTCATCAGTCCTACACAATACAGCCAGGGGATACGATGACCAGAATCAGTGTCAAAAATTATGGCACAATCAAAAAAATCAAAGAAATATGTGAATTGAACAACATGTCAGAAACAGATACCATATATCCGGGACAAATAATTTTACTACCATAAATTTTTGTGTTATACTTACCTAAAAATACATGAAGGAAGAAATCTATGGATTTGAAAGAATACATAAAAGGAACAATCAAAGAAGAAGATTCTGATGCTCAAAACAAAGGATTTCAAAGTCAGAAGAAAGGGCATGAGAGCAAAATTATAGAATTATATCAGGACAAGATAAAATTGCTGACTAAAATAAAACGCTCGGTTTGGATTTCTATTGCTGCCTTATTGCTGGCTATTGGTGTTCTTGCCGGAATCAGGTTTCATGTGTACCGGGATTATCAGGTTTTGTCATCTGCGGAAAACGAAGATACGCAATCCGCCGGTTACACACAATTAGGAGACTGCCTTTTAAAATATGGAGATGATGGTGCATATCTGCTTTCCCAGTCACAGAAAGTTGTCTGGAATCAGACTTATGAAATGAGCAATCCGGCCTCTGATGTAAGAGGAGAGTACGCAGTGATCTATGACAGGAAGGGAACATCTATGTATGTTTTGAAAAAGGACAAACCGGTTGGGCCTATTGAAACAAAGTTTCCGATTCTTCAGGTGGAAGTCACAGAAAAAGGCTCCGTAGCCGCAATTCTGGAAGATGGAGAAAAAACCTGGATTAATTACTATGCTGCCGATGGAAGTGTTATTGCAGAAAATCAGACGCGAATGGAAAATCCGGGATATCCTTTGGATATCACAGTGTCCCCTGACGGTGATATCATCATGGTCAGTTACCTCTATATTGAAGAGGGACAGATATCCAGCAGAATTGTATTTTACAGTTTTGGGGTAGAAGGGCAGAATAAAGTTGATAATATTATTGCTGACTACACCTATGAAAATACTATGATTCCACAGGTGATTTATGTAAATGAACAGACCGCAGTTGCATTCCGGGATGATGGCTATACTATTTTTGATAGTAATGGAACTGTAGAAAAGAAGGAAGAAGAGAGCTTGCAGGAAGAAATTATCAGTACTTTTTACGATGATAAATACTTTGGATTGATACTAAAGGGAACAGAAGAAGATAAACCATATGTTCTTCAGCTTTTTGACCCATCAGGAAGAAAGAAATTTTCCAAAGCATTTGACAAGGGATATCAGGATATCAGCATAAGCGGTGACATGATTATTATGTGTAATTCAGACGATGTCATGATGTATAATTTAAAAGGAATTTTAAAATTTGACGGAACCATGGAAGAGGGAGCTGTTAAGAATATTTTCCAGGTAGCTTCGAAACGGTATATGGTTGTTTCAGAGAGCGGAATTAATACAATAAAGCTAAAATAATGGCTGGGAAAGAAAGGTGATTCTATGAACTGGCTTAGTGTTGTTATACTGGCTGTTATTGTGCTGTGTATCTTTCAGGGGATAAAACGTGGGATGGTGAGATCGGCTTTTTCTCTGATTTCCGTAATCCTTACACTGTTTTTTGGTGCTTTGCTGAATCCATATATGAGCCGTTTTTTGACAGAAAATACTCCTATATATGATACAGTACAGGAAAAATGTGAAGGGAGCATTACTGTTGTTCTGGAAAATAAAGAGGAACAAGAGCAGTTTATTTCTGAACTGCCGCTGCCGGAGAGTATGAAAAAGATTTTGACAGAAAACAATAATGCTGAGAGTTATCAAAGCTTGCTGGCAGAGACGTTTAGTGAATATTTGTCTCATAGTATTGCTAAAATGGCAATAGGAAGTATCAGCCTGATTTTTACTTTCCTGTTAGTGAGTATATTTATGAATTTGCTGGTGGGGATGCTGGATGGAATATTTTCCCTTCCCGTGTTAAGCTTACTTAACAGGGTAGGAGGAGCAGTTCTGGGGGTTGTACAGGGTGTTTTTCTTATCTGGATTTGTTTTTTGATCATTACTTTATTTTGGGATGCGGCATGGGCACAAGAAGCTACAGCATTAATCAAAGAAAATGAGATAACTTGTTTTCTATATGAAAATAATATTTTGCTAGATTTTATGTCAGAAATATTGCATTAGGAAAAAAACAGGAGAAATGGAAAAAATCTCCTGTTTTTTTGTTGACACGGGACAGGTAAAGTGATATATTATAGCTCAGTCAGCAAATTCGATTTGCTAAGTAAAATTAGTGAAAAGAAAAAGAAAAAAGTTGTTGACAAATCATAAAAGATATGATAAATTAAATAAGCTGTCGAACAGACGTACATAAAACTTCAAAAAAAGAAGAAAAAAGTGCTTGACAGACCTGCTCAGATGTGATAATCTAGACTGGCTGTCGCAA
>USPF01000077.1 GCA_900556555.1 uncultured Blautia sp.
GGATGATACAAACTAATAGTTTGCCAAACGAAAGTAACTGATAATTTTCAAATATAACAGTTATTAAATTTCCTAAAATAAGTGCAATATCAACTTAAATTTATCGTCTTGTTCCATTCTTATCAAAATTCTTTTTTATTTGCCCCAAACAGCCGCTGCATTCGACCTTACAAGCAGTTCTTCCACAGGCAGACCAATCGGACAAATATCATGACAAGATAACGACTTCCCGCATCCCTCAAAATATTTCTTCTTATATTCAGCAGAAATCTCATTCAAATGAGTGCTTTCCTGTTCTTCATTCAGAATCCGAAATGCGTTGACTGCAGCAACAGCACCTGCGAAAGTCCCATTTGCAGAGAAGTTAGGACACACTTCAAGGCAGCAGCCACACATCAGACAGCGTGCCGACTGGTATCTCGGTTCATGTGTCCACGGATTCATATAAGCTTCACTTTCAAGCCAAAGGTTCAGTTTTTTCAAATTTTCAAACAGAATTGACCGGTCAACGATCAAATCTCTTACAAGCGGAAATTTGCTTAAAGGTTCCAAGGTGATTGTAGAACCTTTTAACGTATGTAGAAATGTAGAGCATGCCAGCCTCGGACGTTCGTTAATCAGCATGGCGCAAGCCCCACATTTTCGCACCATACAGCTACATTCCCAGCTGATGGGAGTAACTATATTCCCTGAATTATCTTTCAAAGGGGTTCTACTGTTCAATTCCTTTAGAACATTGGCAACAGAGCTGTTTTTGCTTCCGTCAAACTCAAATTCCTGCCAATAACTGTCTGATTTCTGACTCTCCTGCCGCCTGATTCTTATTTTATATACCAAGTGAATCACCGCCTTTCTGGAACAGGTACAAAGGAAATCTGTATCTGCTTTCCATCAAATCTGGCTACCGTTGTTTTAAGGTAATCATCGTCATTGCTCTTCGGATAATCCTCCCGCCAGTGTGCACCACGGCTTTCTTTTCTTGCAAGAGCACTCTTTAGAACTGCCATGCCAAGCAATGGAAGATTTCCTGTCAGCGCTTGTACCGTTTGAATCCCATTTAACAACGTATTCTCATTTCTGACAACGCCCATAGTCTCCTGCATCACTTTGTTTAATTGCTTTATTTCTGAAATTTGAGACGCTGGTGGAAAATCTATCTGTGTCGCACAAGATAGATCTACTACATCTGCCTGTTCGCATGCTGATTTTGCCGCAACACGTCCTCCGTATAACGCTCCTAACAGAGAATTTCCACCAAGACGGTTGGCACCATGATATTGGGCACAGCATTCTCCGGCAGCGTAAAGATTCTGAATCGGCGTTCTGTGCTGCTCATCCACCAGAATACCTCCCATAAAATAGTGAATTCCCGGTAAAACAGACACCGGTTCCTTTCGTATATCTTTATGCAAATAGGTCATACAATCGTCTGCCAGACCAGATAGCTTATTTGAAATAATCTCCTCCGATATTTCCGTCATGTCAAGAAATACCTCTGATTCATGGCTGACCTTCCATATCTCTCTGGCGGTAATATCTCGTGGCATCAGATTTCCAAGCTCCGGGTATTTTTCCTCCATGAAATACCATTGTTTTCCATCTTTCATGGCAAACAACCTGCCACCTTCCCCTCTGGCCGCCTCGCTGATGAGCATGCGTTTTCCACCACATTTCACAGTTGTCGGATGATACTGGATCATCTCGCCATTTGCCAGAGGAACACCAAGCCGGAACAATTCTGCGGTGACTTCTCCTGTATTGCTCAGCGAACCCGTTGTATTTCCAAACAATCCGTGCATACCACCGGTGGCAACAATAACCGCATCCCCCGGGAATTCCACAGTCTCCTGACTGTATTCATCCCTGATTACGCAGCCACAACAAATATTGCCACACAGACGAAGTGTTAGGAAAGAATGATGGCTGAACCGTTCTACCATACCAGATGCTTCTTTCCTGCGAACAGCGTCTATCATAGCTGTCATGATCTGCTTCCCGGTATCGCTCTGTGCAAAAGCAGTCCGTTTCTTTTTCTGCCCGCCAAAATTTCGCAGATCCACATCATCATAGCCACTCATGTTAAATTTAACTCCAAGTTTTAGCAGCCAGTGCACCAGCTCCGGTGCTGCCTGTGTCATTCCCCAAACTGCATTTGGATCTGCCAGACCACATGCTGCCTTTATTGTATCTGTAAAATGTTCTTCGGGACTGTCGTTTTCATCTTTTGTATTCAAAGCTGCGTTGATACCGCCCTCCGCCATAACAGACTGTGCCCGCTCTGACGAAAGGGAGGAAACCAGTTTTACATTGCATCCATTTTCCGCTGCCTGCAAAGCCGCTGAAAGTCCTGCCAGTCCAGCACCTATAATAATAATTGTCTTACTCATAGATATTGCCACCCAATATAATAGAAAATAACTGCGCCCGCTATAAACAGAAGGAGCACCGAAAGAATCAAATAAATATCACCCCTTCGTTCTTTATAACTGATGATTCCCAGCGATACGAGCAATGGGCGGATATTGATAAAAATATGAACAAAGATTGCCGCCACGAACAAAAGCTGAGTTACCATCTTTACCGTTGTAAAAGGGAACAAAATATATGTCCCATTCTGCACCTTTCCAAACAAGCCAATATGGAAGAACAGCAGGATCAGTATTGCCAGCCCACTGGCTCGTCTCGCCCAGAATATGGCGTTCTGTTTCAGATACATTTTTCCGGATTGCTTCGCTGTCTGTAAACTCTGAACTGTCAGGATGACACCAATCACCGTATGCACAACAAGAATACCAACACCAATCCATGCAAGAAGTTTCCCTGCACTACTTCCAACTCCGTTCAGCATAAAGCTTCCCATGATTCCATGAATCATAAAAATGAGAAGCATTAAAACAGACAAAATCGTATTCCATTTTCTCATAAATTCCCGCTCACCTCATTTCTTCGCTGTCCATGATCATATAGTCCATCTGTGTTAGCGTTGTAACGTCAATAAAATCATCCGATGCCAGGAATACATCATACTTTCCACTTACCACTCTTGATAGCATCATTGTGTTACTGTACTCTTTCAGATCTACGGAAAAACCGGCCTGTTTCAATCTGTCACAGAGTTTCTTAGCATAACTGACAAGCGGATAATCCGTCTCAGATACATATAACCGAAAACTAATGTCCGTTTTCATGAGATCTGTTTCATTTGTTTCCGAATCGTCCAGTGCCAATTCTTTTAATTTATTCCGGGTGTTCTCGTTGTCGAGACCATCTGACATCATATTAATACCGAGAACATAAGAGCCTTCCAACTGTGCGGAGGCTTGAGCCGCCTTTTTTGACTTCGGTGTTGCTCCTGTGACTGCATCAATCATAGAAGGCGGTGAATGTAAAATGGCACCAAAACCTACAAGAAAAACAATCGTAACAACTAACAGAATCAGTTTTCGTTTCACATTCCCACCTCATTTCCTATTCTTTCAAAATTCTCATTGCGTTCAAAACAGCAATTATGGTAACGCCTACATCACCAAATACAGCTTCCCACATTCCCGCAATACCAAAAGCGCCAAGAATCAGGAACACACTCTTAATCCCAAGAGCAATCACTATATTCTGCATGACAATCTGTTTTGTCGCTTTTGCCACATCAATCGCATCCACCAGCTTAGATGGTTCATCTGTCATCAGAACCACATCCGCAGCTTCAATGGCCGCATCCGAACCAAGCCCACCCATTGCAATACCAACATCTGCACGGGCAAGGACAGGAGCGTCATTGATACCATCACCAACAAAAGCTAATTTGCTTCCCTGTCTCTTTTTACTGTCTAAAAGCTCAACCTTTTCCACTTTTTGATCAGGAAACAGTTGTGCATAATATTCATCCAACTGCAATTCTTCCGCAACAGCCTTTCCGATTTTTTCATCATCACCAGTAAGCATGACTGTTTTTTCCACACCGATATGTTTCAAATCAGAAATTGCTTTTTTGCTGTCCGGTTTTACTTCATCTGTTATCAGAATGCATCCGGCATATTGACCATCTACTGCTACATAAACCTTTGTACCAACTTTTTCACAGGCTGTGTACTCCACATTCTCTGAATCCATAAGTTTCGTATTGCCGGCATAAACTTTCTTCTTTCCTGCCATGGCACTGATTCCATATCCGGAAATTTCCTTGTAATCAGAGATAACTGATTGGTCAATTTCTTTTCCATAAGCAGAGAGAATGGATTTTGCAATAGGATGGTTAGAAAAGCTCTCTGCCTGGACCGCATACTCCAGAACCTGTTCTTTTGAAAATCCATTTGCAGGCAGAATATCAGTCACATTGAAAACACCCTTTGTAAGTGTTCCAGTTTTATCGAACACAATAATGCTGACATTATTAAGCGCCTCTAAATAATTACTTCCTTTTACAAGAACACCTCGTTTAGATGCCGCACCAATACCTCCGAAGAAAGTCAGCGGGATTGAAATGACCAATGCACATGGGCAAGATACCACAAGGAAAACAAATCCTCTGCGAATCCACTCTGTCCAACCTCCACCAAGAAGAATCGGTGGCAGAATTGCCAGAATAGCTGCTAAGATTACAACAACAGGAGTGTAATAACGTGCAAATGTAGTAATGAAATTTTCTGTTGGTGCTTTTCTACTGGACGCATTCTCCACAAGATCAATAATCTTTGAAGCAGTAGATTCACCAAATGCTTTCGTTGTCTTAATCGTTAAAACACCCGTCTGATTCATACAACCGGAAAGTGCTTCGTCTCCTTTATGAACGCTTCTCGGAACCGATTCTCCAGTTAAAGCCCTCGTATCCAGCATAGAATCTCCATCCAATACCACACCGTCTAATGGGATTTTTTCACCAGGCTTTACAATAATAATCTCGCCAATGGCAACACTTTCAGGAGATATGGTAATCAATTCTTCGTTCCTTCTGACTGTAGCACAATCCGGACGTATATCCATTAAATCTGATATAGATTTTCTGGAACGCTCAACAGCCAATGACTGGAAAAATTCACCAACTTGATAGAACAGCATAACAGCAACTGCTTCCGGATATTCGCCAATGACAAAAGCACCAATCGTAGAAACGCTCATCAGGAAATGTTCATCAAACACACGTCCCTTTGAAATATTCCTCACAGCTTGCCATACAACATCCCCGCCAAGAATAATATAGGAGACAATGAGAAAAACTAACTCGACAGGCAGTGGCACTTTCGCAAAAACTGTCAATGCCATACCAATACCATAGATTGCTGCGCCAATCGCCAAACGAATCGTCAACTTCTTGTCCTCATTGTTATAGGATGTATTGGTATCCTGTTTTTTTGCAGGTATATAGTATTCCTGTGCAATTTCGGAAACTTCTACATCTGGCTCATGGCTGTGGACAATCGTTTCAATCTGACTGGCTATTGTATTTGCGGCAGCTGGAGCAACATTGATTGTCAGCGTCTGCTTCATCAGATTTACCACTGAGGATTGCACTCCATCCAACTCTCCGACTTCTTTTTCAATTTTTGCGGAACAATTTGGACAGTCCAACCCTTTTAATAGAAATATGCGTTTCATGATAATCTCCTTATAATTTGTTTAATTGTTCAATTACTCAACTATAATGTTAAAAAATATTATTTCTGCCAAAGATGCTCAAATCCCTTGTCAATAATCTCTTTCACATGATCATCTGCCAGCGAGTAGTAAACTATCTGTGCTTCTTTACGGAATTTTACCAGATTCGCTAGGCGTAATGCCTTTAACTGATGCGAAATTGCAGATTTTGTTACCCCCAGTAGCACTGCAAGATCACATACACACATCTCACTCTGTTCTAGAGCGTGTAAGATTTGTACTCTAGTTCCATCTCCAAATAGCTTAAACAAAGAAGCCAACTGGATATAATCATCTTTTGGCTGCATCTTGGATTTCACATCATTCACAATATCCTCATGAATTACATCGCAATTACAAATATAAGACGTTTTTGACATATATTCACCTCCAAATAATAATAGTTGAACAATTACTCAACTATTATTATACTTATTTTTAAATTTATGTCAATAAGCTGATGTTAGTTCCCCATAAATTTTACAATAAAAACCAGCTCTTTATTCTTTTCTTAATCTTTTTCCCAGTATACCGTTTTGGCTTTCTTGTCGCACTTCCTGTAAATTCCGATTTTACTTTGTAACTATGACTTTTCCTTCAGAATCCAGAAGAGGTGTAATAGCCGCTCCATATCCAGATTTCCAACAAAGATAGTTAACCCCATTCTCCTTATCTACAAGGATTTGGCGAACTCCTTCATCCTTAAGCTGACTTCCGTCTCTAAATGTAACTTCAAATCTTTCTTCTTTCTTTGCCATGTTTATTTCTCCTTTTTTCAAGCGTTAAATTTAAATTTTCCTGTTATACAAACTAGAATTGGCTATTTCGTTGCAACAATACTTATCCAATGATTTTTTGTATTTGAATACGTTTTTATCTCTGTAAAACCTGCTTCTTTCAAAGCAGCAATGAGTTGATCAGATGTGTAAATCTTCATACCATCAATCAACTTTGTCCATTTTTCATCTGCGTCATTCGTTCCGTCAGATTCGTTACAAATCAGGAATGTCCCTCCGTTTTTCAGAACTCGATTTACCTCAAAAAAACATTTTTCCAATCCCGGCCAGAAGTAAACTGTCTCAAAAGCAGAAACATAATCAAAAACCGCATCAGGAAAAGGGATAGCAGAGACATCACCTTGAACCACGCAACATTTCCCTTGTTTAATGGCGGCGGCGTTCAGTTTTTGAGATTCTGCCACACTGACCTTCGAATAATCCATTCCTGTCACATGTCCATTTCCGCATTTGCCCAACCAGGCTACAATATTTGCACCGCCTCCGCAACCAACATCCAGTACCGCAGCGTCCGAATTCACTGAGATATTTGAGAATCCCCATTGTGATAACTTGGCGTGACCGATGTTCATCATCTTCGTCATCAATTTTCCGCCGAAGCCTTGTGGCTTACGAGTATTTTCAAAGAAGTTCATTGCATTATTCCTCCTCTTTAAATTCTAATTTTCCAATTTAACAAACTTGAATTGAGATTTCATATATTCAAAGGGATTTAATAACTGTTATATTTTATTGTCAAATATCTCTCAAGCCCTTGAAAACACTAAGTTTGTCGCAGGTGAGCTTTCCCTTATTGTTTCCCTTGTATTATATTGTCCCATGAGTGTTTACGAACTCTGATAAGGGAAAAAAAAAGAGAAAGAAAATCTTATAAAACAGTATAACACAAAATAAAAGTGACATGGTGAACTGATTGAAATGCTT
>USPF01000078.1 GCA_900556555.1 uncultured Blautia sp.
CCTGATGCCGAAATTTTGCCATTTTGCGTAGAAAATCATTTATAAGTGGCCTAACAATCTCTCATACACTTCACCTTTTTTCTCGCTTCCATGTTCTCCCGCAGGGTGATAAGTCGTTACGACTTCTGCCACTTTTTCACGGATATCCTCTGCATTTACATATGCCATATCCATCAAAGTCTGCAGTTCTTTTAAAAACGTTTCAACTTCAAAAGGAATCGGACATCCGATATGGATCAATTCATTTCTTGTTTTCTTCAGACCTTCCTCGGCCATCAGTTTCTCTTCATAAAGCTTTTCTCCCGGTCTCAGTCCGGTATACTCTACTTTTATATCAATATCAGGCTTCATGCCGGACAGCTTGATCAGGTTTCTTGCCAATGTATCAATCTTCACCGGGCTTCCCATATCAAGTACAAAGATCTCACCGCCATGAGCATACGTTCCTGCCTGCAGCACCAGACTGACAGCTTCAGGGATCGTCATAAAATAACGGATAATATCCGGATGTGTGACTGTGACCGGACCTCCTGCTGCAATCTGCTTTTTAAACAGCGGAATTACCGATCCATTGCTTCCCAGCACGTTTCCAAAACGAACTGCTACAAATTCGGTCTTGATATCTGCCGAAAATTTCTGTTTTACCATTGCACCGTCTTCATCATCAGCATGTGCATACAGAATTGGCAGCTTTTCCGGTGTTCCGTCTTTGATCATACGGTCAAAAGACTGGATGATCATCTCGCAAAGTCGCTTACTTGCTCCCATAATATTTGTCGGATTGACCGCCTTATCTGTACTAATCAGCACAAATCTCTGACAGCCGTTCATCATTGCTGCATATGCAGTCTTGTAAGTTCCGATCGCATTGTTTTTGATGGATTCACACGGACTGTCTTCCATAAGAGGCACATGCTTGTGAGCAGCCGCATGGTACACAACATCCGGTTTATACGTCTCAAAGACAGAATTGATTCTTCTGGAATCCCGGATAGAACCGACTAAAACGACCAGATTCAGATTTGGGTATTTCTTTCTCAGCTCTTGCTGAATATCATATGCGTTATTTTCATAGATATCAAAAATAATGAGTTGTTTCGGGTTATATGAAGCAATCTGACGACAAAGCCCGGAACCGATACTTCCGCCTCCTCCGGTCACCATTACCTTCTTGCCATTGATAAACTCATGGATCTCTTCCATATTGACTTTGATCGGATCACGTCCGAGCAGTTCCTCTACAGCCACATCCCGCAGCGCACTCACTTTTACTTCTCCGGTAAGGAACTGATAGACTCCCGGCAGGTTCTTCAGTTCACATCCCGTCTCTTTACAAATATTTAAAATATCACGTTTTTCTTCTGCTGTCGCACTTGGAAGCGCCACAATGATCTTATCAATATGATAACGCTCCACACAGGACATAATATCATCCCGCCCTCCGACAATCGGAACGCCCTCTATGTATCTTCCCCATTTATTCGGATTGTCATCGATAATGCAGCATACAATATCTTTCAGTTCCTGTGCCGTCTTGATATCACGCAGAATAATCTGACCGGCCTTTCCTCCTCCGATCAAAAGCACTTTCTTTGCTTTTGCAATCTCTTCTTCTTTTTTTCGCTTACTTCTCTCCAGTAAGACAAACCGGTATGCAAACCGCACTGCCAGAGTCAGCCCAAACTGGACCATAATTCCGAAGAAATAATAGGACATCGGCATTCTTCTAAACAGGAATGTAATTCCCACACAGTGAAATACAAATGTAATTGCTGTCGCAAGTATCATTCTCATCAATTCACTGTAACTTGCAAACCGCCAGATACTGTTGTACAGACGTAAACGTAAAAACACAAACAATGAAAACACTGCATAAATTCCGATAAACTTGAAATAAGCTCCCAGATATTCTTTCGGTATCAAAGAATATCTGCAGTCAAACCGAAACCACAGTGCCAGAAAAAACGACAAAATAATTGCAATTGCATCATACCCGGCCAGTGCTATAGATACAACCTGCCAGTGTTCAAGTTTCTTTTTCGTATACCGAACCGCATTAGTTTTCTTTTGATTCAATCTTTTTTCCACAAAATTTCCTCCCGCTTCTTTCCATTCTCAAGATTTTTGGATCACTTTTCCTATCCTTTTTCCATCCCCAAGTCCGCATTCTTTATAAAATTTTTATAAAGAAGCGTCATCAATTTCACTTTACTACAAATTCTGCTATTTTTCAACTCTGCTCGTTATTTTATGCAATAATTTTACATTTGTTTATAAACATACTGCTTCACATATATCTATTTTAATACACCTGCACATGAAAAAAGCCGCAGATTCCATTGCCAATACAATGAAAACTGCGGTCTTTCAACTGAACTACGATATATTATTGACCAGATAATATTTGCTGCATTTTCTGTGTGATCATCGCTACAGAAGCCCCGTCCGGCCACATAACATATAACGGCTGTGCTCCGGAAGAAAAGCATGTCTGCGTATCTCCGTTACCTACGGCTGCTGTAGACTCGATCTGCCAGCTTCCTCCTTCGGAAAGCTGCATATTTATAAATTTAGCCATCTCATCGCTTGTCATATTTGTCTCCACACTGTTGGATACACTGGAGATGATCGATGATGCCTTTGTCAAAATGGCAGGACTCATAGCCTTGTTCAGAATCGCTGTGAGAACAGCTTCCTGATTTCGTCCGCGCTGGTTATCTCCATCTTCAAAGCTGTGTCTCTCTCTTGAGAATGCAAGTGCAGCTTTTCCATCCAGATGGTTTGTTCCCTGATTAAAGTGATATCCTCCGGCTTCAAATTCGTACTCTGACTGAACGTCTACTCCTCCAAGTGCATCGACGATCGTCATCAGTGATGTAAAGTTTACTCGTGCGTAATAGGTAATATCAATTCCATATAAACTTTCCAATGTCTCCATGGACTTATCTACTCCATAAATACCTGCATGGGTAAGCTTGTCTCTCTGCTCTCCCGAAACTCCCGGAATTGGTACGTAATAGTCTCTCGGTGTAGATGTGAGCAGGATTTTTCTTGTCTTTGGATTGACTGTCATAATAATATTGACATCACTCCGGCTGGTCGTAGAGATTTCACCCGATACATCAATACCACTGATATAGACATTAAATGGCTCATTTACATCTTTTTCTTCTTTTACAATCTCTGTCTCGATTCCATACTGATATAACACTTTTACCTGAGAAGAATAATCATCAATACTTTCCTCAATCACGCTTGCCAGCGCTTCATTATAAATCGCAGCGTCAACTCTTCCCCACAGAAGGGCTTCTGCTTCTTCCTGGATTGTGGCATATTCCTGTACCTTGACAGTTCTTCCAACGGACTTCTGAACGTCTTCCAGCATCTTATTTGTATTTTCAGTATCCAGACTTGTCTGAATACCATAACGATATTCTTTCGCATCCATCAACGTCTCGGCCGGATCATCTGCCCGTACAACAACGATCATATTGTCTGTCTTATACGTTGCTCCGCCTACATCGCCTAACAGTTTGTCTGCTTTATAAATAGAGAAGATACCTGCTGCCATCAGGATATCTACCAGGATACTGATCACAATCCCGACGATATATCCCTTTCCCCGCAAAAACTGTAAACCAAATGCGACGCCAAACAATACCACAAGAACAACACCTATCGGAATCAGGTATTTTCCCGGAATCATCCCATTATTTCCTGCCAGTACTAAAAGCAGAATGGATAAGATCAATTGTATCAATGTAATACAAATTCCAGCTACATGGTATTTTCTTCTCGTTTTTTTTCGTTTGTTCTTCACTGCACGCTCCTCCTTTAGTTTAGTGAACCGTCAGAGTTAAATTCTGTGGGTCCGATGTATTTCCTGCACTGTCTCTTACTGTATATGTCAGCTGGTAGACACCCGGCTGAGCAATATCATATGCTCCGTCTACTGTAATTGCAGCTTTCAGAGTCTCCGGACTGTCCGTATCATCTGACACTGATGCAATATATCCCATTGGATCAAACGGTCCTCCGACCGGAACATCTGCACTGCCGGTTGTAAGCTGCAATGTCGGACGTCCCCCGCCCGTCTGGGCATCTCCCGTAAGATACTCCACCTCTTTTGTTGCTGTCCCTACATTCTGATGCTTATCTAACACTCCATAATATACAATTGCTTTATTGTCTTTGACCGGAACGATCTTTTCTACAAAAACTTCTTTTGTAAGATCTCCATCTTCCTTGTCTTCTGCTTTTACCCCTGCCAGTAAATCTTTTGTCCCGGCGCCCTCCTGGTAAACAACCGGTTCGTCGCCCACTGTAATTGTAGGCGCATTGTCATCTTGTGCGGAATCTACATATACAATGGCAACCCCTAAGATTACACAGGCTGCAGCCAATATGACCCCCAATAATCCTCGCTTCATTTCATCTATCCTCTATTTCTTTTCTCCGTAATTCCCATAATATTTTCCATAATATTTATTCTGGTTCATATCTACTTTGTTAAGAACCACTCCTAAAATCGGACACTCTGAACGCTCCAGCTGCTTTTTGATTGTCTTGGCAAACTTACGGCTGATCACATTCGCAGAAACAACAAGTACAGATGCATCACAAACTTTCGCTATGATCGCAGCATCAATGACATTCCCAAGCGGAGGAGCATCAATAATAATATAATCATACACCTTTCTTCCGCTTGTAATCAGACCTTCAAACTTTTCCTGCCCTAACAGCTCTGCCGGATTAGGCGGCACAATTCCTGCAAAGATCATCATCAGGTTTTCTATCTGTGTCTTGCACACTACATCCTCCACTTTCTCTTTTCCGGACAGAAAATGGCTGAGCCCTTTCAGTTCTCCATGCACTCCATGCCGGCCGGCGAGTACAGACTTACGCAGATCTGCATCTACGAACAGTACTTTTTTTCCACTTTGTGCCAATGATTCAGCAACAGACAGAGACACTGTACTTTTCCCTTCACCCGGTGTACAGCTTGTAAACACCAGTACTTTATTTTTTTCTCCCGAAAACTCGATATTTGTTCTCAGCATTTTATATGCTTCGTCACTTCGATAGTCTTTTTCCAAATCCTTTAATTCAACTTCCAGCATCTTATTTTCCCTTTCTGATTGTTCTTCTATTCCTTCCGAAATACTCTTTGGCTAAAGCTCTTCTTATTTTCTTTTATATCAGATGTATCAGATGCGACTGGAATAGAGGACAAGACTGTCAATTCCAGATAATGTTCAACATCATCTGGTGTCTTGATCGAATCATCTAAAACATAACGCACGATGATCACTGCAAATGCAATAAGTACTCCCAGAATACCACCAAACATTGCATTTTTCATTGTATTCGGAGAACTGGGGCTCTTTGGCAGATTGCCTTCTTCTACTGTATTGACGGAATCTGCATAGGTAATATCTTTAATCTGTACACTTGCAACCTCACGAACTGTATCAGCCAGCTCTTTTGCAAGTTTTGGATTTTCATTTTTTACAGAAATACTCAAAATCCGGGTGTCGGCTGCATTCGATACGGTGATCGCATCACTGAGTTTATCCGGATCCATATCAACTCCTAAAATATTGATCACCTGTTCCATAACGGAACGGCTTTTTACAAGCTCTACGTAGTCTTTGATCAACTGAGATCCCACCTGAAGATCACCTGATGTAACAGCTGTTTCACTGTCTTGCTTTGACAGGACATACATCTTTGTTGTAGATGTATACATTGGCGTCACAAATAATTTTGTAACCAGAATTGCAGCGAACGCCATTAAAATTCCCGCCAAAATGACCAGATGTACTTTTCTGAGTATTGATTTACACAGATCTAACAGGTCTATCCCATCATTTACTGTTCTCGTATTCATGTTATTCTGACTCATTTTCTTTTCTTTTTTTCAGCAGCTCTTTTGCATTGCTGAAAAATATCCTCCTCATGTATTCTTTTCCATATTTTCGTTCTACATACTCTGCCGCCTTTTGCATTCTCGGCTCTCTGTATTCTATCCCGTGAGCATCTGTTCCGACACAATGCACCATCTGCTGAGCCAGAAGCTGTCTGACAAACTTTTTAACTTTTCTTCCACTTCCACCTGTGATGCTGCTGGAATTGATCTGTATCAATGTTCCCATCTTCCATAAATACTCGATCCGCTCCGGCTTGTCCAGTAAACACATATATCTCTCTGCATGTGCCAGTATCACTTCATACCCTGCCATCTGCACAGTCTGTATTCCCTGCTGAATATAGGAGAAACTATCCATCGGAGAGAACTCCAAAAGTACGCACGCTCTTTTGTTCATAGATAAAACGGTTCCGGCTTTTAGTTTTTCAGGTATATCCTGCCCAAAAAACACTTCTGTCCCCAGATAAACACGAAATTTTTTATCGATTTTTTCAGCTTCTCTTCTAACTAATCTCAATTTTTTCCTAAGTACTTTCGGACTTTCTTTCCCCCGCTTTGGATGATGATGCGGTGTGGCTATAATACAGCGGATTCCTTCCTGATACGCAATTTGAAGCATCTGAACAGTCTCTTCTATACTTTCTGCCCCATCATCTACTTCAGGTAAAATATGGCAATGCATATCAATATATCCACTCATCCACATTTCCTCCTATTCTAAAAATTTGCAGTCTCTATTCAAGAGTATCACTTCTTAATTTTTTTGTCAATTTAAAACCGACTTTCCATATTTTGCCACCTGTTTCCTGCATATAACAATGCACAAATGTATATACTTCTATAAGAACCGTAGTATCTTAAAAGGAGAAAAAAATGGAGCGTTTGATTATTGGTGGTATCATCTGTATTTCTATCGTTATTGGCGAAATTATTATGTATTGTCGCCTGGTAATTGCATCAAAGAGAGAGTCAAAGCCAGCTTAGAATATCTAAACTGGCCTTACTTTTTTCTTGTAATTTTGTTGGCCGCTATCTGAACTCTCTCACAATCCGACACATTTCATCAAACTGATCTTCCATCTCCTGTACCAGTCTGAACTGTGTACGGGCACGAACCAGGTTGTGCTCCGGATATGCCGTCTTGAAATACGTATCTCCCTGCAGAAAATCCATCAGGAACCGGATTCCGCATT
>USPF01000079.1 GCA_900556555.1 uncultured Blautia sp.
CTTGCTGTCGCCCCTTGATTGCCTACCAGCAAAGGCGGGCGGGGCTGTCAACGGCGGCGCGGTACGCGCCGTTCATCTTGACCGTTGACTGGCTCGGCTGGCTTTGCTATGACAATATAGTTATTTCCAGTGCTTTAATTGCGAAAGGTACAAATCAAACTGATTACGTCTGGTTTCTTCATCTGCGTTATCGGGATTTGGCATATTCGCAACCAGATAATCCAATAAAGATTCCTTGGATTGATATGCAAATTTCCCATTAGCATAGCACCATTTACAATAGTCCTCGTTATAGCTTCCGTCTGGTTCTCGGCTAATCAGACCATCTTCATTCAATGGCATTCCGCAACACTGACAAACAAGTTGCCGTGGAGAACCCAGAAGCGTATTGATTGACACATCAAAAACTCGTGATAACAGTTTTAAGGTATCTGTATTTGGCTGCGTTTCGCCTGTTTCCCAGCGACTAACCGCCTGTCGGGTAACTTGCACACGTTCAGCCAGTTGTTCTTGCGTAAGGTTGTTTTTCTCGCGTAAATTTTTAAGAATACCTTGTATTTCCATGCCCGTCCCTCCTAAAGGTTGTTTTTACTCATTATAACTTCAAAATGGGGTTTTAACAAGCAACTCGCTGTTGCTGCGGAATAGTGGGCTGCTGTCTATCAATTCTTATGTGTTACTTTATGGCACATGAGCATTTGCTCCGGGAATGTCTTAGTTAAACTTGAAAGAATTAGATTTTCATTCTCATTACACAAATATTATTAGATAACCAATTCAGAAATATCAATGCTCGTTTTATAGTTTTGTTTTACTCCGCCAGGAGAAGTAATAAAAATCGTAGCATATTCCCCATTTTCATAAAGGGTAATTTCTTTTATATCTTTTTCTTCATCTTGGTTCGTAGTATCGCAATAAAATTTTATGGTATATTTAGGGTTCATACCTATGCTTTTTTCTGTCTCTTTCCATGATTTTATATTTAAAGCAGAAATAACCTTGTCTATATTATGCTTATCATCATACTTTACCAGCAATTCCTTATTTGCGGCATCATATATCTCTATAACTTTTACACCTTTTACATAATTGTCCATTCTCTGCCTTTTTCCGCCCCGCCAGATACCTGTGCCGGTATTTCAGCTCTGCATACTCTGTGATCCGTTTCATGTAGACTGCATCATAAGCTCCGCCTACAGCACCAACCACCGGAATTCCCTGTAAGAACTTCATATACAGAAGCTCTTTTGACAAAGCTCCCGCCGTTTGTTCGATCTGCTCCTTATCCTGATACTCTTCCGGCAGTATTCCGTTTCTGATAAATTCATTTACTTTCCCGTCAATCTCACAAAGTGTATCCCCATAGGATACTGCTCCCCGGATCAATAATAAGATAAAATATTTTTCTTCCCTGCTTTCATAGCTGTATCCATACTGCAGAGCAGTCTCATAAATATTCTTTAAAATCATCCCTGTAAATACCGGAATATCCGGCAGACCGATTCCCAATACGCCCATCCCGATTCCAGACACACCGGATAGCAGTAAATTCTTTGTTCCCGTATCTCTTGCCTTTTTAGAAAAAGAGCGGAGGGATTTGGAATTCTGCTTTACATCCGCCATATACTGCCGCACCTGATAATCCTGCTCCAGTTTTGTCCGCTGATACGTCTTTTCAATAACCCCGGTTCCTTTCTCGAAAATCAGAGCAAATGCCTTCGCAAAAGCGGTATCCAATGTTTTCTGAAGTTTCGGCGGTATCTTTTCCTCCAGTTTCTGATTCAGAATGCTCTCCCTTTTCTCTGAACGCTTCTGAAGGAATCTCTGCTCCTGTACTTCCAGCTTTTCCCACTCCTTCTGAAGCGGTGTCCTTTTATCAAATAATCGCATCTTAATACACCTCCGCACCAAACGGCATCAATGCCAGTTTCGCCAGTTTAAACTGCTGTAAACCAAACGGGATTCCGATAATCGTCACACATAAAGCTGTACCCAACGCCAGATGCTCCAGTGCAAGAGGCAGACCGGATACAATCAGCCAGATGATATTCAAAAGGAACGAACCAGCTCCGCCACCATACTGCACCTCTTTTCCAAAGGGGAAAAAACTAAGCGCCGCAAATTTAAAACACTGCATCCCCACCGGAATCCCCACAACGGTAATACACCAGAGACAACCTGCCAGACACCAGCTCAGCCCACTGACTGCGCCGCCAAACACAAACCACAACACATTTCCCAGGCATCCCATATGCTACACCTCCCCATTCATCCGATTTTTCACATCAGCAAGTATCTTTTCTATCCGGTTGATGGCATCATCCACCTGTTCTCTTGCATCTGCAATCTTGCTCTGCACCATATAATCTGCCACCAGCCCGTCCAGAAAGAAATCCGCAAAGGAAAGGAAGCTGCCGATTTCCATGCGCAGATCCAAGGAAACCTGCACATCTCTTAATTCTCTCTGAAAACGCTGAATATCGCTTTTCGCCTGTTCCATCAACGCAGCTGCGTCATTCATTTTAGAATGCTTCACAAAGTCACTGATAAAGCCTCCTCCAAGCATATCAAAAATGCCCCAGTTTCTCGCACTTCCCAACTTATCCCTTGCTGCGTAAAGGCTCTGAAGCGCCCGCTCCCCTGCCTGTACTGCTTCCTGCATTTCCCGTTTCATCATTTCGTTACTCATCGTTTATCCTCTCTTTCTTTTTAGCAGACTATTGCGGCAGATTTTCTATATTTCATAATAAAAAAAGACTCCTATCATGACCTCTGCCACAATAAAAGTCTTGCTATCTCATTTGCTACGGGTATCTCTCGATACCGGTTGTCGGTTACAAAACCACCTCTTTCAAGGCGTTCAGCTACTCCCTTTTTTGCTTGAGATGAATATAACATATTGGAAATAATTTGTCAAATCATGCATTTTTCTTTTCCAACCGTTCCGCTTCTCTGGCAAATACATGCGAGATATCAAACAGTTCCGGTACATCTGATATGGTACACACATTCACACAATAATTGAGCCATGGAAATTCTTTTGTCATCTGATAAATAACTGCCATGGCTTTTGCTTCTGACATTGCTTCCACCGAATGATATCCCGATCCCTGAATATGCTCAAATCCGTTTGCTTCAAAAAAGTCCCTTACATCCGCATATGCATTATGCCAGTCACCTTTCGGATAATATTCCTTTAGTGCTTGTGTATTCAGGTCAAAATTGATGCCTTTCCTCTGTAAGCTGTCCATCTGTTAGTTCCTTATAAAGTCTGTAATCAGGTTCTCCTTTTCTGTTCCGTTATACCAGAAACACTCTAACAAATTCTCTGCAATTCCTACGGAGTTTTTCAACTGAAAGATTGCTGCCCAGAATCTTCCATAGTCCTGCTTGCGTCCCCGGTCAAGATAAATCCTGCTTCCAAGGGCTTTGACTGCACAGCTTAAATCCTCCTGCTCAAAAATCTGATCTGCCTGTTCACACATCTGATTTACCGTTTCCGGAGCGAGCTTGCTTGTATCAAATTTAAGTTCTACTTTATACATTATACTCATCCTTTCATACAACAAATGACTGAGTGACTCTTCTCTTTCTACTGTAATTCTACCATGAAACCTATATAAAGTCATTCCCCATTTTCACTTGCTTTAATATAAATTTTTCCTTTTATTTTGGAAACACAATCTCCACACAGAACTCATTCCCTTCTATCCGGGCGCTGATTTTCCCATCCATACGAAGTACCAGCTCTTTCGCAATTGATAAGCCGAGACCGCTGGAAGTCTTACTGCGTGCTTCATCCGCTTTATAAAACCGTTCAAACACCTGATCTACATTTATTTTTTCCACATGACATACTTGATTTTTTATCTGTATCCGGATGTTGTTTTCAACTTCTTCCAGTGAAATACTGATTTTCTTCTCCCCGTGATCCAGTCCGTTTTTTATGATATTCTGAAAAATTCTCTGGATTCCCTGTTCATTTCCGTTCATAAACAGCAGTTTATCTGTAATCTGTATCTCCGGTTCAATTCCTCTGCCCGTCCATTCATCGTAGTAGGAAAATATGGTATCTTTCAAAATCTTGTTGATACAGCAGGATGACATTTCCAGATGAAAAGAATCGTTTTTAAGTTTTGTAAAAGTAAATAATTCTTCCAGCATTTCTTTCAGGCTGCCGATTCTCTCCTGTATGATCTTCATATACCGTCTCTGCTCTTCCTGGTCTTCACAGGTTTCCATTAACTGAAAATATCCGTCAAGGGATGTCAAAGGAGTACGGATATCATGTGAGAGATTTGTATATGTATCCGAAATCATCTCCTCTTTCTTCAAGTATTCCTTCTTTTCCCTTCGCTTCAGTTCCAGCCATTCGTTTAAAACATCTGCCAACTCACCAATGCCTCCAAAATCCATTTCTCTGGTAATCAGCATGTTGCTGTCGTGCTTCATCAGAAACGACAACTGGCGGCAGATGTCTTTCACCTGCCGCTGGTATTTCCAAAATAACATTCCTTGTACCAGTATCACTGCTATCAATAGCACGAACCCTAGTTTTATCATTTAGATATCTCTCTTTCTGAATACCCATGCTGTCAGTAATGTAACCACGATTCCGAACGCCGCCGCAATCACAACTGCCGTCAGGCATTCCTTATTGGTCGGTGACATGGATAAAAGTGCAATCTTTCCTGTCACTGTATATTTCAAAATCTGGAAATTCTCCACACCTGCCTTCTGGATCAAATGATTGATCACTCCGTATAAGACAATCATGGTATTCATGCACAGGCAGATAACAATCGTCATGCTGAACACGTTGCTGTTCAAAACCACCGCAATCGCCATACTGATTAGTACCAGTGCATAATGAAGCAAAATCTGAATACCAAAGTATCTCAGCAACTCGCTTCCATTCCCCCACTCCAGATATCCGAAGTACATCTGCTGTGCAATAATCTGAATGATGAAATAAAGCAGCATGGTAACAGTCGTATACACAAACAACACGGAAGCTTTGGAAAAGATCAGGTTTCTCCGGCTCCTTACCTGCCCGCCGATATTTTTAATATAACCGCTTCCTATATCTGCACTGGAAAACAGCACTGTAAAAATCACCAGAAACAACGCCACAAACTTCGCCTGCAGGTTTGCATATACCTGATCAAAGACCGTTACTTTTTCTCCCGGCTGTGTCGGCAGGAATACGGACATTCCCATATTGATGGTTTCTGGTTTCACTGTTTCTGCAATGTTTTCTGTCTGCTGTTGTTCCGCTTCCTTGTTCATCGTATCAATATCCAGTTTCGACATGGATGTGGAGAAGAATATAGCTGCCGCCATCACAATCCATACCACATACATACTTTTTGTCCGGGCCATCCGGTACAGATCCATTTTTATCATATTAAGCATTTTGATTCCCTCCTGTCAGATTCAAGAAATAGGTTTCCAGTTCTTCACTGGTAATGGAAATTCCATTGACCAAAATTCCTGCTTTTGCCAGTTCCATATTGACATTGGCGCTTTCATTCAATCGTTCAAATATATGGATATGGCTCTTATCTGTAACCTGATAGTTGGTAAATCCCATTCTGTCCAGAATCGGGACTGCCTGCTCCGGATGGATTAACTCTATTTCAATCCGTTCACTGCAGCGTTTCATCAGTTCTTCGCTTGTCAGCTCCTGCAGAAGACTTCCATTATGGATAATTCCATAATCCGTTGCAATCTTAGATAATTCCTCTAAAATATGACTGGATATCAAAATCGTCATATTCCGTTCATCTCGCAGTCTCTGTATGGTATCACGCACCTCTGCAATTCCCTGGGGATCAAGCCCATTGATCGGTTCATCAAGGACCAGGAGATCCGGCTCCCCGACCAGTGCCAGCCCGATTCCGAGACGCTGCTTCATTCCAAGGGAAAAATGTTTCGTTTTTTTCTTTCCGACACCTTCCAGTCCGACCGTCTCTAAGATATCTTCGATGTATCCCTTTTTCCGAATACCAAACAATTCACATTTTATTTTCAGGTTTGTATATGCATTCATGTTGCCATACAGCCCCGGTGCTTCAATCAGACACCCCACACGAGAACGAATCCTCTCCAGTTCTTTTCCTTTACACCCGAACATCTCAATCTCTCCGGCTGTCGGTCTTGCAAGTCCACTGATCATCTTCAGGCAAGTCGTCTTTCCCGCACCGTTCCGTCCGATAAATCCATAGATAGCACCCTTTTTTATGTGAAGGTTTACTTTATCCACTGCCTTATGATGACCATACTGCTTCGTCAATCCATTTGTACTTAATAACAATTCACTCAATGCTTTCATCTCCTTTTCTTATCTGCTGTTATCATATCGGATAAATCCTAATCAAACGCAAATAAATAGTAAAAAAAGAGTAAAGATTAAGAATGCAGACGGTAGCCGATTCCCCATACGGTATCAATATATTCCTCCTGCGTTACTGCTTTTATCTTTTTCCGGATATTGCTGATATGTACATCCAGTGTCTTTGTCTC
>USPF01000080.1 GCA_900556555.1 uncultured Blautia sp.
CTATCACGATATTTCTTTGGTTGCGAACGGTTGCGGAACTAAAATAACACTTTTTAATGTAAAAGGCATATATGTAAATTAATAAAACGACAAATTCCGATTAGTCTCTTACATTCTATCATATTCTATCCCAAAACTCTATTCTTAGATTGCCAAAGAGCAGCCTTTCGACTGCCCTTTTTACTCACATATATATACTCTCTTTCAGCACAATTTCTTCCGCACATGCCTTTATATTATTCATCAATCCAACCCATTTCATCAGATCCTGCATTTTCAGTTGTTCCGTCACACCCTGTTTTCCCACCATCTGTTTTACCAAGGTTTCCACCTGCTCTCTGGTCTCCTGATCGACTCGGTTCAGATGTGCTGTTAGTTCCCCCGTCATCAATAAATACTGATATCGTGCCGGTCTATGCACTTTCAGAAACTGTTTTCGCAACATTCCGTATTTACCATATGTCAGTTCTTCCTCATTCACTGCCAGATCCGGCAGGTAATAATCTCCATGCAATGTGTAGCTCAATCCATTACTTTCATCATAAATGTGCTTTTTCATCGTCTTATCTCTCCATTCCTCTATTTTTTGTTTTATTTTTCTTACGCTGTTGATTCTCCATTTCACTTTTACGGGCACCCCAAGCCAGTCTTTCGTGAATACTTCCTTTGGGCATTTGCTCCATTTGCCGTTTTTCTTCTAATGCTTTCTGCTCTTGTATATCTTGCTGTACCGCATCCTCTACAACATTTTCCCCAAGGACACGCACTACCCGGTCATATCTGTCGGAAACATCCTGCAATTGCTGTTTTTCTTGACGCACTGTATCTAACTCTCTCTGAACTCGGTTATATACCTGCTTTGTTTCCTGATATTTATGTTTCCATTTTTCTACTTCTTTAGTAAGTTCTTTGACCTGGACAGCCATTGCAGCAATTTTATTTTTCATCTGGGTAAACAGTGGTTTTATTTTTTTATCCCGGTAAGTTGCTGCACGTTCTAATGCACCAGCTTCCGGAAGTAAAGTCTTTACTGTCCCATATTCCTTTATTTCCTTACTGACATTATCCATAACAGGCTGTAACCGTTCTCTGCGTTCTTCCAAGCTGCACAGATCTTTCTCAGCTTTTTCCGCACGCTTCTCAGCTTCCTCTTTATCTTTAACTGCCTGCTCCTTATCATCTTTTAAAAGCTGGATATCAGCTCTTGCTTCCGCAATCTGTGCAGTCAGTCCTTCATTCTCAGCAGTGAGATATTCTTTCTCCCGTTCCAGTGCCTGTACTTCCTTTTTACGCTCTTTCTTCTTAAAATTATAAACAGCCAGATGTTCCTCATGTGTCCCTTTCTGCTCCCATTCAATTCCATATTGCCGGGCAATCTCTGCAAGCAATTCTTTTTCATGATTGATCCACTGATTCAACTCTGTATCGTGTTTGTTCCCGCCTTGAAATCCCAGGCTTTTTAATGCCTGCTTCAGTGAAACCCTGGTATCCATTCCTTTCCCTTTCCAGCCAGTTACATAAGGAACAAAATCAATATGCAGATGCGGTGTAGCTTCATCCTGGTGCAGATAACAGCTAAATACATGAAGTGTTGGATTTCGTTGCTGAAAATTCTTTACATACTCATCCAGTACTTTTACCGCCAGGTCTCCTTCTGTCGTTCCCACAGCCATATCTTCTCGATTTCCAATCTGGAAAATCACTTCATGGAACAGCTTTTCCTGCTTTCCCTGACGAATTTTTTCATAGTAATTTGTAATCTGCCGGTCCTTTCTTTTTCCCACATTGTACCGTTCCACAGAATCATCAAACAACTCTTTATATACTTCTTTCAGATTTTCATTCTGGTAACAGATATTCAGGTGTACTCTGTCTGGGTCTACATTTTCAGCTACAAAATCCCGTCTGTTATGAGCCAGCGATCCAGCTCCAATCATGCCGCTGATCGTTCTTCTCATCATTATGCTCCTCACCTCTCCTTCTAAAAAGCGTGCCAGATATGGCACATAATTTGTATTTCCGCCAACTATGGCGATTATAAGAAATCTTCGCCGGATACGGCGGTTTTGTTACTTTTGTCAAAAGTAACGCAAAAGCACTTTCGACAGCCGTTCCGTCCATCAAAAGTACCCTTGCGCCCTGCCGGGGGCTATTTTATCTCTTTCGTTACTCTCTCGACTAAATTATTCCGGTATTCTTGCCTGCACATATTCCAGATCTCCACAGTATGGCGTTCCAACCAGATACCATTCTCTTGCTGGATTCATCTCCATTCTTGTCCTTACCCACTTATCATCGACCAGCACCTCAAGACCTTCTCCACAGTGAAATCCCGTATCAATCCATAAGTCCGAGGCTAATAACCCATATCTGTCATTGCTACTGTTATATCCTAATCTTCCCTGCTTCATCGAATCGTTCTCCCTTCTTCACAACTATCAAATTTACAGCAACCTCACCGTCCAGCCTCAGCTTTCCGTATGCGCCTTACCAACTTTCTTCTTGTTTACTTCTCACAGGGGCGTGACACGCTCCTGTAAAAAGGTAATCAACACGAACTGTTACCATCGAAAGCTCTCTTGCATTCCTTTTCTGTCCAGATACTCCTGCCGGAACTTTTCCCGTTCCTCTTCTGTTGGCGCAGTTTTGAATTTACTGTATGCCTCACGATTTACCATTGCATCCAGCTTTTTTTCCAGACCTTTTCTTATATCATCTGCTTCCTGTTCCTGATCCAGTAAATGATATTTTATAATCTTTCCAAATAACTCCTCTGGAATCATAACGTTTTTCAAGTTCTCACCTTCTTACAATTTATGTAAGGACGCAACACTGCAATGTCTTTACAGATTGCAACCTTGCATTTTAATTCCGCATTTTCTATATACTCTGCAATGTTGCACCCTTAATTTATTCCGGCTTAACTTTATTTAAATCCCAATACCAGGAATTACCGATTCGTCTTGCCTTAATTCCAAGTTCCTTTTTTGCATTTTCCAGTGTTCTTTTAGAAATATTCAAATCTTCTGCCATATCAAAGATTTCACTGCTTTGCACAGAAGTTGATGTTTCTGCCAGTTCCCTCAGCATCTTTTTTGCCTGTTCCAGTTTATTTACCTTTGGAGCAATTCCACCAAGCACCTCATCTGCTGTGATTTCATAGTCACCTATCCACTCAAATCCGGTTTCTGTCAGGCGAAATGCTTTGGAATGTCCAAATGCAGCCAGATTATTTTTAATCTGAACCACTGCTCTTAAGTCCGGTTCTCCCTCTATTCTTCCTACCAGTAATACGCTTCTGGCTACTGCAAAAAAGTCAATCGAACCCATTCCTCTATATGCAGCTTTATTTCCACCAGCTTTATTCATATGTCCGATTAATAAAATTGCACATTTATACTTTTCTGCCAGCAAGCTCAATCTTTTTGTCATATCCCTTGCTTCATTTGCCCGGTTCATATCCATTGTTCCTCCAAGGTATGCCTGAATCGGATCTAAAATAAGCACTCTCGCACCAGTCCGTTTGATAGCAGTTTCCAGTCTCTCATCTATCATGGAAAGTGATTTTTCTGTTTCATCTATAACCATGATTCTTTCACAGACCGCTTCTGCCAGCTCCAGTCTGGGTTTTACCGTATCTGCCAGCCCATCTTCCGCTGTCTGATAAATAATCTTTACTGGTTCTGTTACTTTCATATCGTTATCCAGACCTTCTCCTTTAGACAATCTCGCTGCAATATTTAATATCAGCGTAGTTTTTCCATCGCCCGGATCACCCTGAATGATCGTTAATTTCCCATAAGGGATAAATGGATACCAGAGCCAGTCCACTGTCTGGGACTGGACATCTGACATCTTTATCATTTTCAATTCTGTTTTATTCTCATTTCTCTGTTCCATAAATTCCTCCATTTTTCAAACTATTCTCGCCAATTATCTGTTGTTCTCTGGAAGAATCCCTGATATAATCAACTTGTCTAGGGTTGACATTTGTGGATTCGTCCCCATTTGTCACATTGCTCCGGTTGTTCGTACTTCCGGAGCTTTTTATATTTTCATCATCCAGCATATCTGCCACCACTTTCTGCTGATCTGGATATAAGTGCCCATAAGTATTCAATGTAATGCGAATGTCCGTATGTCCAAACCTTTCTTTAATCATCAATGGTTGCACTCCCTTATTGATCAGAAATGCCGCATGACTGTGACGAATGTCGTGTACTCTTATCTTT
The DNA here is from genome assembly GCA_900556555.1 of uncultured Blautia sp. Taxonomy (GTDB): domain Bacteria; phylum Bacillota; class Clostridia; order Lachnospirales; family Lachnospiraceae; genus Blautia. Next base: position 4,233 of record USPF01000080.1, read on the forward strand.
TTTACTCCGGTCTTTTGAACCACCTGTTTTAACTTATGCTGTACCGCTTCATGAACCATTGGAAAAATCCGTTCATCTTCGGGCAACTCATACAGTCTGCTAATATAGTCCTGAATCTCTTTTTTCAGAAATTCCGGTATGGAAATCGTACGGTTCGATTCTTCTGTTTTGGGAGATGTAATCACGTCCTCTCCATGCATACGGTAGTAAGTTTTATTGATATGAAGTAGATTCTTTTCAAAATCAATGTCAGCAGGTGTAATGCTGAGTGCTTCGCCTTCTCTCGCTCCTGTCCAGAATAATAATTCAAACAGCACATAATATTTGCTTCCCGGTTCTATTCCGGTCATAAACTGCCGATATTCTTCAATTGTCCAAAACTTCATTTTCTTTTTTGAAGTCTTTCCCATACGTTTTACTTTGTCACAAGGATTATCTGCCAGATTGTAGATATTCTTCGCATGATTAAACAATGCCGTCATCTGATTCTGTATTGTTTTCAGATAATCATCTGAATATCCTTTTTCAATAATCGTATTCTGCCACTGGATAATCTCTGCTGGTGTGATACTGTTCATCGGTCTGTCCTTAAAATACGGTAACAGTTGAGCATTCATCGTATCTCTTTTGTTCTTGATACTCCTGTCCTTCAATGACTGAGACTTGTCTCGGAAGTAGACTTCTACAAACTCTCCCATTGTCATATCCATGTCTGCTTTCGCTGTTCTTTTATACTCCGCTTCAAAATTTAATGCTTCTTTCTTAGTGCGGAATCCTCTTTTTACTTTTCGCTTTTTGGCTCCTGTCCAGTCCTCATAATAAAATGAAACATACCAGGTTCCTCTTTCTTCATCTTTGTATGCTGCCATACTTTCTCACCCCCTTACATTGCAATCTGGGAATATCCATAAAATTTCTTTTCCCAGAATGCCCTCGGTATCTTGCCCGCAACGGTTACATATCCCTGATCTGCAAGCTCTTTGTTCAGTTTGCGAAGCAGCTTGTAAGCATATCCAAGTGAAATCCCCATGCTCTCTGCAACTTCTTCCGCTGTAATCATATAGTTCTGTCTCTGCATATCATTTCCTCCTTGTCTATAATTATCATTTTCACTGATACTATATCATTTTAAATAATCATTGTCAATAATTTTTATCATCATGAATGATATTTTTCTATATTGTTGATTTTTATCATTTGTGATATACTAATCATAGCTTTTAAGGAGGTGGATAATATGCAGGAATCATCTATTTCAGAAAAAATAAAAGAGCTGCGAACTGATCTGAAGATGAATCAAAAAAACTTTTCCGCAGCTATTGGTATACGTCAGTCAACTTTATCCAGTTATGAAAATGGTGTGGTTACTCCCTCCAATGATGTGTTATTGACTATTGCTCAGAAATTTCATGTCTCACTGGACTGGTTATTTGGATTATCTGAAAATAAAGTACAGATTTCTACTCTCAGCGATATTCTTTGGGTTTTACTGCAGATGAATGAATCCAATGAACTCCGGTATGAACTGGATATAAATAATAAACTTCCCGGTGATATAGAAACAGAAACACAGAAATGGTATGCCGGACTTCGCTTTTATGGAAATGATCCTGAACATTCTTTAAACGCAGATATGTGTAATTTTCTTGCTGATCTGCAGGAGAACAGAGAAAGCCTGGAATCTTATTTCACAGGCAAAGATATGTTTGATATGTGGAAAAAGCAGACGTTGGAATACTACACTTCCAAACCTGTCACCCATAAAGAAATTGAAGAACTGGATTTTGAGACACGAATCCGTAAACGAGATGAACTTTTAACACAGAAATTTTCCAATAACGAACAGAAATAGTATCATAACAGTATCACAGGCAGATATGCGAAGATTTTCATTTTCTTCCCATACCTGCCTGTTTTTAATTTATTCGCTATTCTTTACAGCCTTATTTTAAACTTTTTACTCAACAGAAAAACCCCGGAAACCTTACGGTTCCGGGGTATCTTACGTTTGGACACATGTACCTTGCGGTACTCAATATATATTAGTCAGTGATTACTCGATGATTGTAGCAACACGTCCTGATCCTACAGTACGTCCACCTTCACGGATAGCGAATGTAAGACCCTGAGCCATAGCGATTGGGTGGATCAGTTCGATTGTCATTTCTACGTTATCACCAGGCATGCACATTTCTGTACCTTCTGGTAACATACAAACACCTGTAACGTC
>USPF01000081.1 GCA_900556555.1 uncultured Blautia sp.
TACGTTGCAGACGTTGCAGCACAGGCTCTTAACACAACAGCGGCAGATATCGATGCTTTCTTAAATGAGAAGTGGGAGAAGGATCAGTCCTTAACAGTTGCAGAAGCACTTTCCTCCCAGATCTCCATCATCGGCGAGAACATGAAGATCAGAAGATTTACACAGGTGGAAGAGGCTAACGGTTTCATTGCTTCCTATATCCATGCAGGCGGAAAGATCGGTGTTTTAGTTGACGTAGAGACAGACGTGGTTAATGACGAGCTGAAAGTAATGGCTAAGAACGTGGCAATGCAGGCAGCAGCATTAAAACCATTATTCACAAACAGAGATGAAGTTGACGCTGATTACCTGGAGAAAGAGACAGAGATTCTTACAGCAGCAGCTAAGAACGAGAAGCCGGACGCGAATGATAAGATCATCGAGGGAATGGTTAGAGGACGTATCAATAAAGAATTAAAAGAGATCTGCTTACTTGACCAGGTTTATGTAAAAGCTGAGGACGGAAAACAGACAGTAGCACAGTATGTAGCAGAAGTAGCCAAAGCAAACGGCGCTAAAGTTGCAGTTAAAAAATTCGTTCGTTTCGAGACTGGTGAAGGCCTTGAGAAGAAGGAAGAGAATTTTGCTGAGGAAGTTGCTAAGCAGATGGGACAGTAATTTATCTGTCGATGTTTCAATAATAATAGACTTTCTGTCCATAAGGACGGACATAAAACAGTTAAAAAAATAGTAATATAAAAAAGATTCCGTGGTAGTGTAAAATAGTTTGTGTCTTTGGAAAAAAATGGCTCCTTTCGGGCAAGAATTCAGATATGGAAATTCTTACTCGAAAGGAGTCTTTTTATGGCAGTAGCAAAGGAGCAAATTCGACAGATTATTTCAGAAAACAACATCTCCAGCGTGGCAGATGTCTACTCCCTCCTCCGCGATAGTTTCAAAGATATTCTTCAGGAACTCCTCGAAGCAGAGATGGATGCCTCCCTTGGTTACAGCAAAAACCACAAGGCTGGGCTGGACACAGACAACAAACGCAATGGGTATTCTCAGAAAACTATCAAAAGCCAGTTTGGAGAGTTCCCGCTTGATATCCCCAGGGACCGCAACGGGGAGTTTGAGCCAAAGCTTGTTCCCAAACACCAGAGGGATGTTTCCGGCATCGAAGAAAAAGTAATCGCCCTTTACGCACGGGGCATGAGCACAAGGGATATCCATGACCAGATCCAGGACCTGTATGGAATTGAAATGTCGGCCGAGATGGTCAGCAAGATCACGGACCGCATCCTCCCGGAGGTAAAAGAATGGCAGTCACGGCCCCTGAATTCCCTGTACCCGTTTGTGTTCATGGATGCGATCCACTATAAGGTGCGCGATGAGGGACGCATTGTCAGCAAAGCCGCGTATATCGTCCTCGGGGTTACAACAGAGGGCTATAAAGACATCCTAAGCATCACAGTAGGTGCAAACGAATCCTCCAAGTTCTGGCTGGGAATGCTGAATGACCTGAAGAACCGGGGCGTACAGGATGTCCTGTTTTTCTGTGTGGACGGCCTGCCGGGCTTCCGGGATGCCATCCAGACTGTGTTCCCGCAGGCGCAGATCCAGCGGTGCATCATCCATATGCTGCGCAATTCCTTTAAATATGTCAATTATAGCGACTTGAAGAAATTCGCCTCCGATTTTAAAGCGGTCTACAATGCCTCAACAGAAGAAATGGGAAAGTTGGAACTGGAAACATTGAAAGGAACCTGGGGAAAGAAATACCCCTATGCCATACGCAGCTGGGAGGACAATTGGGAAGATTTAAGTTCGTTCTATCAGTTTTCTGGCGAACTGAGAAAGATTATGTATACCACAAACATCATTGAGGGGGTAAACCGCCAGTACCGGAAAGCAACAAAGAACAAAAGTGTATTCCCGAATGATGCCTCACTGGCAAAAATGCTGTACCTGGCAAGCCAGAACGTAATGAAAAAGTGGACGCAGCGGTACCGTGGCTGGGATCAGGTGATTGGCCAGCTCATCCTGCTGTACGGGGAACGCCTAACGCAGTATCTGTAAAAGAAAAAGCCGGAACGGCCCAAATCTCCAAAGACGAAAACCGTTCCGAGCTTATTCCGTCGGCATTTATAGTATTGCCAGAAAATCCCAGCTTATTCCAGAGGCCGGGTGTGGGCAGAGCCCACGAACTTAAAATACTATAAATGCCTGATTGATGTGCCTAAAAATGTATAGAACCAGACTTTCTGGCAATACTAAAAGTAAGGAGATGGAACATCCGGAAAAAGTGACAAAAAGTTCCAAAAATTGCTACATATCTAATTCCAACTGAATGGAACTTCCAATTTTAAAGACACAAAAAAATTTACGCCCTCGATTTTCTCCTGATTTTGGGCATACTTTAATAAGCATACAGTTTTTCTTTTGGATTTATGCACTCGCTTTTAGATCAAACAAATAGCTTCCAGTCCGCTCATTCTGGATTTTTCTATGTAGTTTATTTAGATTGTACCCCATACTCAACAGGAGAATCTCTAGTTTTACCTTCTTCTTACCTCGCAGCAGGAATCGTTGGAATCCATAGTCATTTTTCAAAACCCCGAAGGCTCCCTCTACCTGGATCGAGCGATTCGTCCGGTACTTAATTCCCTTCTCGCTCTGAATGTTTCGATATGATTCCTCACGCTTCTCCAAAAAGCTTTTGGACACATACATACGCTTGTTTCCCTTCGCTTTGGTGCATTTCTCTTTATAGGGGCAGCCGGTGCAGTCCTCACATTCGTATACCGTTACCTCGGATTCATACCCACTTTTGCTGCGCTGCTTTTTCAGGTAGATCACCCGCAGTTCCTTTCCAGCATGACAGATATAGGTATCGGACTCCTGGTTATAAGCCATGTTTTCCCGTTTACTGATATCCTGTTTAAAACTCCGCTTTTTCCATTTTTCATAGGTCTGAGGTTTAATGTATGGCTGCTGCCCCTCCTCCCGCAGATAGCTGTAGCCTTCTTCACTTTCATATCCCGAATCAGCCGTAACACTCGGATACTTAAACCCCAGTTTTTCTTTTATCCGCTTTAAAAATGGTACCAGCGTCCACACATCGTTCCGATCCTGAAATATATCGACCGCTACAATGTATTCGCTGTCCACTCCAATCTGTACGTTATACCCTGGCTTTAACTGGGCGTTGCGCATGTGGTCATCTTTCATATGCATAAACGTTGCATCCGGGTCTGTTTTACAGTAGTTGTTCCTTCCCTGGAAGCTGGCTGTATGCCAGTCATAAGTGGTCTGACGCTTCAGGTACCTTTGGAACAGCTCCAGATACCGCTGTTCGATGGATTTTCGTTTTCCGCGGCCATGAACGAACTCTATGTTCCGCTCCCTGCATATCTCCTCCAGAAAACGGCAGATTTTCCGGAGGTCCTGTACCCGGTATTCAGTTCCTACACGGAAAGATTGGATAAACTCCTGGTTTACAAGCCTCACCGCCTCCTGGATTTTAATGAACATTTTTTCTTCCCATTTCCCAACGGATTTTTTCCATACGAACGTGTATTTATTGGCGCAGGCTTCTAATTTCGTCCCGTCAAGAAAGACGGTTTCTTTGGAAAGTTCACCTACCCGTTCCAGACGGTGTACCATCTGATAAAAGAGGTCCTCACATGCCTCCTCCAGAAAACCGGAACGAAACCGGGCAATGGTGCTGTGATCCGGCGCTTTTTGTCCGGCTAACAACCACATAAAGTTGATGTCCCGTTTACAGGCGGTCTCAATTTTTCTTGATGAATAAATGGTTTGGGAATACGCATAGGTCAGGATCTTGAACATGGTCTTTGGGTCCACTGCCGGATTTCTGCCTTTGGCAGAGTAAGCCTGATAAAGCTTTGTATAGTCTAAATCCTCCAATTCGTGGCTCAGCAGTCGGACAGAATCATCGTTCGGAACCAGCCCTTCCAAACTTAATGGCAAAACCAGTTGATAAGTGCGGCCAAGTTCGGTATAATCTTTAGTAGTGTAATTAGTTATTCGCATACTTAATTATACCACGGATGGCGGACTCTTCGGAGCCCGCTTTTCTGTTTTTGTACAGAAAAGAAGCTGTTGCTCCAGTAGATTATTTATCTACTTTTGCAACAGACAATCATGAGAGAATCTCACCACAATCAATGAAAACTGGATACTGGCTATACGCTATGTCGTGGTATACTTAAGGTGCCGAATAAAGTCGGAAGGGGATTGGTGTTTTCAAGCCCGTGCGACAGACTGATTTTCAGCTCCTTAGGTGTACCACTTTTTGTTTCCATCGTAGTTTGATGAGGACGCAGGACAGCCAACAGTTTAGTAAGGAGCTGCATCGGCTTATGCGAAGGAGGTTTGTTTTATGGAAGTTTTGTATAAGCGGTGTTGTGGGATTGACATTCACAAAAACATGATGGTGGCCTGTGTTTTTACGAGTGTCAGAAAAAAAGAAATCCGTCAGTTTTCAACGATGACTGAAGATATCCTTCAACTGGTTTCATGGCTGAAAGAAACCGGTTGTGAAATGGCTGCCATGGAAAGTACGGGTTCCTACTGGAAACCACTTTATAACATATTTGAAGAGGAGCATATCCCGATTATGGTTGTTAATGCACAGCATATCAAAGGTGTTCCTGGACGCAAGACAGATGTGAAGGATGCAGAATGGATTGCTGATTTGGTACGTCATGGATTAGTAAAAGCAAGTTATATACCAAATCGGGAACAGAGAGAATTGCGGGAAATAACCCGTTACCGTCAGGAAATGATAGAAGAACGTGCCCGTGAATTAAACCGAATCCAAGCTGTGCTGGAAGGCTGTAACATTAAATTAGGCAGTGTTATTACTGATATTAGCGGAAAAAGCGGGATGGCCATTTTAAAGGCAATTATATCTGGAGAAACAGATCCCGTTGTTTTAAGTGATTTGGCAAAAGGGCGGGCCAGAGATAAGCTTGAAGAAATACGCAGGGCTCTGCATGGCCGGGTTTTAGAACATCAACAACTAATGTTAAAACATCAACTTTTGCATATAGAAAGTCTTACCTCTTTAATCATGGATTTAGATGAAGATATTAAAAAAAAACAGATTCCATAAATTGGGCGATTGAGGATTTGGATGCAATTCCGGGAATTGGGAGACAAAGTGCAGAACGAATTCTTGCAGAGACAGGAGTAGAAATGGAACATTTTCAAAATGAATCCCGTTTTAGTTCATGGGCAGGTCTTGTACCGGAATGCAAAGAAAGTGCCGGCAAAAAAATGAGCAGCCGAATCCGAAAAGGGAATAAATATTTGAAAGCAACTTTAGTGGAATGTGCCCGTGCAGCCATACGAAATAAACAGAGCTACTTATATTCGCGATACCAACGAATAGCAGCAAGAAGAGGAGGGAAGCGAGCGTTAATAGCGATCGCCCATACAATGTTAACAGCCATTTATCATATGCTAAAAGAAAAAGTTCCTTATTGCGATTTAGGGGCAGATTACTATACGAATATTCAACATGATAAGTTAATAAAAAGGAATCTACGTTCATTAGAAAAGTTAGGGGTAGATGTAATCATTCGGCCGAAATAAATTCTCTCAAATTTTATCACGGGTAAAGGAATAAGCCCGCCAAAAGGCGAGCTTATTTAGAATGTTTGTTTATAGGTTATCTCTGATTTATG
>USPF01000082.1 GCA_900556555.1 uncultured Blautia sp.
ACAGTCTCTTTGTATAGTTGTTAATCAGTTAGATACCGCATGACGGTTTATTTAGTACGAGGTTACAAGCGCAAAGAACCCTGTGGTCCTAAACAGTATCATTACAATCCCTTTAGGGAAATCTATTACTTAGGAGTATTCTTATGATCTACGTTGGAATTGATGTTGCCAAAGATAAGCACGACTGCTTTATCTCTAACTCTGATGGCGAAATCCTCTATAATGCTTTCACTATCCAAAACAACCGGGAAGGCTTTGACGAACTATATCAAAAGATACTTTTCGTTGAAGTCGATATGTCCAATATAAAAGTAGGACTGGAAGCCACTGGACACTACAACTACAACTTACTCGGTTATCTCATTGATAAAGGTTTGCCGACCTACGTTATCAATCCGCTTCACACTAATCTTTACAGAAAAAGTCTCAGCCTTAGAAAGACGAAAACGGATAAGGTGGATGCCCGAACCATTGCTATGTTGTTGATGTCTGATGTGAACTTAAAGTCCTACTCAGTTACATCATATCACAATGAGGAGCTAAAGTCACTCACTCGTTACCGTTTTGATAAGGTTCAGGAACGGGCTCAGCTCAAACAGTCCATCTCCAGACTGGTCACCATTCTGTTTCCGGAACTGGAAAAGCTCGTTCCTACCCTTCATTTGGCTTCTGTATATGCACTTCTCGGTGAACTTCCCTCTGCCGACCAGATAGCCTCTTGCCATTTGACACATCTGACAAAACTTCTGCAAACAGCTTCAAAAGGTCGCTACAGCCGGGAGAAAGCCATTGAGATCAGAGATGCTGCCAGAACCTCGATTGGCTCCAGAATGCCCGCCAAATCTCTTGAATTAAAACATACTCTCAAACTCATCGGCGAGTTAGATTCTGAGATTGCTGAAATCGAATCCGAAATCAAAAAGATCATGGATGAGATCAATTCTCCAATCCTGACCATTCCAGGTATTGGTTACCGCATGGGTGCTATGATCCTTGCAGAAGTGGGCGATTTTTCCCGCTTTGATTCCCCAGACAAGCTCCTTGCCTATGCAGGTGTATCACCCTCGACTTATCAATCCGGCCAGTTGGAATCCTCGTACTCCCACATGGAAAAGCGTGGTTCCAGATATCTGCGTTTTGCTCTGATCAATGCTGCCAAGTATGTCTGCCACTGGGATGAAAGCTTCGGTACCTATCTCCAGAAGAAGATTTCGGAAGGGAAGCATTACAATGTTGCCATTACCCATGCCACAAAGAAACTTGTGCGGCTCATCTATGCAATGGAGAAATCCGGTAAACCTTACATAAAAGCTGCGTGATCTTTTTCTGATATAAAACACTCCATTGGAGCACCGACAACCGATGCTCTGTTTGTCATGCGATTTTCAATGTGCATTTGTTACTGAGAGACTTGTTTCAGGGAATTGAAAAATCTCCCAAAAAACTATTGACTTTTAATAGTTAGTCTCTCTGATACTGATTTTATCAATGATATTTCGCAATAGCCAGCAATGAACACTTGCATTGCGCAAGACGTTACATTATCTTCTGAAACATATGGCGAACCTTATCTAACCGACTATTTGGGCGGCGAGGTTGTACTACAGGTTCCCCTGAAGTTTCCTGATACCCTTTCAATTCTGTCAAGCAAACGCTTCTTCCATTTGTATAGAAATTCAAATCACTTTTGTATTCCCCGATCCGCCGAGCCGGTATTTCTCCAGTTAAAATTGCCTCATTATTTTTTAACGAAGTTGTTTCAATTACCGCATCATATTTCACAGCATCATGATAAGCTCGTGAAAGATATTCCTGCGGCGCAAATAGGGTAAAAGAAAGATAGGGTTCTAAAACTTGCGTTCCCGCTTTTTTTAATACCTGTTCCAACACAACAGGCGCAAGAAAGCGGAAATCTGCCGGAGTACTGACCGGGCTGTAATAAACACCATATTCAAAGCAAATTCTGCAATCTGTTACCTCCCATCCATACACTCCCTGCTCTAATCCATACCGAATCCCTTCCATAACTGCGTTTTGAAAGCTTTGGTTTAAATAACCGAGAGACACTTTACTTTCATATTCTGTTCCGCTTCCAACAGGAAGAGGAGTGACAGCCAAACCAATCGACGCCCAAAAGGGATTTGGCGGTACTTCAATATGAATTGTATAATGAGCCTCTTTTCGTGGTCTTTCCAGATAAATAACGGTAGGCTCTTTTATTGCTACCTCGACACTATATTTTTCATTTAATAAAGAACAAACAACTTCCAATTGTACTTTTCCCAAAAAGGAAAGAATAATTTCATGAGTGATAGAATCAATCATAAAATGCAGAAGCGGATCAGTATCCGCGATCTCTGTAAGGGCATCCAGTAATACTCCCCTTTGCTCTGCTTTGATTGGCTCTATCGTTGTCCGAAAAAACGGCAGGGGATTATCCGTCCACGCCTTGCGTGGCAATAGTTTTTCATCTCCCAGAACATCATTTAGTTTTAATGTATTGTCAGATAAAATAACAATCTCCCCGGAATCAGCGGTGTCTGTTGGGACGATTTCTCCATCAAATGGAATTGACATCTCTGTAATTTTAATTTTTTCCTTTTTTGACAAAAGAATCGTTTCCCGTAAACAAAGCGTACCGCTATAGAGCCTTAAATAGCAACGTCGTTTTTTCTGCTCGGTATATTCAATTTTAAATACATACCCACACAATTCCGATTGACTGTCGTCTGTTTCCAATGAAAAAACTTCTGTAATCACTTCAAGCAATTCTTTTACCCCGATATTGTCTTTTGCGCTTCCATGATATACCGGAAAAAGCGTTCCCCTTTGTACCCTTCGTTTTATTTCTTTTTGCAGTTCCCACAGTGTCAAAGGGACTCCTGAAAGATATTTTTCTAAAATATCATCATTCCCAGCAATTACAGCATCCCACTTTTCAAAATCTGCAACATCAGAAAGTATTATTTCTGAACAGAAATGAACTTCCTGCATAACAATCATATCTTCTGTCAATTTTTCTCTGATATTTTGATAAGTTTGCTCAAGAACAACACCACTTTGATCTATTTTATTGATAAAAATGATTGTTGGTATCTTCATTTTCCTTAGCGCATGAAACAGCACTCTGGTCTGGGCTTGTACACCATCTTTTGCGGACACTACTAAAATTGCTCCATCCAGAACCGATAAGGAGCGATGCACTTCTGCTAAAAAGTCCATGTGTCCGGGGGTGTCCACAAGATTAACTTTGTACCCTTTCCAGCGAAAAGATGTAACGGCAGCCTGAATTGTAATTTTCCTTTGACGTTCCAAAGCCATAGAGTCCGTTCTTGTTGTACCTTTATCTACACTACCTGGTTCCATGATTGCCCCACTTGTATACAGCAGGCTTTCTGTCAGTGTTGTTTTTCCTGCATCAACATGCGCAAGAATGCCGATATTAATTATTTTCATATGTCGTCCTCCATTCACAGCCAAAAAAGGCATAAAAATCCCCAGCAGTAAAATACTTTTACCACTGGGGATACAATCTGTGGACATACACATAAAAGACACGCACCAATAGGTACTTGCCACTTTTCTTGCCATGTCAATATAAATAAGGCAAAAGTATTCTTAAATTTGGTACAAAAAACTAAGCCCTTGTTCCAAAGGACATCCCAAAGTTTTTTGTTCCCACTATTTGATTATAGTTTTATTTAAGAATACCTTGCCGCATATTTTTTAACTCCTTTTTGGAAATGTAGTAATTATAACACATCTGCATCCGAAAAGAAAGCATTAAATAATATTGACTTACATTGAATTTTCTGGAGACTTATGCTAATACTCAAAGCAACAAATCGAAATATACAAGAGGATTTTTTATGGGAAACGAGATAAATATTGCATTACTTCAAATGCTTCCGGGTAAAGATATTACAGAAAATATGGAAAAGGCATAATTATTTAAAAAATAGAGCAATCGCAACCATAATCTGAAAAGGGAGATAATATTTAAGAAACATCAAATATTCGGATAATTATCCTGTATAGGTTGTCATTCTCTGTTCAGATGCAGAGACAATAAAAACAGCCGAACAACATCAAGGAAAATTTGGCTACTCCCCATACTGGCTTTTGCTAAACAACTCCAACCAGTCACCCCAGTAGACAGTAACCTCCATTTTGAAACTGGAATAAATTTGTCGATCATCACAATTCCAATCTCATAGAAATGACTTCCTGAAATCCGGCTATGCGGGAGCGAAATCCTTTGGGATTTCTTCCACACTCGACAAATCCAGCCCGTTCGTACATAGAAACTGCTCTTTCATTTTCAGCAACTACTTTAAGTTCAAGCTGGTTATATCCCGCTGTTTTAGCACATTCGATACACGAAGTCAGCAAAGCCTTACCAATTCCAAGTCCCCAATACTTTTTCACAACACTGATGCCAAATTCTGCTCGATGCCGTACCTTATATTTTGTACCGATTGCCTCAATTCCTGCTGTTCCCGCAATTACACTATCAACTATGGCAAGCAATTCAATCTCTCTTTCACTCTCAGCTTTTTCTTTCAGAAACTGGCTCTCCTGTGCGGCATTAAAACTGTTTTCATCTGGATATGTAAGCAAATAATCTGTTTCACTATGTGTCAGATTGAAATTATCCACTACAAGCTGACCATCACTCTCTGTTCCATTCCTCAAACAACATTCCATGCCATTACTTAATATTATTGTTTTGTTATATCTCATAACTGCTCCTTTACTGACAACTGTCCTCAAAGTCAGCTTCTTCATCTATACAATATCCTAAGCAGAAAAATGTTTTCTCATTTCATATTGTTTAACAAATACACTAAATTTCAATTTCTTCAAAAAAGCGTTCAATGCCTGATCCCGTTCATCCACATTTATTACTCTCATCTCTAAACTCTTTGTTTGTTTAAGTAAATCTAACAAAATCTCTGTGGCAACTCCCATTCTGCGATATTTGGGATGTACCGCTAACTGCGCAATATCTCCTTTTATTTTGTCCACAATACCATATCCAATCAAGTTTCCATCAAATTTAACAATCGTATAAGAAAAGGATTTAGCGATTGCACAAACAGCGTCTTTTGCGTTTTGCCATGAAGGTGGATAAGTCCAAAAATCTTTGACTGCTGTCCATTGATCATCTTGTAATTTTTCCGGATGTTCCAGTTTCCACACTTTATGTACGCCCGATTCTTTTATCTTGCCCGTCAGTTGGTAACAATTCAATATTCTGTTAATTCGAAATCCCTGTTTTTTATATAAAGTGAGCGCCTTCTCATTATCTTGAATCACTTCCAGTTGATACACGCTGATTTTATTTTTTATACATATAGTACTAACCAGATTCAATAATTCCCCCATAATTCCTGTTCTCCGAAAATCGGGGATAACTCCTGTTCCGAGGTCATAGACTGTCTTTTCGTTATCCCAATCTCTCACTCCATTCAAGATAAAACCGACAAGCGTTCTATCTGCAAAGGCTCCAACTGAAACCGCAGGCATAAATCCATTTCTTTTCAGCATTGTTTCAAAAGATTTAAAAGGCATATCAACTGAAACCTGATAATCAGAAAATGCCTGTGTAAACGCTTCGTATATACAAACGAAATCTGTATTTTCCAATGTCCGGTATTCCATATTTTCTCCTAAAATGTCATA
>USPF01000083.1 GCA_900556555.1 uncultured Blautia sp.
TGGTTTTCAGAGCATTGATACTCAGTTAAATAGTGATTTCAACGGCAGCAATCAACTCAGTATCAGCAGTAGTGGTTATAGCACCGAAAACCATATCAGTTATAGCGTCAATACAGGCTATTCGATGATGAAATCCAGTGATGATTTGGGCTATATCGGCGGATATGCAAGCTATGAATCTCCCTGGGGAACTCTTTCCAGTTCAGTTTCCGCAAGCAGTGATAATAGCCGTCAAATCTCATTTAATACCGACGGCGGATTTGTTTTACATAGCGGCGGCCTGACCTTCAGTAATGACAGCTTTAGCGACTCAGACACTCTGGCCGTTGTACAAGCGCCAGGAGCTAAAGGGGCGCGTATTAACTATGGTAATAGTACGATAGATCGTTGGGGATATGGTGTTACTAACGCGCTCTCCCCTTATCATGAAAACCGAATTGCACTCGATATTAACGGTCTGGAAAATGACGTTGAATTGAAAAGTACCAGTGCTATTACTGTCCCCCGCCAAGGGTCTGTTGTCTTTGCTGGTTTTGAAACAGTTCAGGGACAATCAGCGATTACCAAATGGGCAGATGGTAGGGCCTTTCCGGGAAATTTTAGGACCTCAAAGGTTTTCTTTTGGCTCTACAGAAATATTGCTTTACTACGGGGAGCCTGCACCGTTTAGTCTTTCTCAGGAAATTTATATCGAATTTATCCCCAAGAATCAGTATGTGGACAGCGGAACGTGGAAAATCCACCTGATTCCCAGAAAAATTGTGGATGGAAGGTATGATTTGTGGCTGCCAGGCGGAGGGGTGCTGAATCTTGAGACAAAATTTCTCTATCCAACACCAGAAACAACGCTGACCATTCCATCAACAGCAAGAAACGTAATTTCTGTAGGCGCATACGATTCCAGATATCTGGCTTATGCAGACTTTTCAGGGAGAGGTTATACCAGAGTGACGAATGAGGTGAAGCCAGATATAGCGGCACCGGGGGTAGATATCAGGACAGCAGCACCACAGGGACGATATGCACAAAGAACAGGAACCTCTTTTGCGGCACCCTTTGTCACAGGGGCTGCGGCACTTTTAATGGAATGGGGGATTGTGAGAGGGAATGACCCGTTTTTGTATGGAGAGAAGGTAAAGGCGTATTTGCGAAGAGGGGCAAGACAGCTTCCGGGAAATGTGTATCCCAATGAGAGGCTGGGGTATGGGGAGGACGTTATAATAAGGTTACATTGAAGAAAGTCAGTAAAATCAAGTGTTTCCGTTCATTTTCCCAACACAGAAACGAAGCACTTCCGCCATGATTTTGAAGAAAATCTGCCCGGGTTGGATTCAAAATAATATGGAAAGAAAGATTTGTAGCAATGACGTAACATGAACATCTGGTTCTGTTACAGATAAAAGTTTAAACGAAAGAGAGGTCTTATGAATATGAAACTGACTTATACAAATGTAAATGGATACCTGATTCCGAACCTCACCTATATATCTGGTGAGCAGATGGTGCAGCTTGGCAAATATGGATTCTTATGCAGAGATTATCTGAAGAACCATCGAAATTCAACGTATCAGGTGATGCTTTTACAGGATACCATTGGAGAGCATCTTCTGGAAGTGGACAAGGCAGCCATGGAACGGGAAGAAGTGATTCTGAAATAGTTGGAAGAAAAAGAACCACTGCCGGATAAGGAGAAAGATCAGATGGCATGGGTAAGAGCTGCCAATCAGCACAGAGCGATTGCAGAAGAGATTATCCTGAAAGAATTGATTTATGTATAAGGATAGCCAGTAATCAATCTGGCAGGTAACTGATAAAAATAGAATATTGTGAGTGAAGTAAGGCGTGAGTCATAAAATATGGCTTGCGTCTTTTTCTTTGCCTGAAAGGAAGTGATAAGTTTACCAATCAGATGTGCCAAGAACGTGGACTGACCGTTGCCGAGAAAGGAAAGCACTTTGATGGAAGTCAGGTTGAAAAAGGGGAAGTCATTGCATGGAGCAAGGATAAATACAATCTGTTCCGACAGCAGGTAAAAGACAGCTTTGTAGCAGACTGTGCAATAGCAGTGTTAAAAGCACTGGAAAACTGTATCAGCAAAGAAAAGTTTATAGAAAAAATGAAACAGTTCGGATGGAGTGTAAATTGGACAGAAAAACGGAAGCACATCACATTTCAGAATCAGGATGGGAAGAAAGTGCGTGACAGTAATCTGTCAAAAACATTTCATCTGGATATCAGTAAGGGGGACTTAGAGAATGAATTTGATAGAAATTACAAAAGGGTACGAGCCGAAGCAGAACGAACAAACGGAGCAGATGAGGAGCTTGCCGGATACTACCGACAAGTGGAAGCAGCTTGCGAAGGAGCAGGCGGCGTCACTGGAGCTAGTGACGGAAGAGAGGGACAAGTTACAGGTAAGAAATCAGAAGATGAACGAGTTTATCCTGGAATTTCAGGAAAGGACACACAAGCTGAAAATGGAAAAACAAAATCTATTCTTCGAGAATCACGAAATGCAAGACGAAATTCGGAAATTCCAAAGATAGGTTTCTGCAAAATACACAATCTCATTGAGGATTGTATTGCTTGCTAATTTGTATTTTTAGAATATCTTAATTTGCTTTGCACATCTACTTTTTCTATTTTAATTTCTCCTGTGCTATCGTATAAATGTAAGGAGGAATGTGTTATGACAGCAATAATAAAATCAATCCATAAATTTGAAGATGACTTCGATAGAAAGGCAGAACGATTTGCTTTTCACCATCTATATATTGCGTTTGTAATGATGTTCATTGGAATTCCGCTTTTCACTTTAATGGCGGTTGCTGCTTCAACAACAGTACTTATATTGCCTATAGCATGGATTTTGGGCTGGCTGTAATCATCTTTAGATAGTTTTAATTTTATATCTATGCTGCTAATCCCATTTTAACGCAAATAGTAGTAAAATGCAGAAAGCAAAGGAGGAAAATATTATGAGTATTCTTGTTGGAGTTATTGGTCTGTGCGCTGTAGCGTTACTGATCTACTATGTTTATGTTCTTATGAAAGGAGACAAACAATAATGAATGTAGTTATACAATGCATACTATATCTTGCTATTTTGGTTGTTCTTGCAATTCCACTTGGAGCATATATCAAAAATGTAATGAATGGTGAAAAAACTTTTTTATCTAAACTTCTCACCCCTTGTGAAAACGCCGTATATAAGGTATTGCGGGTGGATAAGGATGAACAAATGAATTGGAAAAAATACACCATTTCTGTTCTCATCTTTTCTGGTATCGGATTGGTGTTTTTGTTTTTGCTCCAACTCTTTCAGGGTTTTCTACCCGGAAATCCACAAGGGTTACCTGGTGTAAAATGGGATTTGTCTTTTAATACAGCCGCTAGCTTTATTACAAATACAAACTGGCAGGCGTATAGTGGTGAATCCACCCTTAGCTATTTAACTCAGGCTCTTGGCCTGACTGTGCAGAACTTCGTGTCTGCTGCAACAGGTATTGCTGTTCTATTTGCTTTGATTCGAGGATTTATGAGGGTGAAAACAGATGGGCTGGGCAGTTTTTGGGTAGATATGACAAGAATTATCATCCATATCTTAATCCCGCTTAACCTGGTAATTTCCTTGCTGCTAGTTAGTGGTGGCGTTATTCAGAATTTGAAAGCTGGAGAAACCGTATCTCTTGTGGAGCCAATCGGAGTAAGCGCTGAAGGCGAAATACTAGAAAATGCAGAAATAGATTTGGAAGCTGGAACTGTTGTCGTTGACGGTCAGATTGTAGAGGATGCAGAAATTGTGACAGAGCAGTTTGTTCCGATGGGACCAGCTGCAAGTCAGGTTGCCATTAAACAGACAGGTACAAATGGCGGTGGATTTATGGGAGTCAACTCGACACATCCACTTGAAAACCCTAATGCATTTACTAATTTGATTGAGATGATTTCACTACTTTTAATCCCTGCGGCACTATGTTTTACTTTTGGTAACGCAGTAAAAAATAAAAAGCAGGGAATCGCAATTTTTATGGCAATGTTCCTTTGCCTTGTATTTGCACTGAGCGTGGTTGCTGTTAATGAGCAATTTGCAACACCACAACTTATTCAAAACGGAAATGTTGATGTTTCTATGGTAGATCAGGCGGGCGGAAACATGGAAGGTAAAGAAACCCGATTCGGCATTGCTGCATCTTCTACTTGGGCTACATTTACTACAGCTGCTTCCAATGGGTCCGTAAATTCTATGCATGACAGCTACACGCCGCTGGGAGGCATGGTAACAATGCTTTTGATGCAACTTGGCGAAGTTATTTTCGGTGGTGTGGGATGTGGCTTATATGGAATGCTTGCTTTCGCAATTCTGACCGTTTTTATTGCTGGACTAATGGTAGGAAGAACACCAGAATTTTTAGGCAAGAAAATAGAACCATATGAAATGAAATGGTCTGTTCTGGTATGTCTTGCAACCCCGATTGCAATTCTTGTTGGAAGTGGAATTGCAGCAGTATGGCCAGGTATTGAAAGCAGTTTGAATAATGTAGGAGCACATGGCTTTTCAGAACTGCTTTATACTTTTTCTTCCTGTGGTGGAAACAATGGTTCTGCCTTTGCTGGTTTTAATGGAAATACGATGTTCTTAAATCTATTATTGGGATGTGTGATGTTGTTTGCACGATTTTTGCCGATCATCGGGACGCTGGCAATTTCTGGAAACCTTGCGGAGAAAAAGAAAATTGCAACAACTGCCGGTACACTTTCTACAACGAATACAATGTTTGTATTTCTGCTGATTTTTATTGTCCTGCTTGTGGGTGCATTGAGTTTCTTCCCAGCATTGGCATTAGGTCCCATTGCAGAATTTTTCCAGAGTATCGTTTAAGGAGGGATATTGTTATGACATCAAAGACGAAAAGCGCCTTCGCCGATAAGAAAATGATTGGCAGAGCGATAAAAGAATCGTTTATAAAATTAAATCCGAAAACGCAAGTGCAAAATCCGGTTATGCTGTTGGTATATTTATCTGCAATTCTAACAACTGTATTATGGATTGTTTCTTTATTTGGATTAAAAGATGCATCTAGCGGATATACATTCTCAATCGCAGTTATTCTGTGGTTTACTTGTGTTTTCGCAAATTTTGCAGAGGCAATTGCCGAGGGTAGAGGAAAAGCTCAGGCTGATGCGTTAAGAGCTTCTAAAAAAGATGTGGAAGCACATAAAATTCCATCTGCTGACAAAAAAGAGTTAATTACAAATGTATCTTCTGCTACTTTGAAAAAAGGAGATATTGTAATTGTAAAAGCAGGTGAGCAAATTCCTGGCGATGGAGAGGTAATTGAGGGAGCTGCTTCTGTAGATGAAAGTGCCATTACTGGCGAGTCTGCACCAGTTATTCGTGAAGCCGGTGGCGACAGAAGTGCCGTTACCGGAGGCACAACCGTCCTGTCCGATTGGATCGTTGTTCAGATTACGAGCGAAGCTGGAGCGAGCTTTCTTGATAAAATGATTGCAATGGTGGAAGGAGCCGCGAGGAAAAAGACCCCTAATGAAATCGCTTTGCAAATTTTTCTTGTAGCACTCTCCATTATTTTCATCCTTGTTACTATGTCTCTCTATACATATTCT
>USPF01000084.1 GCA_900556555.1 uncultured Blautia sp.
ATGTGCGTTTAGCTCAGCTGGATAGAGCGTTTGGCTACGGACCAAAAGGTCGGGGGTTCGAATCCTCTAACGCACGTATTTGAAGCGGAAATTCTTTTTGGAATTTCCGCTTTTTTGTTTCTGTTTAAAGATTTATCTGTGATGAAAGGACTTGTATATCTTATGTCAACTTCAATCCAATTAAAACAAATGCTTGCTTCCATAAATCGAAAGAGTTATCCTGCCTACAAAAGTTTAAAAGGCAGTTATGATTTTGGCACTCATGTGCTGATCATTGATCACGTACAGGGCGACCCTTTTGCCTCTCCGTCTCATCTAAGCGTACGGGTAAGCGGCAGACAGGCTGGTTTTCCTGACTTCTGCTTTGCCTCCTCAGATACCAGGATTACCCTCCAGGATCTGATTCTCCGTAAATTTGAGGAACAAATCCGCTCTTACAGCTTTCGTGCCAAAGGTTCCGGCAAAAGCGGTCTAATCACTTCTACTGTCTGCGGTCAGGAAATCCTGGAGCGTACTGCCTGCGAAATCACAGCAAAAGAAGTCATTCTCCGATTCTGTGTCGGTTTTCCTGCAAACGGAAGAACCATTAACGCACAAGAACTGGAAAAAATCCTTTTTGATTTTCTTCCTGTCTGTGTGAAAAAGGCTCTTTATTATAAAAATTTAAACCCAAAGGAAGTAGAAGCCGCAATCTTTCTGGCGGAAGACCAGGCATACATCCGCAGGGAATTAAAAAAACGCAATCTGGCAGCCTTTGTTGCTGACAACGCCATTCTTCCAAGACAGAGCGGCGTTTCCCAGAAACCTATGAAAAACAGTGTCCCCTTTTCCTCTCCTGCTTCCCTGCGGGTAGAAATGCAGCTTCCCCATAAAGGTACCATAACAGGAATGGGGATTCCCGTGGGCATCACCCTCATTGCCGGAGGGGGATACCATGGCAAATCCACTCTGTTAAATGCACTGGAGGCAGGCGTGTATAACCACATCCAGGGAGATGGCAGAGAGTATGTAATTACAGATGACACTGCTTTAAAGCTCCGCTCCGAAGACGGAAGATTTATCAAGGATGTAGATATTTCCATGTTCATCAATGACCTGCCGAATAAAAAAGATACCCACTGCTTCTCCACCCTGGATGCCAGCGGAAGCACCTCCCAGGCTGCCGGGATTGCAGAAGGTATAGAGGCAGGCATCCAGCTTCTTTTGCTGGATGAAGATACCTCTGCCACCAATTTTATGGTACGGGACACTTTCATGCAGCAGGTTATCAGCCGGGAAAAAGAACCCATCACTCCATTTCTGGAGCGTGCAGGAGATTTATTTAAACAGGCAGGCATTTCCACGATTCTGGTAGCCGGAAGTTCCGGGGCGTTCTTCCACATTGCAGATACCATTATCCAGATGGACAATTATCATGCTCTGGATATCACGAAAAAGGTAAAAGCTATGTGCAAAGATTTCCCTGTGACAGCATCAGATGCATCCCCCTTTCACCTGCCACAGGCAAAGCGGATCATGACCGCCCCTCCTGTGAAACGCGATGCTTACAAAGAACTGAAGTTAAAAACTCACAGCAAAGACTCTTTTTCTATTGGAAAAGAAACCGTGGATCTGCGTTATATCGAACAGCTTGCTGACCAGGAACAGACTGCTGCTCTTGGGGAATTGCTGAAATATGCAAGAGAACATCTCATTGACAACAAAAAGACTGTTTCACAGATTGTAGAAGCACTGGAAACAAAGCTAGAAACCCAGGGACTTGGCAGTGTATGCAGCTCCTCTTACACACCCTGCGGCCTTGCACGGCCAAGAAAACAGGAAATTTACTCCTGCTTTAACCGGTACCGCAGATAAATCCACAAAAAGAAGCTATGAGAACCCACACATCCTGGTTCTCACAGCTTCTTTTTTATCTCCTTATACACTTCCCGGAATCTTTTCGCACTTTGAAAATCCGCTCTCTGACCGTACCTGGCATCCAGATAAATCTGGCGTAACTCCTGACACTGTCCGCAAATCTGAGGATTCCTCTCATGGTTTTCCTGCAAGTCCCGGCTAGTGGTACTGGCTTTAATAGAAATCCCTGTTTCCTGGCACAGTTTCATGTAATTCCGGTATTCCTTGCGAATCTGACGCACCCAGAAGGAATCTGATTTTCCTGTCTTGTGCTGCGTAGGTTTCATACCAGTCTGTTCAACAGAAAACCCCATAATTTCTCCCTGGTCTTCATTTTTGTAGCTGGCAAGCCAGCGGAAAAAGAAATAAATCCCAGCCGCCACAAATAAAACTACCACTACACGTACTATAGAAAAAATCAGGTTTCCTGCACTTTCCGGACTTTCCAATGCTGGTTTCCATAGCTCCTCTCCTGACTTTAATGCCTGTGCCAAAGGCTCTGCAATCTGTCTGGAAATAGAAAAGAGGGACAAAAACCAAAGAATTCCCTCCAGAAGCATCCCAATCAGAAATCCCATGAGCCTTACCAGAATCAAAAGAGGCGGTAAGAGAATCTGCTGATAAAGCCATTGGCAAACAAGAGCACCTCCACGGATAACAGATGGACTGCTCAGTACAAAAAACAGAAAAAAGAACAGACCTGTTGCAATCACATTCTCAATCTGAAACTTTCTGCCAAGATACACCTCGGGCTCATGGCGGAGGGAACGAAGAAGCAGAATCAGTCCTGCGGCTGTACAGACAGCCAATGGCAAGGTAATCTGTAAAATAATTTTCCACTGTCCCAGCAGCAGAAGAAAACCTCCCAAAATCAATGCAGCTTTCCAAAATGCCTGAAACAGATCCGCCTGCCTGCTCCAAAACAGTGGATATTCTCTTTTTATTATCATGGTAGCCACATAGGCAGCACCCGGAACCAAAACCACCAGTTCTGCCAAGCAGCCTGCCGCTCCCATAAAAGAAAGTGCAAGAAACGGCAAAAGAAAAAACCTCTTTTTCCCTTTTTCTCTGTATATAAAAGAAATGCCGTAAATCAGGCTGAGGATTCCAAGCCCCAAGATGCTTCTTGGTAAAATTTGTGTATCCATTCCGCCTATTCTCTGCAACAAATAGGAAGCGGCTGCTCCTGCAAACATTCCAAAAAAAGACAAGTCTGCAAACATGCGAAGACTATGCATCCAGATCATGTTCAGCACCTCCCCTTTCACATCCAAAAAGCATCAACATTCCATTCCCAAACATCTTTTCTATCTTCCGAAGTTGCCCGCATTCCCGAAAATCCTCGTGGAAAGGAGTAATAATCATCACGCCTCTCGAAATATCCTGTCCCAAAAGTTCCAGCAGATTTTCCTTGGAAAATGCCGGATGATACAGACCACGCCCCAGACATTCCAGCACCTTTAAGAAATGCTGATGTCCAAGCCCCTCCCGTACCATATGGGAACCGCCCACTGCACCAGCCTGGGCAGCATTAGTACAAAATACATATTTGATTCCTCTGTCTTCCAATTCCTGGCATACCGTACGTGCAAGGCTATAGCACGTTTCCAAAACTGGTTCTTTTCTCTCCTGTGCTGTTTCCACATTCAGCAAGAGTGTGAGCACCGGCTCTACTGTATGGTCATACTCCCGGACCATCAGCCCCATGCTGTGGGCACTCTGTTTCCAGGAAATCTGCTTCATAGGCTCCCGCCCAGTATATTCCCGGTATCCGGCAGTCATCACCGGGTCTTCATATAAATACCGCTGTACCGAATAATCTCCCAGAAAACTTCCAAGCAATTCTCTGGTTTTTTCATCTGCCTGTGGTTCAGGTGCAGCAATGACTTCACGAAAAATCTTGATTTCCTGCCTTGTCTCAGAAAGTCCAAGAAAATCCCCGCCTAGTATATTAGGATGGGAAAGCACATACCTGCCTCTCTGAGCAATGGTAACCGGAATTTCCATCTGTATCCTCTGTCCGGGCCGCATCCAGACAGAAGTTTCCACCAGGCCGCCACCTCTTCCGCTTTCTTTTGAAAAACGAAAGCTGCCACCTGTAACCTTGATATCTTTTGGAAAATACATGTTGATTTTCACATAGGGAACAGGCCATTTGCTGCGGTTTTCCACATGGATCTTGATACCAAAAGTTTCCCCGGTATCTACGATGTTTTCTTCCGGCCCGTAGGTACTGTAAATATTGCGTAACCCATGTTTCTTCATCCACGCTTCCAGTGCAAATCCGGCAAGAACCAAAAAGATTACAAATACGAAACTCATAGGCTTTCCAGAGGTACCTGCACTTGCTCCAATATGCGGTGCAGGAATTTTGCAGCAGATGCGGCACTCTGGCTGCCCTGAGAAATACGGTGGCTCAATACATGGGGTGCCATGGACTTTACATCTTCCGGAATCACATAATCCCTTCCGGCAAAAGCTGCCGTAGCCTGTGCTGCACTGTATAGTGCCTGTGCACCTCTAGTTGATACCCCACGGACAAAATTACTCTCATTTCTGGTAGCCTCAATGATATCCATGAGATATCCAAGCACTTCCCCAGGCACCTGTACCTCCTGGTAATGGCTCCGGACATATGCTGTTTCCTGTGCGGTAACCACCTGTTGAAGCGTATCCAGAATCGATATTGCAGATGGCCTGGCAAGCACCTGCATCTCCTGCTCTCTTGTCATATAGCCAAGAGAGAGCTGCATGAAAAACCGGTCAACCTGTGCATCCGGCAAAGGAAAGGTTCCGTAAGACTCCAGCGGATTTTCCGTAGCCATGACAAAAAAAGGCTCTTCCAGTTTCTTCGTCACCCCATCCACAGTAATCTGATGTTCTTCCATGGCTTCCAGAAGACTGGACTGAGTTCTTGGTGTAGCCCTATTAATCTCGTCTGCCAGAACCATATTCGTAAACAAAGGACCTGGGCGGAACTCGAACTCTCCCTGCTTCTGATTATAAAAATTAATCCCTGTCAAATCAGAGGGAACCAAATCTGGTGTAAACTGAATCCTCTTAAAATCACTGCCCACAGTTCTTGCAAAAGCCCGCAGCAGCATGGTCTTTCCTGTTCCTGGAATATCCTCCAAAAGCACATGCCCGGAACATACAAAACAGGTAAGCACAAGGGAAATCATATCCTCCTTACCCACAATAACCTTGGAACAATTGTCTATGACTTTTTTATGATAATCCTGAAAATATGAAAGATCCATTGACATATTTCCTCCCTCTTACGTTCTTTTTCATGGATAGATTATATCCTATTCTTGAAAATTCTTCAACGATTTACCATAAAAAAGATACTTATATAGGATTCCTCTACTCTTTCCTTTTTCTTTAAATTTGATATTTGCCTGAATTGGCATGATTTTAAATCTGTTCCCGGAAGTTGCAGTCCTTACACTTCCGGGAATGTTTAGAATGATTCGTTTCGATACATGATTTGTAATTACTTTGTTGCCGATTCT
>USPF01000085.1 GCA_900556555.1 uncultured Blautia sp.
CATTTTGAACGAAAAGTCCTCTTTTTCCGTAGAGGCTGTTATTTCACAGCCCCTTCTTTTTTTCGTGTAAGGGAGGTGGTGCCATTGGGCTGTGGAACACAATTTCTCGGATGAATCTATATCCGATAACCAGATGTGTGGTAGAGGATATAAAAACTGTTGAAATCAGTATTGGTGACTTGATGATGAATCAGATGGGTGAAGAAGAACAGCCTAATCCGGCTGAGTACATTATTAACAGAAAAGGGGTTGACTTTACACCATCATCAAAAGTGCTGTCTGTGGTGGATGCGAAACTGAGATTGGAAATGGGAGCAGAGAAGATTCTGTCATGTATTCTGGAACCGTTGAGAGAAGTATATGACTATATTTTGATTGATACCTGCCCATCATTGAACACATTAACAATCAATGCACTTGCAGCTGCAGATGAAGTCATTATAGAAGCCAATTCTCAGTTCTGGGCAATGGTAGGACTGGAAGACTTTCTTTTGACTGTTAAGAAGATTAAGAACCGTGTCAATTCAAAATTGGATGTGTCCGGTATTCTTCTGACCATGTGTGAGGAAAGAACCAATCTTTGTAAGGTAATTACTGATGAAGTGGCAGAGGCATTCAATGGGAAGCTGCGTATCTTTGACAGCAAGATTCCCACTACGGTAAAAGTTGGGGAATCTGTGTATTATGGAGAACCATTGTTGGAATATGTACCGAGAACAAAGGCTTGTAAAGCATATCAGAATTTGGCAAAGGAGTTGATTGCAGATGAAGGCTAATGCACCAAAAAGAAAAGTATTTCAAGATGCAGTGGACTTAATTAATCCAGAAAATGTTGTAGACAATGAACAGGCAATGATTTCAGTGGAGAAGATAGTACCATTCCATAATCATCCATTCCGCCTGTATGAGGGGAAACGCCTTGATGATATGGTGGAGAGCATCAAGGCGTATAGTGTTCTTATTCCTGTGATTGTACAGAAAATTGCAGACGGATATGAAATGCTCTCAGGTCATAATCGTTGGAATGCAGCTAAGATTGCGGGAATCAAGGAGATTCCAGCAATCATCAAAGAGAATCTGATTGAGAGAGAAGCATATGTGTATGTGATAGAAACCAATATGTTGCAAAGGTCTTTTGATGACCTCTTGCCATCAGAAAAGGCGGCAGTATTGACAGAGTGATATGAGAAAGTAATGTGTCAGGGTAGACGAAATGACATTCTGGAAGAGATTTGGATTGGTACTGATGGTGGTGTTGAAAGAATTGGTGCTTATGTTAAAGAACTTTCAGCTATTGACTATGATTTACTGATACTGAACAAAGCACTGGTTATGAAGGTGACATTGAGATTGCGATGGTGCCTGAGTCCTTCCGAGTGGATGTACTTAAGGAGTCGCTTGATGCGAATAAAGTCCTTGTAGAGAATGCAAATGTTGAAACTGCAAACTTTGCTCTTATGTTTGAGTTTGATGGTGATGTGAAGAAGATTCGTCATTGTCTCTATAAGTGTGCAGCTTCTCGTCCAAGCATTGAATCTCAGACAAATGAAGATGAAATCGAAGTACAGACAGAAACACTGTCTCTTAAGGCTACTCCGCTTGAAAATGGTGTTGTAAAGTCAAAGACCGGTGATGATACCACTGATGAAACATATCAGAATTGGTATAAGACAGTGTATATGCCAACTGCTGAGCCAGAGACAAAAGCTGCAGCATCGACTTCGAATTCCGGAAAGTAAGAGGTAGACGATTATGGGAATGACAAAGAAGATCGAAATTGATGGTAAAGAGGTGCTTTTTAAGGCCTCTGCCGCAATCCCTAGAATTTATAGAATCAAATTTCAGAGAGACATTTATAAAGATTTGTCTGCTTTGGAAAAGGCAATCGGTAAGAACGTGGAAGATGCATCCACGCTTGATACATTCTCTCTTGAGATGTTCGAGAACATTGCGTATGTGATGGCCAAGCACGCAGATGCAAATATTCCAGACACACCGGAAGAGTGGTTGGATGGATTTAATACATTTTCCATTTATCAGGTGCTTCCACAGCTTATTGAACTTTGGGGTCTTAATGTTCAAACGGATGTAAGTGCTAAAAAAAGTTCGTCCAACAGATTGCCCGATGACAACACCTTTATTTTTGCTTCGTTGCGTACAACTGGGGATTAGTATCCGAGACCTGGATTTGCTTACCATTGGCCTCGTGAATGATATGTATGCTGAAAACAGTAACGATGATTATAAAGGATATAAAGAAGTGGCGACTCAGGAGGACTTCGACAAATTTTAATCAACTGGTAGATTTTGGAGTATAAACAACTTGTAAAATGCTGATTTTGTATTGCTTTTGTCCGCACAAATGGATATAATATAGTTAGAAAAAACTCGAAAGGAGTGTTTACTATGGCAACAAAATCAGCAAATTTATACGTACGCATAGAGCCTGATGTAAAAGAACAGGCAGAAGGAATCTTAGCAGCATTAGGAATTCCTGCATCTAATGCAATAAATATGTTTTACAAACAAATTATTCTTCAAAGAGGACTTCCTTTTGAAGTGAAAATGCCATCCGCTCGTCCTGTAGACGTTAGTGCATTATCAGAAGCACAGATGAATGCAGAACTAGAGAAAGGATATGCAGATATGCAGGCTGGTCGTACTAGATCAGCAAAATCTGTTTTTGCTGATATCCGCAAGGATTACAGTTTATGATTTATGATATCGAGATCTCAGATCAGGCCGAAATAGACCTTCGTGGAATCTTCGAATACATTGCTTTTGAACTGCAGGCACCAGAAAATGCAAGTGGTCAGCTTGATAGGCTTGAAGCATGTATTATGGATCTTGATCATATGCCGAAGAGATATCGACAATATGAATTGGAACCATGGAAAAGTCTAGGGTTACGCGTAGCGCCAGTAGACAATTATCTTGTTCTATATATTCCGGATGATGATACACAAGTGGTTACGATTATCCGTGTTATGTACGGTGGACGAGATGTGGATACGCAATTAAACAGATTTACAAAAACAAAATAATTTGAAAGCATCAATCAGAAATGGTTGGTGCTTTTTTTATGCCCATTTTTACGGAAGGAGGTATCGACCGTGGCTAACAGAATCATGGGTATTACTGTCGAGATTGGCGGAAATACAGCAGCCGCGGGAGCATCATCCTGGTGGAATTATGGGAATATGAAATGTATATCTGTGTTAATATATGCAGCCAGGGAATTAAAATAGAGAGAGAAGAATTTCCAAAATTGTTTCAGCGTTTTTACCGTGGAAAATCTGCGAAGAACAGGGAAGGAGTCGGTCTGGGCTTATATCTTGCAAGAGAAATTGTGAGAGAGGAACGTGGCTATATGAAAGGAGAATTTGACCAGAAAAAGGGAAATATATTCCGGGTTTTTCTTCCAAAACGGTGATTCTGAAAATGGAAATAGTCCAGGAGTTATTCGAAACATACTCTTGGACTATTTTTTCTATTCCCATATACGCATATCTGACAAAACAGACAAGGTTATCTCTGCTGCATTTCTTCCATCAGCGTGTTCTTTTGCAATTTTCTTAATAGTTCTACCTGCTCTATGGGTGAAATTTTCAGAGAAGATTCCATCCAGTAGGAAGAGAAATTGTCACCTAAATTTTCATTTCCATATCTGATTTTGTGCAGATAATTTTCAATAGAAGCAGCACCAAGCTGTTCATCAATCCATTGAAAATACCAGTTTACAGAAGAGCTCATGGCTGATGGTAATGTCTGATCTGCATTCCATGTTTCAAATGGATAGGCAGTTCCATCCCATTCAACAAAAGTGTTTTCTTGTGTGATGATATTATTTTCCAATCCAAACAAGGCGTTATATATTTTGTAGGTAGAATTGGGTGCAACTCGTAAGGCTGCAAGTTCCATATTATGTATTTTCCAGGTGTCATTCGTTAAATCATATAAAACAAAGCTGCTTTCATAGTTTCCAAAGTAACGGGTAAGGTCTATGACGGTGCAGGGCTTTGAGGAAATATTCCACGGATAGTAATCTTCATCTGCTGCGTAGGCTGAGACAAACGGTGCAAGGCAAAAAAGCAGAATAGATGTCAGTAGAAAAATGGTGATGCTTTTGAGCTTTTTCTGAAATGTGAGCTTTTCATAAGAAGCAATATTTATAATTCGCCGTCTCATCTGTTTCATATTTCCGCTCATGCCGGAGACAAAGGGAAATGGGGTAAGAGATGTCTTTTTGGCAAAGCTGATTAAGGTGTTTCCATAGTTCACGTAATCGTAAGAATCCAGCATTTTTAAAACAGAAGTATCACAGGCGACCTCCTGGTCATTTCGCATTTCTTTCAGTGAATTTTAGAAAAGCAGTACTGTAGATGGGAATTTCCTTTGCAATTAAGGCCTCATTTAGACACTGCTTATATAATCTGTGAACCGTGGGGCTTTGAAGCGGAAGTGCAGATTTTTTTAAAGTATGCAGGCACAAAGCAGACATGATTACAAAGGTTATACATCTGCGGTAACCGGAAAAAGCGGAAGGGCAGAAAGGGAACTGCCAAAATACCAAGCAGAAGAAACCACAGGTTATACTGCATCCGGCTGGATAAGCTATTTCTGAATATGTGTTTGACAAGCAAAAGAATGCCAATGATACCACAGAGCAGGATATTGCAGAGGAGAAAACGTATCATAAAACCGGCCATACTATTTCCCGCCCTTCTGGTGCTTCTGTGAAAGGAGAGAACGGAGCGTATCCAGTTCAGATTCAGATAATCTGTCATTTTCTATATATGCAGAAACCATAGCTGTAATATCCCCATTGTAATAGCGTTTTAGAAAAGAATTGCTTTCCTGTCCAATATATTCGTTTTCTTTTACTGCCGGAGTGTAAATAAACATACGGCTTTGTTTTTCGTAAGTGAGTGCCCCTTTTGTCACAAGACGTTTAATCAGAGTCTGGATGGTTTTGGGGCTCCAGTTTGTGG
The DNA here is from genome assembly GCA_900556555.1 of uncultured Blautia sp. Lineage (GTDB taxonomy): Bacteria > Bacillota > Clostridia > Lachnospirales > Lachnospiraceae > Blautia. The sequence continues at coordinate 4,992 of USPF01000085.1, forward strand.
TCTGTAATAGTTTTTCCGTGATGTCTCTGGTGCTGATGGGGGCATATTTCCAGACAATTTTCATGACTTCGAATTCAGCTTCTGAGATTTGTGGAAGGTTTTTCATAGGTAGTCTCCTTTAAATCTTACGGTTGTAATATAAATATTATAGACGTCATGTTACGAATTGTCAATTTCCCAAAAGGCTGTTGACTTCAAATTTTATGTGCATAATAATATAACATATTGTAAGTACAGAAGAATGGGATTAAAGGGGGAACAGGATGAAGAAACATAAAATTCTCATAATAGAAAATGACGCAGATTTAAGGGGATGTGAAAAAACTCGATTGAGTTTTTTCGCATCCCTCTTTTTGCTTTTG
>USPF01000086.1 GCA_900556555.1 uncultured Blautia sp.
TTACACATGCTGCCGAGCACCTGAATCTGACACAGCCCGCAGTTTCCCAGCATATCAAACATCTGGAAAAGACCTACGGTACCGAGCTTTTTATAAGAGATAAGAAAAAACTCCGGCTGACTCCTGCCGGAGAAATCTTACGCTCTGCTCTGGAAACCATGAGAAACGATGAAAATACATTAAAAAAACGAATGCAGGAGAGTCTGAAAGGGAAAAAAGTGCTGACCTTTGGCGTAACCATGACCATTGGAGAATATGCGATCGTACCTGCTCTTTCCCGTTTTGTCAAAACACATCCGGACATGGATTTTCACATCCGATATGGCAACACCCAGACTCTGCTCACCTATCTTTGTGAGGGAACGATCGATTTTGCAATTGTGGAAGGATATTTTAGCGGGGATCATTACGAAACACGTATCTACAAAGCAGAAGAATACATTGCTGTTGCCTCTGCTGACCATACGTTTGAAAACTCTGTTCACAGCCTGAAAGACCTGACATCCGAACGTCTTTTGATTCGGGAACACGGTTCCGGAACCAGGGCAATCCTGACCAAGACACTGGCATTGAAAAATATGTCTGTCAAAGACTTCCGACATCTTGTGGAAATCGAAAACATCCACACGATCGTCACTCTGTTAAAAGAAGATTGTGGAATATCCTTCCTCTACAAAGCTGCTGTCGAGCAGGAATTAAAAAAAGGAACCCTGGTGCAGATTCCTCTTTCCGACTTTATGGTCATGCATGATTTTACATTTTTATGGAATAAAGACAGTGTTTTTTCTCAGGAATACGAGTCTATTTTTCATGACTTGTGTGAGAATTAGCATTTTGTATGCCTTTTTAACTCCATTTCAAAATATTCCTCTACCCCTCATCTTCTAATGCTTCTATGGATTCCACATATTCTGGAAACCGAATCTTTTGCATAAGACCAATGATCTGACCTGATAAAACAACTGTCAGAAGTGAGTATGTAATTCTGCTCACCGGAATATAGGTAAGAGAAATCAGCAATACAACCAGATCACTGATCAAATAAATCCATTGAATATCCAATGGAAATACTCGTTCCAGACTCATTGCAAGCGCATCATCTCCTGTCGGCGCTCCACCGACTCGAACACACAAACCTACACTGATCCCTACAAACAGCGCTCCCACAACTGCTGCCAAAAGTGGTTTTTCGCCAATGTTTGGAAATAGTGAATCAAACTGTTCAAAGATTCTATAAAAAACAGAAAATCCAATAGAAGAAATAAAAGAATATATAAGAAAACGTTTTCCCAACAATTTCCACCCCAAAAAGTAGCACAATATCGTCAGCACAAAACCGGAAACAGATGGAGAAATGCCAAACCAATATTCCAGAAGGAGTGTTAATCCTAAGATTCCTCCCTCTGTGACATTCGACATCGAATGAATATTGTAAAGTCCAAACGCTAGTATTGCACTTCCTAATAATAAAAGTAATACGGATGACAATTTAATTTCCTTCAAAATTGAGCGCATCTTAAAAATCCTTTCTACACTTTTTTATAAAATCTATAAATTGATTATAAACTCTGGTATAATACTAGAGTCAAGGAGGCAAGTCAGGTATATGAAAAAATTTTTTAAAATCGGTGAAATTTCCAAACTGTATGGAATTGGTGTAGATTCTATTCGTTATTACGAAGAAATTGGAATTATCAAACCGGAACGATCTGAATCCGGATATCGACATTATAGTATCCACGATATCTGGAGACTCAATGTGATCCGTGATCTGCGCTCTATTGGATTTACAATGGAACAAATCCGGGAATATCTGGAGCATCACACAGTTTCCTCTTCACTTTCTATGTTAGAAGATGAAAAAGAAGCTATTTCCAAACAAATGCAACACTTGCAAAAACTGCAAAAAAACGTAGAGCACAGACTAAGCAACATTCATTCGGCATTCTCTCTGCCCCTGGATGAAATCCACTTAATGACACTTCCCCCTCGTCATTGTCATCGCCTCTTCGAAAGATACAAACACGAAGAAGAAATGGATTTTCTGATGAAACAACTTATCAACTTAAATCAAAATCGATTGTATATCATTGGCAGCAATCAAATGGGAACTATGATTTCGCTCCCCTCTCTACTAAAGAAAAAAACACTTTCCTATCAATCTGTTTTTCTTATTGACGAAGAAGGAGCCGATCTCATTGATGGTGGTGATTATCTCTGCGTAACATATCGTGGAAATTATGAACAAAGTGCTTACTGGGGACAACAGCTCGCACAGTATGCACACGCCCACAAATTCAAGATACGTGGAGATCTGTTAGAAATTCTTTGGATTGATATCCACACAACTTCTGATGAATCCGAATATATCACACAATTACAACTTCCCATTGCATAAAATGCATTTCTCATTTTTGCATGCTTTATTCTTATATTCCTCATCAGTAACCAGTTCACACCATTCATTTGAAGTATCTTCTCCCGATACTTCGATCGCCAAATCAATCTTATAATGTTCCTACCCATTCAGCGATTTGCTGTTTGACTACATTATGAAATATCTTTCCTTCTGTAATCACGCTGTCCGGTGCAGAAGTCTGCAATTCTCTTGCCGTATTTCCAAATCCACTTCCACCGGAAGTAGCAAACAAAATGATCTTTTTACCTGAAAAATTATATTTTTCCAAAAAAGTATTTACGATTGTCGGTGCTACATACCACCAGATTGGAAATCCTAAAATGATTTCATCATAGGCATTGATTTCTGCCTGCGAATAAGGAATATTTCTTCTCCAGGCAATCACGCAGTTTGCAGTAATTTCCGGATAAAGCCTTCCCTGCACAAGAGCAAGCGGGTCATCAGGACAAACTCCTACTACCCAATGGTCACTGTCTTTCATCCTGATATAATCAAATCCTTCTTATTGTATGCATTGTAACAAAAACTCCCCAGAACCGAAGTCCTGAGGAGTTGAAAAATCTTTTGAAATTGTATGTTCTGAAACGTATGATTAACGTTTTGATAATTTACGCACTTGTATTTACAAGGTATTTCAGCCTTTTTGTAAGCAACGTGTAAGAAGTCCAGTTTATATGAATTATTATGCACTCTGAACTATATTCAATATATTTTATCTTCATCATACCGGGGGGCTTTTTGTTTTCTTCCGGTCTTGATGCACTTCTGTATCTCTTCAATAATTTCCTGATCTGTTTTGGTAAATCCCATATAGAAGAAATAGTTTTCTCCAAAACAATCTTCATAGACTTTCAATGCTTCCTCAAATTCCATAACTATCCCTGAACTTTCTATTGAACACTCTGAACAATCGTGTTATATTATAGATGTAAAGAGAACAACCGCCCACTGGGTGAGTTGACCGGATAAATTAAGAAGCAAAGCCACCCGAACCGACCAAAGTATCAGGGTGGTTTTTGCTATGTATTGCTACTTACAAAACGTAAAAACGAATGTAAGCAATGCAAGAATGAACATTCCGAAGGCAATTAAGTCTTTGAAATCAAAATGATTTTTGTTGTCCATCAGCATCACCCCCATTCTTCAAGAATGAGGTCAAGCCACCCTGTAACACGATTGTTCCCTAGCAGCATTTTATCACGTTTAGATACCGCTGACAACTCATATAATCGTCATATAAGCATTAAAAAAGCACCAAATCTGATCTAACGGGTTATTCTTATAAAATTTACTTTTCATGATACACCTCAACTTTCTGTAACTTATTATAATTATTTTTTATTGTTCTTGCAATCTCATATATTCAAAAAGGTGACAGCCTTTCAACCATCACCTTGTAAATATGCCATTTTATTTGATTCCATACTTTTCTTTCAGTTCTTGTATCTGATAATGCGGTACACCTGCATAATATGATAATGAAATAATCTGATTTTTCAATTCAATGATTGTTTTCCCTGTCTTATACGCTGATGCCATCCAACCACAAAATACTAAACTTGCTACAATCCAACCTAACATAACCGTTCCCCCGTTTCTGCCTGTGACCTCAATCTTTTCTGTTTTGGGTTCTGGAAGTGACAAGTCTTTCTTCTGAAGCACAAGCCCAAAATCATCATAACTGTGTTTTGTGCCAAATCTCACACCACTCAAACTCTGTTTTGCTTTTTCTTCATCTGCCATGACTTATTTCAGTCCCCTTCTTTTATCCCTCAAAATTTTACCAAATGCTTCATCCATCTTATCAGCAGTTGCCCCTACCAGTTCACCGCTGTCTAATACAATCGGTCTGTCTATCCTATTTAACATCTCCGGAAAATATTCACTTGCTAAGGCAAGGAATAAATCTAATTTTTCAAGCAGCGCTGCAAGATATGAAGTACCTGAGGCTTGTGAAATCATGTTCAGCATGGTTTCCTTACCAATCATCAGTTCGTCACCTGCTTCACCTGCACATCTTGCCTGACCCGTTGCCGGATTCATGCTGAAAATAGTAGGTTTAGTGAACATGACCGGATTGTCCATAGCCTTTTTATACCAAGACACACTAAAATGCGGTATGCTCAGACCACCTTTACAGATGTATTTGAAAAGTGGTCAGCAGAGCAATTTCTGAAAAGATTGTTCCATTCTTTGAGCATTGGCTGACCAAAGACAATGAATATGTATTTACCAACAGACAAGGTAGAAAATTCCTTGACCGCAATTTCAGGGATTCTTATTGGAAACATATGATGGAATTATTGAACATGGAACATAAGCCACATGACACCCGGCACACCTGCGTTTCACTTCTGACCGAAGCAGGAGTTGACGAAAGAATCATAAAGAAAATTGTTGGACACAAAGGAAAAAGTGTTACAGAAACCGTATATACTCACTTAGATTTAGAAATCAAACTTGAAGCAATCAATAAAATATAGGCATAAAGAAACCCCGGAAACTTTCATTTCCGGGGTATTTATATAGTTCTCTTTGTAAGCAACGTGTAAGAAACTGTGCATATCTTGTGCAAGATGCACAAGGCTGAACACGCTGAACTTCTGCGGTTTTTGCTCTCTCTGATAACCTTGAAATTAACGTTTAGAGAACTGTGGTGCTCTACGAGCTGCCTTGAGACCGTATTTCTTACGTTCTTTCATACGTGGATCACGTGTCAGGTATCCAGCGCTCTTTAATACTGGTCTGTAATCAGCATCAGCTTCAAGAAGTGCTCTTGAAATTCCGTGACGGATTGCTCCAGCCTGTCCTGTGTATCCACCACCGTGTACGTTTACGATAACATCAAATTTATCTGTTGTTCCTGTAGCAACGAGTGGCTGACGAACAACAACTTTTAATGTTTCCA
>USPF01000087.1 GCA_900556555.1 uncultured Blautia sp.
TGTACAGACTACAGCGAACCGTATCATGGAAATCCTTCCAAACGGCGTGCTGATCGATAAGATTACTACTTATGACGAATATCTGGCCAGTGATGAAATGGCAAGAAAACGCCAGGTTTATACTATGACAGAGGAAGACAACTAAATTTTTTAGATTTGGCAAAGAGCTGTTGAATGAAAATTCGATGGCTCTTTTTTGTATCTTTTACTATTTAAATTTCTGTAGTATAGTAGATTCATATTATATATTTTTCTTCACAACAATGAATTGGAGGTGTCGCTTATTTATCAACAGCTATTATTAAAACGCAAGGAATTTCTTGAACAGGAAATTCTAAATCTCCAGGAAAAGATTTCTCTTCTTCCTCCTGGGAAACTTATCTGTACCAGAAATAGGAAACGTTTCAAGTGGTATCACAGCCTAAAGCATTCTTGTATTTATCTTCCTAAATCCCAGGAATCTCTGGCCATCTCCTATGTTCCAAATCAGAAGTTATCATTGATACCGCACTTTGCACGAACAAAATCCCATTCCGGTATGAATGTATCCTTTCTCTTGGCTCTAAAACTTTTTTCCCTGACTTTACCATACGCCACCCGTCAACTGGGGAATTTTTCTACTGGGAGCACTTTGGCATGATGGATTCTACTGCTTATTCACAAAATGCCTTTAACAAACTACAAATCTATGCCTCTTATGGCATCCTGCCCACGATTAACCTTATTACTACCTATGAAACCAAGGAACATCTTCTCAATGCACAGACTGTCCAACAACTAATTACTCATTACTTCTTGTAGAGCAGATTTATTTCCATTTTGGGTAGGGGCAAAATCACCCTGCTACACTCTTTTTTCGCCCCTATCTTGGGTATTTTCCACTTCCTGTTACACCTTTTTGTCCCTTTTTCTTTCCTCATGTATACTTTCCAAGCCAAGTTTTTGCCCTTGCATACTCCTAAAACTTCTCTTACCCACTGTGTTGGGCAAAACCCTCTGATTCCTCTTTGTTTTGCCCAATTCCATGATGAACTAATATTTTCCCCTAAGACTCTTTCGCTTCAATCTGCATTTTCATATCTTTATACTCTTTCGGTGAAATCCCAAATTCTTTCTTAAAAGCCCGGTAAAAATTTGAATAATCTTTAAATCCAAACATTAGATACGCTTTGCTGATACTGATATTACTTAGAATTGCATTCTGGCAGGCAGACAGACGCTTTTTCATAATATACTGATGTATAGAAATTCCAGTATTTCTCTTAAATAAATGTGCAATATAATATTTACTGACATAAAACTTCTTTGCCAGATGCTCCAGAGAAATATCCTGTTCTAAGTGATTGTCAATATATACCAACAGCTTCTGGTACAAATCCTGCTCTTCTTTCCTTTTTCTTGGATTGTTTTGTTCATATGCCATCCTGTTTAAATGAAGGACAAGATCACAGATACTAATAAACACTTTTGATTCTTTTCCGAAACGTTCAGAATTTATTTCTTCTATTAAATGAAAAATTTTAGACTGTATTGCGCTAAACGGTACTGCCTCATTATGATAAATATATTGCTTCTTCTCAGAAGCACATTGAATAATATAATAAAAATCTTCCGACATTTGCCGCATTCGCTGAAGATAATCTGTGCTGAGCCAAAATACAAAACGGCTATAAGGTAAGTTTTCATCATGAATCACGGCTCTATGAGGCACTCCCGGTGGAATCACCACCACATCTCCTGTCTTTAAAGGAAAGGACTTATCACGAATCCAAATCGATACGTTTCCTTCCATAAAAAAATAAACTTCATAATAATTGTGAAAATGGCTATCCATATGCTTCAAATGCTTATCACTGTAGTAATAAATTTCAAAATCCTTAGACAGCATATACTGGCGTGTTATAAAATCTGTTTTATAATTTTTTTTCATCTTCTGTCTCTCACACTTCCTATGTTTGTTCGTGTATTCATATTAATACAAAACAACAACTTTTGCAATATATACAACAACCTTATCAATTGGAATTATTTTAAGTCGAAACTATAATACTAAATATCAAACAAACATCGAAAGTGAGGAAATCAATTATGGAAATGACAATGCGCTGGTACGGAAAAAATCATGATACCGTTACTCTGGAGCAGATTAAGCAGAGCTGCTATGTAACAGGTATCATTACAACTCTTTATGACAAATTACCTGGTGAAGTTTGGACACTGGATGAAATCCTGGCTATGAAAAAAGAGGTAGAAGATGCAGGTCTTCACTTAGCTGGTATCGAAAGTGTAAACGTAAGCGATGCTATTAAAACAGGTGCTCCTGAGAGGGACAAAGACATTGCAGCTTACATCGAAACACTGGAAAATCTTGGAAAAGCTGATATTCATATGGTATGCTACAACTTCATGCCTGTATTTGACTGGACCAGAACAGAACTGGCAAGAGTAAGAGAAGACGGAACTACTGTTCTTGCATACAACCAGGATACTGTAGACGCTATGGACCCGGACAACATGTTTGATTCCATCAAAGACAACATGAATGGTACTGTTATGCCAGGCTGGGAACCAGAACGTATGGAAAAAGTAAAAGAATTATTCGAACTTTACAAAGATATTGATGAAGAAAAATTATTCGAAAACTTGAAATACTTCCTGGAAGCAATCATGCCGGTTTGTGACAAATATGACATCAACATGGCAATCCACCCAGACGATCCATCTTGGAGCGTATTTGGCCTGCCTCGTATTATTTCCTCCCAGGCAAAGCTGAAACGTATGATGGATATGGTTCCAAACAAACACAATGGCGTTACATTCTGCATGGGCTCTTACGGAACCAACTTAAACAATGATTTAATTGATACCATTCATATGCTCAAGGGAAGAATTCACTTCGCACACGTAAGAAACCTTCGTTTCAACGATGGTATGCGTGACTTCGAAGAAAGTGCACATTTAAGCTCTGATGGTACATTTGATATGTACGCTATCATGAAAGCACTTCACGACACAGGATTTGATGGACCAATCCGCCCAGACCACGGACGTATGATGTGGGGAGAAAAGGCAATGCCTGGCTATGGTCTGTATGACCGTGCTCTCGGTGCTGCATACCTGAGAGGATTATGGGAAGCTGCTGAAAAAGAATCCAAATAAGAGTAGTCATCGCAAGTGCGAGAAAGGGAAAAAACATGAAATTAACTTTAGAAGGCCTGAAAAACAGACAGGATTGGGAAGCTGCTGGAATTGCTCTCCCATCCTATGACATTGAAAAAGTAGTTGAAAACACAAAAAAATCCCCTACATGGGTACACTTTGGTGCTGGTAACATCTTCCGTATCTTCATTGGCGGACTGGCTAATACTTTACTGGAAAAAGGGGAAGCTGACAAGGGTATTACCTGTGTAGAAACTTTTGACTTTGATGTAGTGGATAAAATCTACAAACCTTATGACAATCTGGTACTGGCTGTTACCTTAAAAGCAGACGGTTCTACAGACAAGAAAGTTCTTGGTTCTCTGACAGAAGCAATCAAAGCTCAGTCCAATGTTGCAGAAGAATGGAACCGTTTAAAAGAAATCTTCGTGAATCCTGAACTGCAGATGATTTCTTTTACAATCACAGAAAAAGGATATGCTTTAAAAGGTGCTGACGGAACTTTCTTCCCATTCATCCAGGCTGACATTGACAACGGTCCTGAAAAAGCTGGTTCTGCTATGGCTGTTGTATGCGCTTTATTAAATGAGCGTTACAAAGCAGGAAAAACTCCTCTTGCTGTTGTTTCTATGGATAACTGCTCTCACAATGGTGAAAAGCTGCAGAACTCTATTCTCACTATGGCAAAAGAATGGTTTGCAAAAGGTTTTGTAGAAGAAGGATTCGTAGAATATCTTTCCAATGAAAAACAAGTTTCTTTCCCATGGTCCATGATCGATAAAATCACACCAAGACCAGCCGATTCTGTATGTGAAGACCTGGAAAAAGCTGGTGTAGAAGAGATTGCACCTGTAATCACTTCTAAGAGAACCTATATCGCACCTTTCGTAAATGCAGAAGGTCCTCAGTACCTGGTTATTGAAGATAAATTCCCGAATGGAAGACCTGCTCTGGAAAAGGCCGGTGTATATCTCACAGACAGAGATACCGTAAACAAAGTAGAGCGTATGAAAGTTACTACTTGCCTGAATCCTCTGCATACTGCTCTTGCTGTGTACGGCTGTGTACTTGGCTATACTTTAATTGCAGATGAAATGAAAGACGAACAATTAAACAAACTGGTTCACCAGATTGGCCCTGTAGAAGGTATGCCGGTCGTAACAGATCCTGGTATCCTCTCTCCTGCTGACTTTGTAGACGAAGTTATCAATGTTCGTATCCCGAACCCATTTATGCCTGACACACCACAGCGTATTGCTACCGATACTTCACAGAAAGTAGGTATCCGCTACGGTGAAACGATTAAATCCTATGTAGCACAGTATGGTGATGCGAAAAAATTAACAGCTATCCCTCTGGCAATTGCAGGATGGTGCAGATATCTCTTAGGTGTAGATGATGAAGGAAATACTTTTGAACGTTCCGCAGACCCAATGCTGGAAGAACTGAGCAAGGCTCTGGAAGGAATTGAAGTTGGAAATCCTTCTTCTTACAACGGACAGTTAAAATCCATCCTTTCCAACGCAAACATCTTTGGTATTGACTTATATGAAGCTGGAATCGGTGAAAAGATTGAAGGCATGTTCCTGGAAGAAATCGCAGGTGCAGGTGCTGTAAGAAATACTTTGAAAAAATATATGGCATAATAAAAAAGGATGCTGTTTCCTCCCGTGAGGGGCAGCATCCTTTTCTACTGTTTAGAGGCCAAATTCCTCAAACAGTTTTTTCTGGTACTCCTTATCTAAGGCAGCTTTTATAATATCGTCTGTTCTTCCCAATTCATACAGACGCAGCGTCAAAGCATTTACTCTTTTTTCTCCCAATTCCTCATACATCAATTCCTCTAATGCTTCACACATCTCTTTTACCTCCTGAAATTCTTTTTTATTTGCCCGGACAATAATATGCATAACCATAAACCTTATAGAAATCATCCAGACTCAGATAATCCCCTGGACCTTTATATTCTATGATATTATGCTTTCGGAAAATCCTTCCGATATTTTTATGAATATTTTGGCTTTTGTCATGTATATTCCATTTAAGTAGTGCACTTTTTCCGGGAATTCAGAGCACCTAAATCC
>USPF01000088.1 GCA_900556555.1 uncultured Blautia sp.
ACCGACCGTCCAATTGGTATTGTGCATAGGGTAACATAATTGCCACGGTATCTCCTTACTGGAATCTTTCAAAATATTAAAAGTATAGAAGATCCGGTGGTTGTGGAGCGGTATGAGACAGAAGTTACATATCCACATTTAAAAGAAACGAAGGAAAATCAATGGGTTGAAAAGAAAGCAGAAATCTTTGAGGGGCTGGCACGTTCTTTTCTGATAGCAGCACCTTTGATTCATAATGAACCGGATATTATTATCTGTGGTTACAGTATGAAAGAATACTATAAGAAGCAGATTTTATATTCCTGTACCAAAGGCAGCGAATTGTATATTGGAACATATGCAGATTTGCAGGAATGGACACATCATCAAGATTCATATAGGTCTTTTCAACAAACAGTAGAAACGTGTGCTCTTGTGATTGGACTTTGGGCATGCCGGGAAGAAATTTGGGATACTTACACAAAAGAAGAAAAAGATATTATAGCAGCGTTATTGGACAATTATGCTCATTCTAATACGATTGCTCATAATTGGCGTATGTTTAATATGCTGGACATGGCATTTCTGAAGATGGAAGGTTATCCTATTGACGAAGACATTATGAGGGATCATGTTCAGGCAATTTTGAATTATTATGTAGGTGATGGGTGGTACCGCGATGGACATGCCTTTGATTATTATTCCTGCTGGGCGTTTAATATGTATCTGCCAATCTGGAATAGATGGTATGGTTATGAGCATATGCCAAAGGTTGCAAAGGAATTTGAAAAGCATTCTAATAAGTTAATGGAATCATATGGTGATTTTTTTGATGAAGACGGATTTACCAATATGTGGGGAAGAAGCAATATCTACAGAAACGGAGCAACTTGTTCTTTTGCAGCAAATTTCCTTTTGACAAATCCATCCATGAATCCGGGGCTGGCAAGAAGAATTACTTCGGGTTCCCTGCTTCAGTTTCTAACAAGAGAAGATTTCCTGATAAACGGAGTCCCTAGCCTTGGTTTTTATGGGCAGTTTTCACCTTTAGTACAGGAATATTCCTGTGCGGAATCTCCTTTGTGGCTTGGAAAGGCATTCTTGTGCCTTGTATTGTCGGAGAATCATCCGTTTTGGACAGAGAAAGAAAACAATGGCACCTGGGAAACTCTTTCTGAAAGGGAAGTAAAAGAAACCGTACTAGATGGTCCTGCTCTTTGTTTCAGCAATCATAAGGCAAATGGGGAGACGATTCTGAGAACCGGAAAAGTGTTAAAGGCAAAGCAGGATATTCATGGTATGTGGAATTATTCGAGATTATGTTTTAACACAAAATACCCATGGGAAGCATCTCCGCATCAGGAGGATCGGATGATTCAGGATGTTGAAGCACAAGCCTATGTGTTGAAAGAGAATGGGATGCAACGGAAAACAAATGCGACATTCTGGCATGGTGAGCGTGATGGAGTGCTATACAGAAGACAATTTTTTGATTACGAAAGCTCGTTGGAAGCTCTTCGGACACAAGCCATGAATTTGGCGGATTTTCCAGTGGAATATGGGATTTTCCGAGTTGATAAAAATAGATTGATTCGAAGACCGGTGGAACTGACACTTGGATCTTATGGTTTCCCGGATAATGGAACTGAAATTATCGAAAAAACAAATGGAAGAGCGAAAGCGATTGTACTGAAAGGAAGAGACTTTACAGGAAAAGAAAAACAGCTTGCGATGACGATTTATGATGGTTGGGAAGAGCTGAACTATATTAGGAGTACAGGAAGTAATCCAGATTCTGAAAAATCAATTGTTCTGTATGCAAAAGCATCTTTCTATAAACAATATGGAGGCAATGAACCTTATGTTATGATTTCGCAGACTTTGACAAAGGAGAATATGGAAGACTTCACAGAAGAAGAACTGTTTCCTGTTGAAAAACTACAGTATGAGGATGAAGTGGGAAATGGTTGCTATGGAACAATAACCGTAGAACTGAAAAATGGAATGAAACGCCAGATTCGTTTCGAAGGAATGGAAGGAAAATTACTTTTATAATTTTATATATAAATGAAGGGAGAACAACATGTTAAGCTTAAAAGTAATCAACAAAAATGGAAGAACTGTAGCATGGGCAAGAGGAGAAGAGGAAGTAAATCTCATGGTTGCCAGAGAGTATGAGGAGGGGGACAGAATCCTTCTGGAAATTTCTGGTGAAAAAGAATATGTGTGGGTGCAATTAGACGATGCATTTGGAAAAAATCTTGTTTATCTGACAGGTGATTTCAACTATAACATTCCATTTGGTGAAAAGAGAATCAATATTTCTCCAAAGGTATTTTCAGGAGATAAACACCTGATTTCTGCCCGTAAAGCAAAAGATTTTGAAATCAAATCCTATCGTAATCTGGCATTGAATGTAAATGATAGCCATGAAAATACTTCTTGTTTTCCACATGCGTATGCAAATGTAGAGACAAGAGGCGAGGCAGTATTTGCTGCAAAGAATGCCATTGATGGTGTGACAGCAAATGAATGCCACGGAGAATGGCCTTATGATTCTTGGGGAATCAATCGGAATCCAAATGCAGAGATGACGCTGGATTTTGGCCGTGAAGTAGAAACTGACCGTATCATTATTTATCTTCGTGCAGATTTTCCACATGATAATTGGTGGAAAAAAATGACCGTTACCTTCTCTGATGGAGAAGAAAAAGAATTCTCTCTGAAGAAAACAGGAACAGGGCAGGAATTTACTTTTGAGAAGAAAAAAATCACATGGCTGAAGGTTTCAAAACTCATTGCATCTTCTGAACCTTCTCCGTTCCCGGCACTGACACAGATTGAAGTGTACGGAACTGATTTATAGGAAAAAACGGAATAACTGGCAGGGAAGTGCTTATGTAGAGCCCCTGCCGGTTTTTTATTGCACAGATAAAAAAGCCTTGGTAAAATAGTTTTATGGAAATGCGTATTTCAGAATCGGAAAGCGAGGAGAAAACATGGAGAAAATCAGAGTAGGACTGTTAGGGGCAGGAAATATTTCCGGTGTCATGGCAGAGACTTTACAGCAGATGAAGGAGGCAGAACTCTATGCCATTGCTTCCAGAAGTCTGGCAAAAGCAAAAGATTTTGCAGCAGAATACGGAGTAAAAAAGGTATATGGCTCTTATGAAGAATTGGCAGAAGATGAACAGGTGGATCTTGTCTATGTGGCGACGCCTATGTCGGAGCATTACGAAAATGTGAAGATGCTTTTGGAGCATGGGAAAAACGTGCTGTGTGAGAAGTCCTTTGCATTAAACGAAGAGCAGGCTGAAGAGATGCTGGCTTGTAAGGAAGCATTAGAAAATGGATGGACAGAATGCCCGGATATGCCTCACGAAGAGACATTGGAAATCATGAGACAAATGGATGCTGTGAGAAAACAGTGGGGGGTGAATATCCACAAGAAAAATAAGTATTGTACAGGAAAAAGTACAAAAAAGTGTAAAAACACTATTGCGTTAAAAAATTAACAGAGTTATAATAAAATTGTTAAAAGATTAACGAGGAATAGAAAAACCATATGGAGGAATTGATTATGGCTAGATTTACATTACCAAGAGATATTTATCATGGAAAAGGTTGTATAGAGGAATTAAAAAATTTAAAAGGAAAGAGAGCAATCTTAGTTGTAGGCGGAGGCTCCATGAAACGTCAGGGATTTCTTGACCGAGCTGTGAACTATTTAAAAGAAGCAGGTATGGAAGTACAGTTGTTTGAAGGGGTAGAGCCGGATCCATCTGTAGAAACCGTTATGAAAGGTGCGGAAGCAATGAGAGCTTTCCAGCCAGACTGGATTGTTGCAATGGGCGGCGGTTCTCCCATTGATGCGGCAAAAGCTATGTGGGCTTTTTATGAATATCCTGATGTGACTTTTGAAGATTTGTGCATTCCGTTTAATTTCCCGGAATTGAGACAAAAAGCAAAATTTGCAGCGATTCCATCTACTTCAGGAACAGCAACAGAGGTAACTGCTTTTGCTGTTATCACAGACTATGAAAAGGGAATTAAATATCCGTTAGCAGACTTTAATATTACACCAGATGTAGCGATTGTAGATTCTGAGCTGGTTGAAGGACTGCCAGCACACCAGGTTGCGTATACTGGAATGGATGCTTTGACACATGCAATCGAGGCATATGTTTCTACACTGCATGGGGTATATACAGACCCATTAGCTATGCAGGCAATCGAAATGGTATTTGATTATCTTCCTGCTTCTTTTAAAGGAAATATGGAAGCAAGAGCTCAGATGCATGATGCACAGTGTCTGGCCGGAATGGCATTTTCCAACGCATTGCTTGGAATTGTTCACTCCATGGCTCATAAGACCGGTGCAGTATTTTCTACCGGACACATTACACATGGACTTGCAAATGCCATGTATCTTCCATATGTAATCAAGTATAATGCAAAAGATCCTGTAGCTGCAAAACGTTATGCAGAAATTGCAAGAAAAGCAGGACTTATGGGAAGTTCTGAGCAGGCTCTGATCAACAGTCTGTGTGCAAAAATCGATGAATTTAATGTGATTCTTGGTATTCCTGCAACATTAAAAGATTTTGGCATCAAAGAGGATGAATTCAAAGAAAAAATTGCCGGTATTGCGGAAAATGAATAATGAGCGCTTTTTGGTCAATCACAATCAGATCGAGTGCATCGAGCTGATCCCGGAGTGCAAAATCGTTATGATGAACCATGACTATTATCTGGTCAAGGACACCGTAGAAGAGATCATCCAGAAAATTGCCGACTATAACGCGAAGGTCCAGGACATCCACCGGGAGATCAGTGTTCTGGACAGGCGGAGCTGAGGCGGGGCCGCATCCTGCCTCCCAATAGAGAAAAGAAGGGATACGCGCTATGAATATTGTGTATATCGTCGGCATTGTGATGGCCTTTTTCTTTACTGTGTTTGGAATTGTGGTCGGTTTCGATATGTCGACACTTCAATTCAGCTTCAGTATTGAAAACCTAAAGAACTTTGTGGACCTGTCCAGTATTCTGATCGTCATCGGCGGCACGCTGGCGGTGGTGGTCGCCTGCTATCCCAAGCAGATCAGGTCCCTGCCAAAGCACTTTAAGATCATGCTCCACTCCAACACCTTTGATCCGCAGGTGTATGTGGATCAG
>USPF01000089.1 GCA_900556555.1 uncultured Blautia sp.
GAGTCTACAACATGCTCCCGAAATTCCAGGCTGCCGTTGAATTTGTAGAAGAAAGAGAAGGACGTACTGCTCTGATCACATCTTATGATAAGATCAACGATGCGCTCAAAGGTAAGACCGGAACTGTCATTCACTCCTAAACAAAAGCAAAACCACAGGAAAATCTTTGTTACAGAGAGTTTCCTGTGGTTTTTTATCCGATATATTGCAATAAAAAACATTACAAATAAAATTCTTCTTTCAGAAACGGAGCCTAATCCATGCAAAAAAATTATGAGCAACTAAAACAATATCTTCACTCAGAAAAAGCGAAGCCGGAAAAACAGATTTTAAAATCCAGAGAACTCTCCATGCATACAGATGAAAACAACATTGTCACATCTTATCCAAATAAGGATGTACAAGAATAACGTTTTGTCATCCGCCCAAAATATAGAAATATCCGGATTCCCAGACATCGTCACGAATACATTGAGCTTTCTTTCATGCTTGATGGTGAAATTTCAATGGAAATCGATGGAACGCCCATTAAAATGTCTTCCGGAGATATCTGTCTCATGAACAAAAATGTCATTCATTCCTCCGAAAAGATAGGGGATGATATTTGGATGTTTAATATTTTAATGACAGCTGATTTTTTTGATACCATTTTTATGTACCTGCTTTCCGAGGATAATTATATTTCAAACTACATCATCAACAGTTTGTACTCTGAAAGCAAAAAGAAAAATTACATTCTGTATCATCTTCCTAAAAACAGTTTTGAATCTACATTGATGGAGCAGATTCTTTGTGAATACTTTTTAGAAAAACCTAGAAACCAAGGAAAAATACTTTCCTGCCTTTTGATTCTTTTTATCGAGATTTCCCGCGCTGTAGGACCTGAAGATCAAAAAGCAATCAAGCAGAAACACTCCAAAATACAAAACGAGGTATTTGACTATTTGAAGCAGCATTACAAAGATGCTACCCTTCAATCTGTTGCAAAACATATGTGCTTTCATCCTAATTATTTGAGCTCTCTACTGAAGGCAGAAACAGGGAGGGGGTTTAAAGATATTCTTATAGACATCCGTATGACCGAAGCAGCAAACCTACTCAGAAACACCAATCGAAAAATCGAAGAAATCACATCTGATATAGGATATGCAAATGAAACCTACTTTTACAAATGTTTTCGTCAAAAATACGGAATATCTCCATATAATTATCGAAAAGCACAGAAAAACCTTAAAAAAGAACAGTAAAAGCTTTGTTTTATATGTGAATTTTTCACAACCCTCCAATTATAATACTTTTAAACAAAAGTTATTGGAGGAAAATATATGAGTACAAAAGCAAACAACTCAAAATCAGAAGCTGTCCGTGTCGTTATGACTCCGCTCGGTTCTGCAGCATCAAACGTGTTCAATATGTTGAACATGTCATTCTTTCTCGTGTTCAGTACAGAAGCATTGGGACTGAATATTACAGCAATGGGAATTATCATGACCGTCATGAGAATTTTCGATGGAATTACTGACCCAATTATTGGTTCTATTATCGACAGAACTGAAACGCGATTTGGTAAATTCCGTCCGTTCCTTGTAATCGGATCCCTGATCATGCTATTTGCGAGCTTTATGATTTACCTGTTCTCATTCGATATTCCACAATCTTATCGTATGGTTTGGGTAATTCTCTGGTATGCAATCTGGGTCATTGGTTATACTTTTATGACAACTGTAAACAAATGTGTCCTTTCTATCGTTACAAAAAACCCGAAATACCGTCCACTATCCGGTATTGCCGGCGGCTGCTATTCTACAATGCTTGGTTTGATCATGACAACACTGATCGTTCCGATTCTGCAGAAAAATGGTGGTCTTGGATCCCAAAAAGGCTGGACTCTGATCATTATCAGTGCGTTTGTCCTTCATGCAGTTCTTCTGCTTGGATGTCTGTTTGCAATCTCTGCAACAGATAAGCCTGAATTCTATCGCCAGGATCCAGATAAAAAAGAAGAGAAAATTTCAATTAAAGACAGTCTCAATGTACTGCGACTGAATCAGCCTCTTCGTATGTTGATCCTTGCTGCATCCACAGATAAAATTGCGTCCACGATTCAGACAGCAGTTATGACCTATTTCTATATCTATGCTGTTGGAAATCTGGATCTGCAGCCAATCGTTGGTGGCATCTCTACTCCAATGTCACTGATTGGAGCCTTCGTTGCAGGTTCTGTTGCTGTAAAATTCGGATGCAAAAGAGCTTCTTTAATCGGCGCAATTGCAAACTTCACATTGGAAGCAATCTTGATTATTTTCCGTCCTTTCGGAAAAGCAACTATCTTGGTATTTATTATTTTAATGTCTGCCAATATGCTGTTTAGAAGATTCTCTGCACAGAACGTAGATCCTATGATTGCGGAAATCATCGACTATCACAAGCTAAAAACCGGAAAATTCATGCCTGGATTTATTGGTGCTACATTTTCACTTGTAGACAAAGTTATCAGTGCATTTGGATCTTCTATTGTTGGTATCCTCATGGGACTTGCCGGATACAGCGCAGCTGCAGAACCTACAATGGCTCTGTATATCGCTACAATTGCTATGTATCTTGGTGCACCTCTTCTTGGAGATCTTGCAAGCATCATTGCTTTGAAACGATACCATATTACAGATGAAGAGTATACACAAATGTATGGAGAAAAAGCTATCTTAGAAAAAAAGAAAGCAAAAAATGCTTAGAATCAAAGGAGGTTCCGATTTGTCAGTAATTCTATTAAATGATAACTGGAGTTTTCACAAAGAAAACGAAAACGCTGAAACAATTTCCATTCCTCATACTTACAATGCGGTAGACGGACAAAATGGCACATCCATGTGGCGTGGAAAAGGTTTTTACACAAATGAGTTCACTCTTACAGAATCCGATCTGGAGCAGGACATCTACCTTGAGGTAGGTGCTGCTTCCATGATCAGTATAGTGTCCATCAATAATCAGAAAATTCATACCAACACCTGTCCATATTCTTTATATCGCGTTGCATTAAACGATTTCGTATCATCCGGCATAAACCGAATTACCATTGTAACAGATAACTCGCCAACAGATGCTGTCTACCCGCAAATGGCAGATTTTTCTTTCTATGGTGGACTCTACCGAAATGTTCGAATTATTTGTGCACCCAAACTACACTTTGACTACCTGGATGGAAGTCGTGACGGTGTCCGAATCCATACGCAAAAATTAGAAAACAATACTTGGGAGGTCGCCATTGAGGGATGTGTGATCAATCATCAGGAACCTTGTCATGGAGAAATTCGTGCCACTCTGCTAGATGAGAATCAAGTCATCGCACAACACACAACCTCAGCATATTTCCACGATCAAAATACGTTTCGCTTGTGCCTGAATGTTGCTAATCCTCATCTCTGGATGGGAACGGATGATCCACATCTTCATCAGTTGTCCATCGAACTTTGTACAGACAAAAAAGTCATAGAACACCGCAGCATCTCCATCGGATTTAGAAGCATTCAGATTACACCGGATCAGGGGCTCTTTTTAAATGGGAAACACGTAAAACTGCGTGGTGTCGCAAGACATCAGGATTTTGCCGGTGTTGGAAATGCTATTTCAGAAACTCAAATGGAGCAGGATATCCAACTCATAAAAGAGTTAGGGGCAAATTCTGTTCGACTTTCCCATTATCAACATGATGATTATTTTTATCGTCGCTGTGATGAAGAAGGACTCCTTGTGTGGGCAGAAGTTCCGTTTATCAGTATTATTTCGGAAAACGAATGCGCCAAATTCAATATCAAAGAACAAATGCGCCGTTTGATTTTGCAATGTGGAAATCACACCTCTGTATACTGTTGGGGTGTACAAAATGAAATTACCATTGCTGGAGAAACCCCAGAAATTCATGATCATGTAGAAGAATTATCCAAATACACGAAAGCTCTGGATCCTCACAGATATACCGCAGAAGCAAACATCTATTCCGTTGCAAATGAAAGTCCGATCAACAGTCTGACCGAACTGGTTGGCTATAACTTATATTATGGATGGTACTATGACACTATGACAGGACTTCAAGAACGCTTGGACTCATTCCATGCTGCACGTCCTGATATACCACTCATGGTGACAGAATATGGTGTTGATACAAACCCACAATATCACTCTTATGAGCCAAAGACAAAAGATTATTCCGAAGAATATCAGTTGCTTTTCTCAGACAATGCACTTCGTGCTTTTGAAGAACGCGACTATTTTGTAGGAAGTTATGTGTGGAACATGTGTGATTTTGGCAGCGCCAACCGAGATGAAGGTGGTAAACAGGGACAAAATCAGAAAGGACTTTTGACCATTGACCGAAGCATAAAAAAAGACGCATTTTATTTATACAAAGCGTACTGGTCCAAAGAATCTTTTGTCAAACTCGCCGGTAGCAGATTCGTTCATCGTCACAAAGAAAAGAATGCAATTACCGTACTTTCCAATCTTGAAAAACTAGAATTGTATGTAAATAACCACCTTATTGCTCAATCATCAAACATCTTACCTATGACAACATTTAATGATATCCCTCTTCTAATGGGAAAAAATATCATAGCCGTCAAAGGATACTCCAAACATGGTACTGTATACCACGATGTGATGACTTTATATCGCGTAAAAGATAAAGATAAAAACTATGAATATATCAAAAAAGAAGACGGAAACAGCGTCATTAACTGGTTTGAAAAGTTTGACCTAACACAAATAAATAAGATTAAACTTGATCCAAATTGCTTCTCCAGTGCCGATAAAATTGGCGACATCATGAAAAACCCTGAAGGAGAAAAAATCATTTCAAAATATTTTGGAGAAATGGTGGAGCACCCGAAATTTGGCATGATGAAAATGATGACATTAAACGCTGTAGGAAAACTCAAAAATCTGGGAATTCCAAAAGAACTCATTGATTTAATCAACACAGAACTCAATACGATTACGAAATAATAAATCCCCCTGACCTCGGCAATTTTAAAAATTCACCAAGGTCAGGGGATCTTCTGTTTCAAATTTTGACTTCTTCTGTTTTTCTTACAATCTGCAGCATCCCGCTTTTTA
>USPF01000090.1 GCA_900556555.1 uncultured Blautia sp.
AAATGAAGCTATTTTAAGTGCTTATGATTTATTCCCAACTCTAACAGAGTAGGGAATAAATCATAAGCACTTAAAATAGCTTCATTTTTCACCCCTTGTAACAGAGTTCCCGGCATAGATATCAGCAGTGGAACTTTTACAGAAGTCTCATACATATTAAACGGAAATGTTCCATTTCCTTTCCCCCATACACCATGATGTCCCATACTCATTCCATTATCTGCAGTATAGATTACTAAGGTATTTTCACGCTGTCCATTTGCTTCCAACGTATCTAAAATCCTACCAATCTGCTCATCCATTGCACTGATTGCAGCGAAATATCCTCTGAGATTTTCTTTCCTTTTCTCCGTATGATATACTGGTCCCGTCGTCAGATTTTCATGATCCGGCACATCCGGAATGCTTGGAAAATCACAATTTTCATAATAATCAATCCATTTTTTTGGATGCTGATCTTTTCCCCATGGTGCATGAGGAGCCGTAAAATGAACAGACAGATAAAATGGATTTTCCTGATTTTTGAATTCATCCAGATATTCTATCGCCTTATCTGCAATTACATTCGTTACATATTGATCATGCAGCACATGGATATCGCCATTTTCCACAATATCCGGATGAAAATATTCGCATCCTCCAAGACCAATGGTGTACCATTTCGAAAATCCATGCTGTGGTGTTACGCTATCTCCCAAATGCCATTTTCCAGACAATGCACATGCATAACCATGTTCTTTCAATACATCTGTGTAAGTTGTTTTACCCTCCAAATAGGAAATTGGCTTTCTTTCACAGGAATATCCGTTCCAATAAGGATTTTCCTTTCCTGCATCTTGAAACTTCTCTGCATCAATATTACCACTTCGAATCCAGTCATGAACTCCATGCGAAGACGGAATGTCTCCAGTAAGAACAGAGGCTCTTGCTGGTGAGCAAACAGGAGAAACACAATAGAAATTATCAAATTGAACACCGCTCTTTGCAATACGATCCATGTTCGGTGTATATAACTCTTTTGTTCCTCCGCAATTCATGGCCCATGAACCCTGATCATCTGCCATAATAAATAAAATATTCATAGTTATATTTCCTCTTTCCACTCTAAAGTCAAACAAATATCGTCTTTAAATATTAATGGTAACAAAACATATTCGGATTCAAAATAGGCATCTCTGCAGCCGCCCCATCGGTCTCCAAGATACAAATATTCTTCTTCCTTTGTTACGGGATTTTCTCTTTTTATAATACCTGTCGGCTGAGAATGATAGGTAGTTTCATCTCCCAGATTAATGCGTTCTGACCATCCTTTTCCAATCTCTTTCGAGTAGGCGTAAGAGGACTGATTTGGATCCCATCCGGTACACCCGCTTGTCATCAGAAAATAATATCCGTTTCTCTTGAAAAGAACTGGTGCCTCTCTTAATTGTCCCGGCCAAAGAGTACATACCTTGGATTCGATGGATAAATAGTCATCACTAAGTTTATAGATATGCAAGTCCTGATTATCTCTTGCAGATGAGATAAAATAACCCGTTTCATCATCATCTACAAACAAAGTACAATCTCTAGACATATAGCCTTCTGGATTAAAACTTCCAAGATATACATAATCCCCGTCAATCGTATCGCACACTGCTACCCCGCATCTCGCCAAATGATAATCATCTGGCATTTCCCAATGCATCCACATTACATAATTTTGCTTCTTCTTATTATACACAATTTTGGGACGCTCAATGTTACATCCTACCCCAATGGATGCCTGCTGTCCCGGAATTTCCAATCTTAAGTCACGATCAGAAAACCTTGCTTCTTTTTTTGAATCCAAAGTCAAGATATGATTACGAAATTCCCAATGAAGCAAATCTTTCGAACGATAACAGGAAACTTTATTTCTGCCCGTTCTATCTTCACCAATCCAATAGTACCAATCACCCACTGTCAGCACCTGTCCTCCATGAGCGTGAACAATATTCCCATTGTTATCTTTTGGAAGAAATACACTCTTCATACTTATACATCCTTTTCTAAATATGCTCTAAAATCTTTTGGCAAACACTCTTTTGGTGTACCCATCTTGCGAAAATGCTGACACATTTTCTCTGTTAATTCTTCTTGTATATTACGATACTCTTCTTTGCCAAATACATTTTCCATCTGCTGTGGATCTTTTTTCATATCAAATAAAATATGGTCATGAAACTCTTCTTTTTTCCATCCGGTTCCCACATATGCCAATTCATATTCTGGTGTTATGATACCTGCACGCGGCACATCGCTTGGATGAATATAAAGTTCTTCTACTGCCTTATCATTATTCAAAATTCCCTTGGAAAAATCTTCTCCCTGAACTGCAAAGGGATAAGAAAATCCCAAAAGACCTGTAAGCGTAGGACCAAAATCTACTACATTTAACCAGGTTTGACATCTTTTTTCTTTTACTTCAATTCCTGGCATAGTCATAATATATGGGATATGATAAACACTTTCGTAGAGATTATTTTTCTCCATCAGCCCATGCTCTCCCATATATTCTCCATGATCTGTCGTAAAAACAACATGTGTCTTATCCCACAATCCTGTATTTTTCAGACTTTCTATGATTCTTCCCACATTATCATCAATACACTTTACCGCACCGAGATACTGTGCCTTTAATCTTCTAAGATGGCCTTCTCGTTCAAAAAGCCCATACGGGAAATAGTGCAATCTTCCCCACTCATCTTTTTCTGCCCAATCTGGGATTTCCTTTTCCCAGAAGCTTTCTGGAATCTCAACCTGTAAGGGATCAAACATGGTGTCATACGGTGCCCGGACTTCAAACGGCTGATGTGGATCCGGAATACTAACTGTGAAGAAAAACGGTTTTTCGCTGTCTTTTTGTCTTTCTATAAAAGCAATGGTTTCATCCGCAAGCCAATCTGTTGTATAGGTTTTTTCATCTCCAACCGCTCTTAACGGAATCGCTTGATTTTCTTCTTTTTTCACAGATTTACAGTGACCAAATTCCACCTTATAATCCCATTTTTCAAAACCAAGAGAATTGTAATCTCCAAGGGCATCTCCGCTTTCTTTTGACTCTGCCAAATGCCATTTTCCTAAATATTCTGTGTGATAACCTTGCTGTGAAAAAGCTTCTGCCAGACCTTTCGCATCCTTGTTTACCGGCAGTCCATTTCGATATGCACCATTTGTATGGGGATAATTTGCCGTAAAAAAACACCCCCGTGAGGGGGTGCAGACAGCACTAGGTGTATAAAAATTTTCCAACAAAATCCCATTATCTGCCAGAAAATCAATATTTGGTGTCTGCACTTCTTTACCGCCATAACAACTTAATATATCTCTTCTAAGCTGATCCACATGTATAATTAATACATTGTTCATAAGCTATAATCAACCTTTCACGGAACCAATCATAACACCTTTTACAAAATGTTTCTGTACGAATGGATATAATACCAATACTGGTAAAGAGGATACGATAATTACACCATACTGGATTGTTCTTGCAATCTGTTTCATCAACTCTAAAGACTCTGGGTCTACTGTAGATGGGTCTACAGACTGTCCTGTAATCAAGATATCCCTTAAGATTAACTGTAATGGATATAAGTCACTATCTGTTACATAAATCAATCCATTAAAGAATGAGTTCCAATGTCCTACTGCATAGTAAAGTACCATGATAGCAATAATAGATTTAGACAGTGGAATAACAATCTTCATAAAATACTGGAAAATTCCACATCCATCGATTTCTGCTGCTTCCTGCAGCTCAATCGGCATTGTATTTAAGAAATATGTTCTACATAAAATCAGGTTAAATACAGAGAATGAACCTAAAATCATTAATACATAAGGAGTATTTACAAGTCCCAGTTTCTTTACTACTAAGTATGTAGGAATGAGACCACCGGAAAAATATTTCGTAACAATTAATAGTTTCATAATCAGACCACGGCCAAGCATATCATTTCTTGATAACGCATAACCTGCCGGAATTGTAATAAACAATGCTAACATCGTTCCTACTAATGTATAACGAATCGTATTATAATAACCTGACCAGATTCTAGGATCTCTGAAAATATATTTAAATCCTTCAAATGTCACACCCTTAGGCAAAAACAGAACCTTTCCTGTTGCAACTAAATTTGGATCACTGATTGATGCAATGATTACAAACCACAAAGGATATAAGATAAGAAGTGAAATCAGAATAACTGTTCCATATACTATAAATAAAAAGAGCATATCTGATTTACTTATTTTTTTCGACTTTTTCATTGTCTGCCCCTTTCTACCAAAGACTTACATCGGAAACACGTTTTGCAATCTTGTTTACAACTACTAACAACAATAAGTTGATTACGTTATTGAATAAACCAATTGCAGAGGAATAACTAAACTGACCATTCTGAATACCAATCTTATACACGTATGTAGAAATGATTTCAGAATACTCAAGGTTAATACTATTCTGTAATAAGAATGCTTTCTCAAAACCTAAATCCATGATTTCTCCGGCTCTCATGATTAACATGATTACCATTGTTGGCATGATAGAAGGAACATCAATGTAAATCAATCTCTGGAAGCGACTTGCACCGTCTACAGTAGCAGCTTCATGAAGTTCTGGTCCTACAGATGTTAATACAGAGATGTACATGATAGATCCCCAGCCAATTCCCTGCAATACACCAGACCATACATAAATATGTCTAAAGTTAGATGGATTTGATAAAAATCCTACTGGATCAATTCCTAAAAGCATTAATAACTGGTTTACAATACCATCACTAGATAAGAAAATCATAATCATACCACAGTAAACTACCATGGAAATAAAGTGTGGTGCATATGTAATCATCTGAGCTGTTTTCTTTAAACGTTTCTTTGTAATGTAGTTCAAGAAAAGAGCAAAAATAATCGGCATTGGGAATCCTGCAATCAAGGAGTAAAAACTCAAAGATAAGGTATTCCATAATAAATCTTTAAACTGATAAGATTCAAAAAAGGTCTTAAAATGTTCCAGGCCAACCCAGGCACTTCCCCAGATACCATCTGTAGGACTATAGTTTTTAAAAGCTA
>USPF01000091.1 GCA_900556555.1 uncultured Blautia sp.
AAAAGAAGAGGTAAGAAGACTTGCAAGAGAACTGGGAATTTCCGTTGCAGAGCGTCCTTCGGCTCCCTGCCTCGCCACCAGGCTTCCATACGGAGAGGAAATCCGTATGGAGGTATTGGAAAAAATCGCACAGGGAGAGGAATATCTGAAAGCGGCAGGATTTCCTA
The DNA here is from genome assembly GCA_900556555.1 of uncultured Blautia sp. Lineage (GTDB taxonomy): Bacteria > Bacillota > Clostridia > Lachnospirales > Lachnospiraceae > Blautia. The sequence continues at coordinate 168 of USPF01000091.1, forward strand.
CTGTGAGGTTAAGGCTTCACAGAGATGTTGCCAGAATCGAAATACCTCAGACAGATTTTCAACTGTTTTTGGAACAAAGGGAAGAAATCACAGAAAAGTTAAAAGAAAACGGGTTTTTATATATTACGTTGGATGTGGAAGGATTCCGCAGTGGAAGCATGGATGAAAAAAAATAAAAATGTCAAGAGAAAATACTTGACAGCTTTGCATTCTTGTTGTATGATAACCAAGGTGATTGCGGATGGAAAAATTTGTAGAACAAACCTTATTGTTTGATTTTTACGGAGAGCTTTTAACAGCTCACCAGAGAAGAATTTATGAAGATGTGGTTTTAAATGATTATTCTTTAAGTGAAGTTGCAGACGAGCTGGGAATCAGCCGCCAGGGTGTTCATGATAACATCAAGCGCTGTAACAAAGCTTTGCAGGATTATGAAGATAAACTACATCTGGTAGAAAAGTTTGTGAATATCAAAGGGAAGGTCCGCAGCATTAACCGGATATGCCAGGAATATGAAGAACTGAGCAGACAGGAACTGGTTTCCCAGGTGGAACGTATTTCCCAGGAGATTTTAGAGGAGTTGTAAGATGGCATTTGAAAGCTTAACGGATAAACTACAGAATGTATTTAAAAACTTGAGAAAAAAAGGCCGTCTGACGGAAGCTGATGTGAAAGCAGCCTTAAAAGAAGTGAAGATGGCGCTGCTGGAAGCAGATGTTAGCTTTAAAGTTGTGAAGCAGTTTATGAAAGCCGTACAGGAACGGGCAGTAGGACAGGATGTAATGTCTGGTCTGAATCCCGGGCAGATGGTAATCAAAATTGTAAATGAAGAGCTTGTGAAATTGATGGGAAGCGAAACAACGGAGATTGCATTGAAATCAGGAAACGAAGTTACGGTTTTGATGATGGTAGGTCTCCAGGGTGCAGGTAAGACTACGACTACAGCAAAACTTGCCGGCAAGCTGAAATCAAAAGGGAAGAAACCACTGTTAGCTGCTTGTGACGTTTACCGGCCGGCTGCTATTAAACAGCTTCAGGTGAATGGAGAGAAGCAAGGTGTAGAAGTCTTCGCTATGGGAGATAAGAACAGTCCTGTAGACATTGCAAAGGCTGCATATGAACATGCAAGAAAAGAAAAATTTAATGTTCTGATTCTGGATACTGCCGGCCGTCTTCACATTGATGAAGATATGATGGCAGAGCTTGCAAATATCAAAGAGGCAATTACTGTTGACCAGACGATTCTGGTGGTAGATGCCATGACCGGACAGGATGCTGTGAATGTAGCAGATACCTTTGGCCAGAAAGTAGGAATTGACGGAGTTATTCTTACAAAAATGGATGGTGATACCAGAGGTGGTGCAGCTCTTTCTATTAAGGCAATCAGCGGAAAGCCAATTCTCTATGTAGGTATGGGAGAGAAGCTTTCTGATTTGGAACAGTTTTATCCGGAGCGTATGGCTTCCCGTATTCTGGGTATGGGAGATGTCATGAGTCTTATTGAAAAGGCTCAGGCAAATCTGGATGAAGAAAAAGCAAAAGAGATGGAACAGAAGTTCCGCAAGAACACATTCGGTTTTGACGATTATCTGGAAAGTATGAACCAGATGAAAAATATGGGCGGTCTGTCCAGCGTGCTGAGCATGCTCCCTGGAATTGGTTCTCAGGTGAAAGATTTGGACGGCATGGTAGATGAAAAGGATATGGCCAGAAAAGAGGCAATCATTCTTTCTATGACACCGAGAGAACGCTCTCACCCGGAAATCTTAAATCCTTCCAGAAAATACAGGATTGCAAAAGGTGCCGGTGTAGATGTGGCAGAAGTCAACCGTATGGTAAAACAATTTGAGCAGGCAAAGAAAATGATGAAGCAAATGCCGGGGCTCATGGGTGGAAAAGGTGGTAAAAGAGGAAAATTCAAATTTCCCTTTTAACATATAGAACAATCAGTTAACTATAACTAGGAGGTGAAAAGAAATGGCAGTAAAAATCAGATTAAGAAGAATGGGACAGAAGAAAGCTCCTTTCTATAGAATCATTGTTGCAGATTCCAAATCCCCAAGAGATGGAAGATTTATCGAGGAAATCGGTACTTATGACCCAACTCAGGATCCAACTGTTTACAAAGTAGACGAAGAAGCAGCGAAAAGATGGCTTGCAAATGGTGCTCAGCCTACAGATATCGTAGCAAAAATCTTCAAACAGGCTGGTATCGAAAAATAATCCGGGAGGTGTCTTCTAATGAAAGAATTAGTGGAAGTAATTGCAAAATCTCTCGTAGATTGTCCTGACGAAGTCGTTGTGACAGAAACAGAAGAAAGTGACGCTATCCTTGTAGAGCTCAAGGTTGCTCCTGCTGATATGGGCAAGGTGATCGGACGCCAGGGCCGTATAGCCAAGGCTATCCGCACAGTTGTTAAGGCGGCATCATCCAAGAGTGATAAAAAGGTAGTCGTGGATATTTTACAGTAAACTATAGAGCTGCCGCATGAAAGTGCGACAGCTTCTTTCGTATTATAAGAAGATATACTGTTTGGCAGGAGGAAGAAAATGGAAAATTTACTGCAGGTAGGTGTTATCACTACAACCCACGGAATCAGGGGAGAAGTTAAAGTGTATCCAACCACAGATGATGCTCATAGATTTGAAGACCTGGCTTATATACTGCTTGATACAGGAAAAGAGCTGTGCGAGCTGGAAATTGAAAAAGTCAGATATTTTAAGCAATTCGTAATTTTAAAATTTAAAGATGTAGATAATATTAATGACATTGAGCCATATAAAGGCAAAAGTCTCTATGTGACACGGGAATTTGCGGTACCGTTGAAGGAAAATGAATATTATATTGCAGATTTGATTGATATGGAAGTCTATCTTGAGGATGGCAGTTTGTTCGGAATTTTGAAGGATGTTATGGAGACAGGGGCAAACGATGTTTATGTTATAAAAACAGAAACAAAAGGTGAAGTCCTGATTCCTGCAATTAAAGACTGTATCAAGGCAGTTGACGTAGAAAAAGGGACTATGACCATACATCTTCTGGATGGTTTGTGCTAAGGAGGAAGAAAATGAAATTCCATGTACTTACATTATTTCCTCAGATGATAGAAAATACAGTACAGACAAGTATCACCGGAAGGGCGGTAAAAAGCGGAAAAATTTCTCTTCATACCGTGAATATCCGTGATTTTGCAGATAATAAACACATGCGGGTAGACGATTATCCATATGGAGGCGGGGCTGGAATGGTCATGCAGGCAGAGCCGGTTTTCAGGGCATATGAGTCTGTGAGAAAAACATCCGGGGCAGCGGCAAATGGAAAGAAACCAAGATGTATTTACCTTACCCCACAGGGCCAGGTGTTTCATCAGACTATGGCAGAGGAACTTGCACTGGAAGAGGAACTGATATTTCTCTGCGGTCATTATGAAGGGATTGATGAACGTGTATTAGAGGAAGTAGTTACCGACTATGTGTCCATCGGAGATTATGTGCTCACAGGAGGAGAGCTGGCTGCTTCTGTAATGATTGACGCGATTTCTAGATTTGTTCCTGGTGTGCTGAATAACGAAGAATCATCCCAGTTTGAGTCCATGCAGGATAATCTTTTGGAATATCCACATTATACCAGGCCGGAAGTCTGGCATGAGAAGCAAGTGCCGCCAGTGCTTTTGGCGGGCAATCATGACAAGATTCAGTCCTGGAGACTGGAGCAGTCTGTGAAACGTACCAAAGAACGCAGGCCGGATTTGTTTGCCCAGAACCGCCCGGTTACCATTGCTTATTTCAGTCCAACCCAGGGAACCAGGCAGGTGGCAGAGATTCTGGCAGAAGGACTGACACAGAATCCTGTTTATCTGGATTTAACTAGAAGAAAATTCCGCAAACAGGTAAAACATTTTACACAGCAGGAGCTTCTGGTGGCTGCGGCACCTGTGTATGGAGGACAGCTTCCGCAGATACCGGATGGATTGTTTACGAATCTGAGAGGAAATCATACACCATGTGTACTTATGGCTGCTTACGGAAACCGTCACTATGATGATACGCTGGCTCAGATGAAGCAGATTTTGACAGAGAGAGGATTTGTCTGTATCGGAGCCATTGCACCAGTAATTCCTCATATTTATTCCGAAAAACTGGGAAGTGGAAGACCGGATCAGAAAGACCGGGAAATCTTCCGCAAGTTTGCTGTTTTGATTAAAAAAAGAATCCAGGAGGCGGAAACACAGGGATTTCGTGAAATTTCTGTTCCGGGAAATCCGAAACCAGAGCCAAAACTTATGAAACCTGTGAAAAAAGAATTTGAGCGTGAAAAGTGTACAAATTGCCAGGCCTGTGTGCAGAAATGTCCTGTGAATGCCATTTCCAGAGAAACACTGGAAATAGCAGAAGAAACCTGCATCAACTGCATGCGTTGTGCAAAGACCTGCCCTACAGGTGCCAGGTCTTTTGATGCGGGGGAAGTGAGACAGTATCTGGAAAATAATTACAGTAATCCAAGAGAAATTGAGTATTTTTGACCTTGACAAGATTCCCTGTCCATAGTATAATTTTATCTGTTGTAAAAAGAGATGGTCCTCTGTTGCTGATTGCATTAAGAACATCCAGGATTAAAGGAGAAAAATCATGAACGAAATTATTAGAAACATTGAAGCTGCTCAGATGAAAGCAGAAGCACCACAGTTTAACGTAGGTGACACCGTAAGAGTACACGGAAAAATCAAAGAAGGAAACCGTGAAAGAATCCAGATCTTTGAAGGTGTTGTATTAAAGAAACAGGGCGGAAGCAACCGTGAAACTTTCACAGTAAGAAAGAACTCTAACGGAATCGGCGTTGAAAAAACTTGGCCATTACACTCCCCTAACGTAGAAAAAGTAGAAGTTATCAGACGCGGTAAAG
>USPF01000092.1 GCA_900556555.1 uncultured Blautia sp.
AAAGAACTGGTAGCAAGGTGGAAAAAATATGTGGAAGAAGGAGGAAACTTGGTGCCAGTTTTGATTACTGATTGTAGGGAGAAAGTCAAGGTATTCTTTAGTGTTAGGATTTTCCAAATTGTCAATTAAAAAATTAAGTATAGGATTTGTTCCTGGCTGTTCAAAGTTAGGAAAATATAAATTTTGTTTCTCTTCTGTCAAGTGCCGAACGAGCTCTTTTGATATTCCAATGCAAAGAATGTTTGCATTCGAATGAAACATTTCTTTATGAATAATATTTCTATTCATCAGACAACAACTACCGCAGTGAACGGTAAAATCAGATTGTTCAATTTGCTGATGAATTTCTCCGTCCAAAACAATTAACAGTTCATAGAAATCATGAAGGTGCGGTGCCCTTGCATTAAACTGCATAATTTCAGTATCATTCTGAAAATGATAAAAATTGTTTCCAAGAGGAGAAACCATAAGAACATTTATAAAATCAGTTTGAGAAGCGCCACTGCATGATTCCAAAGTAAACTGTATAGGAGCTAGTATCCTAAGATATGAGTTTATTTCACTCTCTGAATTTTCTTGTTCAATAATATTGCTCACAATGTAGCTCACATGCTTGCTCATAGCATACCTCCTCATACAATCCACGAATATGATAATTATTTTCTTCCTATTATAACATATCTGTCATTTCAATGTAGGAAAAAATTCATTAAAATTAGTACATCAAGAAAGGAAATACAAAATAAACATTTTACTTTGAGGGTAAAAATGTTACTGTGGAAAAGGAGGTTACATAGCAATGAAAGGAACAGAAACAAAATATTTGAAATGGTATCAAAAGGTAGCATATGGTGCAGGTGACTTGGCATCGAATACTAGTTATGGTCTGGTGTCTAGTTTTGTTCTGCTGTATCTTTCGGATACCATGGGACTTAGTACAGGAATTATTGGAACATTGATGCTTTTATCAAAGGTACTGGATGGCATTTCTGATGTCATTTTTGGAACTATGATTGACCGTACAAAATCAAAATTGGGAAAAGCCAGACCATGGATGTTATATGCTCAGTTAGGAGTTTCGCTATGCTTGATTTTGCTATTCTCGATTCCAGGAGGATTAAGTGAGGTGGCTCAGTATGCATATTTCTTTGTGTTCTATACTGCTTTGAATGCGATATTTTATACCGCAAACGGAATTGCATATTCTGCATTGTCTGCTTTAATTACAAGAAATAAAAATGAGAGGGTTCAGTTAGGTTCCATTCGATTCATGTTTGCAGTAGTAACCAATATTGTTATGGGGTTTTCAGTAACAAGCGGAGTTGCAGCATTCGGCGGTGGTGCAGCTGGATGGCGTATGGTCGCAATTATCTGTGCAGTAATAGGACTCGTTGTTAATACAATAAGTTGTCTTTGTGTAAAAGAATTGCCGGAAGAAAAAGCAGAAGTAAAAGAGGCAGGAACACAGGATGATAAAGTCAGTTTTACTCAGGCAGTAAAAATTTTATTTAGTAATAAGTTTTATGTGATGATTGTTGTTATTTACATTGTGTATTACTTTATGAGCAATCTTACAACTGGTTCTGCAATTTTCTTTATGGAAAATGTTCTGGGCGATGGCTCCTTACTCGGTATGTTTAATATGATGAAAATGTTCCCTGTTATTATTGCTCTTATTTTCACACCAATGTTAGTGAAAAAAACAGGTAGTATGCAGAAGGTCAATTTCTGGGGATATTTAATCAGTGATGTATTTGGAATTTTTCTGATTTATTTTGCATTGCAGAAAAATGTTTCTATGATACTTTTATGTATGTTTATCAAGGGAACGTTTGCAGGAACACTTTCGGGTACTTTAAATGCTTTGATTGCAGAAATAAGCGGATATACATTCCGAACCAAGGGAGTGCATCTTGATGGTATGATGTTTAGCTGTTCATCACTTGGAGTAAAAGTAGGTGGTGGAATCGGAACAGCGGCAGTAGGATGGCTTTTGGAAGTAGGCGGATATGTTGGTACAGCTGCAGTGCAGACGGAGAGTGCGGTTAATATGATTTTTAATTTATATATTACTTTCCCGGTTATTCTTGGTATTGTAATTACGATTCTCCTGGCACTTTTAAAAGTAGAAAAAGAAAATCAGAAGATTGATATGGAAAGAGAAAGGGTGTAAAGATGCAGTGTTTTAAGTTTAATGAAGAGTGGAAGTTTGAAAAATCAGACAGCAATTCTCAATTAAAGGCTTTTCAAGGAGAAAAAGGTGCTATACAGGTTACATTACCATACGATGCCATGATTCGTGAAAAAAGAACGGCAGATTGTCCAGCAGGAGCGCAGAGTGGTTTTTATCCGGGGGGAGTTTATACCTATGAAAAAGTGGTTTTTGTCCCGGAGAAGTGGAAAACACAGGATATAGCACTGGAATTTGAAGGGATTTATGGAACAGCGCGAGTATGGATAAACGGAGGTTTGGCATATACAAATCATAATGGCTATATGGGATTTATAATAGACTTAAAGCCATGGCTTTTATATGGACAGGAGAATACTATTAAAATTGATGTAGATAATAGTTGTCAGCCAAACAGCCGTTGGTATACGGGATCAGGAATTTATCGTGATGTGAATCTTTTGATTGGAACCGAACTGTATGTGCCAAAAGATGGGATGCGGATTACCACCTTATCTGTGCAGGATGAAATTGCAGTGATAGAAGTATGTGCTGATATAAAAAATATAACAGGGAGAGGTACAGAAGCAGAGTGTACTATTGAGTTTTGGCGGGAAGGGAAAAAGATAGCGGAGGAAGTACAACATGTGGTTTTCCTGCAAAACACAATAGAAACAATCAGAGTACAAATACCAGTGTTAAAGCCTGAAAAATGGAGTCCAGAGCATCCGAATTTATACGAATGCAGGATACAAATAAAAAATGGAGATACTGTGTGTGACATCGTAACAGAGCATTTTGGTATTCGTGTTTTGACATTAGACCCGAGCAGGGGATTTCAGATTAATGGAGAAACAGTAAAGCTTAGAGGCGCCTGTATTCATCATGATAATGGAATCATAGGTGCTGAAACATTTGCAGAGGCAGAATGGTATCGTTGTAAATGCTTAAAAGAGGCGGGATTTAACGCCTTGCGCAGTGCTCATCACCCAATGAGCAGGACTATGTTAGAAGCCTGTGACCGCTTAGGTATGTTGGTCATGGATGAGCTGACAGATATGTGGAACAGACATAAAAATCTTTATGATTATGCTGATATTTTTCAGGAGCAGGCTGGGCAGTGGATTGAGCACATGGTAGCAAAAGATTATAATCATCCGTCTGTTGTTATGTATTCGATAGGAAATGAAATTCAAGAGGCGGGAACAAAACAGGGATCCTGGATAAATCGGTCTTTATGTAATAAGGTGCATGAACTGGATTCTACAAGGTATACAACAAATGCACTGAATGGATTGAATTGTGCAGGTAAACGTCTCAAGGTAATCATGCGGGACGTTATAGAACGTTTTGGTATGGATGCTAAAAGTGGCGGAGATGGTGGTGGAAGCAATGCTTTAAACAGTTTTATGAGCCTGATGTCTGGAGAAAAAGGGGATTTTTTTGCTACACATCCGCTTGTGAGCGAAGCGCTTGAAGAAAGTGCACAGAGCTGTGATATTATTGGGCTCAATTACCTGAGAGGACGTTATCTTTTAGAACATGAGTTGCATCCGGGGAAAACAGTATTAGGTACGGAGACATATCCGGCAGATATTGAGAAGCTTTGGGAGTTGGTTGAGGAAAATTCACATGTCATTGGAGATTTTACATGGGCGGGATATGATTATATAGGAGAAGCTGGTGTGGGAATCTTTCATTATGATGGGAAAGAAAATTTTACAAGTGTTTATCCGGAACGTCTTGGATATATAGGGGATATCGATTTGATTGGAAACAGAAGACCTATTAGCTATTTTAGAGAGATAGTATACGGACTTACGGACAGACCATATATTGCAGTTGGACGTATGGAGCGTATCGGTCAAAAAGCAAGTAAGACAGCATGGATGTTTAAGGATAATATCAGTAGTTGGACATGGGCAGGACATGAAAATCAGATTGCGCTGGTAGATGTATATTCATCAGGGGATGAAGTAGAACTTTTCTTAAACGGAAAATCACTCGGAAAAAGGGAAGCAGGAAAGAAGAACCATTTTACGGCAGAATATGAAGTTCCATATAAGCCGGGAGTTCTTCGAGCAGTAGCATACCGCTGTGGAGAAGTGATAGGAGAATATCAGATTGTGACAGCAGGAGAAGTAAAGAAGTTAGGTGTCGAGCAAGTTACAGAAAATGAACAAAATCTTGCATATGTAAAAGTATGGCTGGAAGATGAAAATGGACAGTTAAATATGCAGGAAGTAAAGAAAATTTATGCTAAGATAGCAGGAAATGGAGAATTAGAAGGATTCGGTACAGCAGAGCCTGCAGGCGAAGAAGACTATTTTTCTGACTGCGCAACCACGTATGATGGATATGCGATGTTAGCAGTAAGAAAGAAGAATCCTGAAAAGGAAGAAGAGATACATATCCATTTTTTTGCAGAAGGATGTGAAGAAATAGAAATTAAGATTGGAGAGAGAAAAAGTGAGAAAAGGTAGAAAAAAAGTTTATGTGGCATTGGTGCTGACATTTTGCTTTTAGCTGATTAGAAGGATATAAAGATTATAGATAGCATCTGACTATGAAAATGGTCGGATGCTATCTTTTCACTTTATAGATTCTTGCGCATACACTAATAGAGAGTTTCTATCGAAGGACATGAACTTATGAATAACGTGAAGGCAACACAGACAGGCAATGGCAATCTGGGAGTAGATAAAGGAAAACTCCGGATTGCCGTTACATCAGAAATCACTTCTTACCCGGTTGCGGATGCGACCATTTCCATTTCTTATACCGGAGTTCCGGAAAATACTCTGGAAAAGCTGCAGACAGA
>USPF01000093.1 GCA_900556555.1 uncultured Blautia sp.
TCAAAGTGGAATTTAATCTTGCAAAGCGGAATTTACTTTTTCAATTCACCTTTTTATCTTTTTTATCTTTGTTTTTTCAGTCTTTTGGACCTGCTGCCATTCCTTCCAGTTTTCTCTGTTTATATTCTTCATAGCAGCCATTGTCCAGTGCATCCCTGATTTCTTCCATCATGGTATTATAAAAATACAGATTATGAAGAACACACAAACGCATTCCCAGCATTTCCTTTGCCTTTAACAAATGCCTGATATAAGCTCTGCTGTAATGACGGCATGCCGGGCACTGGCATCCCTCTTCAATCGGCCTGGAATCCAGCTCATACTTAGCATTAAACAGATTTATCTTTCCAAAGTTAGTGTACACATGTCCGTGACGTCCGTTTCTGCTTGGATATACACAGTCAAAGAAATCCACACCTCTTGACACAGCCTCAAGAATATTTGCCGGAGTTCCTACTCCCATAAGATATGTAGGTTTATCCACTGGAAGATGCGGTACCACACTATCCAAAATCCGGTACATTTCCTCATGGGTCTCGCCTACCGCCAGACCGCCAATGGCATATCCATCCAGATCCATCTTGGAAATCGTTTCTGCGTGAGCAATCCTGATGTCATCATAGATAGCACCCTGGTTGATTCCAAACAAAAGCTGATGGGGATTTACGGTATCCTCCAGAGCATTCAGCCTTGCCATTTCATCCTTACATCTCTGAAGCCATCTGGTGGTGCGATCCACAGATGCCTGTACATATTCCCTGCTTGCTACGCTTGAAGGACACTCATCAAAAGCCATAGCAATGGTGGAACCGAGATTTGACTGAATCTGCATGCTCTCTTCCGGACCCATAAAAATCTTTCTGCCGTCAATGTGTGAATTAAAATAAACACCTTCTTCTTTGATTTTTCTCAGCTTTGCCAGAGAAAACACCTGGAAGCCGCCGGAATCTGTGAGAATCGGACGATCCCAGTTCATAAACTTATGCAGTCCGCCCAGTTGTTTGATGATATGGTCTCCCGGCCGCACATGAAGATGATACGTATTAGACAGCTCCACCTGGGTTTTAATCTCATGAAGATCTGTAGTGGAAACAGCCCCCTTAATGGCAGCCACAGTTCCAACGTTCATAAATACCGGTGTTTCGATGGTTCCATGAACCGTTTCCAGCCTGGCCCGTTTCGCCTTGCCTTCTTGTTTCAGTAATTTATACATAAACTTCATTTCCTTTTCTTAATTTATTTCCTCTATAACAGACATCATTTTATCATACCCCTTTTAGAAACGCAACGGTCTGGTAATATTTACGATTGTTTTTTTTATTTTTTTGTCGTATAATGTACATTGATTTTTTTGAAACCCATAAACAACATTTAATAAGTAGAAACATCCTACATATGAAGAGGAGGTCTCTGACTATGTCAGAACGTAAAACCTTACAACCGGCAATTTATCCCCTTGGTATTGACATTGGTTCTACCACAGTAAAAATTGCTATATTAAATCAACAACATGAACTGCTCTTTTCTGATTACGAAAGACATTTTGCAGATATTCAGAATACACTGGCAAAACTCCTGGATAAAGCCTACCAGGCTTTAGGCTCTATACAAGTTGCTCCGGTCATCACCGGTTCCGGCGGGCTCACTCTTGCCACTCATCTGGATGTCCCTTTTGTACAGGAAGTAATTGCTGTATCTTCCTCCCTTCAGGAACTGGCTCCAGAAACAGATGTAGCCATTGAATTAGGCGGTGAAGATGCAAAAATCATTTATTTTGAAGGCGGAAACGTGGAACAGCGTATGAACGGTATCTGTGCAGGCGGCACCGGATCTTTTATTGACCAGATGGCTTCTCTGCTCCAGACAGACGCCCCAGGACTGAATGAATATGCAAAAACCTATAAGGCACTCTATCCCATCGCAGCCCGCTGCGGTGTGTTTGCCAAGACAGATATCCAGCCCCTGATCAACGAAGGAGCAACCAAAGAAGATTTGTCTGCCTCTATTTTCCAGGCAGTGGTAAACCAGACCATCAGCGGCCTGGCATGTGGAAAACCTATTCGTGGACATGTTGCCTTTTTAGGCGGCCCTTTGCACTTTCTTTCTGAATTGAAAGCTGCATTTATCCGTACCCTAAAGCTGGATGACGAACATACCATTGTACCGGATAATTCTCATTTATTTGCAGCCATTGGCTCTGCCTTAAATGCAAAACCAGATACAGCAGGCGTGCCTATTCTTGCCATGCGTGACCGTCTAAAGGCAACCATTCATATGGAATTTGAAGTAGACCGTATGGAGCCTTTATTCGCCACAAAAGCTGATTATGCTGCTTTTAACAAACGCCAGAGCCAGTACAATGTACAGACTGCAGAATTATCCACCTACAAAGGAAACTGCTACCTTGGTATTGACGCAGGCTCCACCACCACAAAAGCTGCACTGGTAGGTGAAAATGGTGCTTTACTTTATTCTTTCTACAGCAACAATAACGGAAACCCACTGGCAACTTCAATCAAAGCCATCCAGGAAATTTACAGCCAGCTTCCTTCCGGTGCTAAAATTGCCTACTCCTGTTCTACCGGATATGGGGAAGCACTGATCAAAGCAGCCCTGATGCTGGATGAGGGCGAAGTAGAGACGGTTTCTCACTACTATGCTGCTGCCTTCTTTGACCCTGAGGTAGACTGTATCCTGGATATCGGCGGCCAGGATATGAAATGTATCAAAATCAAAGACCAGACGGTAGACAGTGTCCAGTTAAATGAAGCCTGTTCTTCCGGCTGCGGTTCTTTTATTGAAACCTTTGCGAAATCTCTGAATTACAGTGTCCAGGATTTTGCAAAAGCAGCTTTATTTGCAGAAAATCCTATTGATCTTGGAACCAGATGTACTGTATTCATGAATTCCAAAGTAAAGCAGGCTCAAAAAGAAGGTGCGTCTGTAGCAGATATTTCTGCCGGGCTTGCCTATTCTGTTATTAAAAATGCTCTTTATAAGGTTATCAAGGTTTCCGATGCGTCTGAGTTAGGAAAGCACATTGTGGTACAGGGTGGAACCTTCTATAACGATGCGGTTCTGCGAAGTTTTGAAAAAATAGCAGACTGTGAAGCTATACGCCCGGACATTGCCGGTATCATGGGAGCTTTCGGTGCTGCCCTGATTGCCAGAGAACGGTACGAAAAAGGCAAAATTTCCACTATGCTTCCAATTGAAAAAATCAACACTCTGGAATACCGTACCACCATGGCAAACTGCAAAGGATGTACCAACAACTGCCGTCTGACCATCAACAAATTCTCAGGAGGACGCCAGTTTATCTCCGGTAACCGCTGTGAGCGTGGAATCGGCAAAGAAAAAAACAAAGACCATATTCCAAACCTTTATGAATATAAATACAAAAAACTCTTTTCCTATGTTCCTCTTACAGAGGACAAAGCCTTTCGTGGAAAAGTAGGAATTCCAAGGGTTTTAAATATGTTCGAGAACTACCCGTTCTGGTACACCTTTTTCACCAAATTAGGATACCAGGTGGTGCTCTCTCCTACCTCAACAAGAAAAATTTACGAGCTCGGTATTGAATCCATTCCCAGCGAATCCGAATGTTATCCTGCCAAACTGGCACACGGACATGTATCCTGGCTGCTGAAACATGGAGTCAAATATATTTTCTATCCCTGTATTCCTTATGAGCGGGCAGAATTTCCAGACTCTGTAAATCATTACAATTGTCCAATCGTGACTTCCTATGCAGAAAACATAAAAAACAATATTGATGAGCTCCAGGATTCTTCCATCCGGTTTCACAACCCGTTTTTATCCTTAACAGATGAAGAGACGGTTTCCAAAAGGCTGGTGGAAGAATTTCAGACAATCCCTTCCAAAGAAGTAGAGGAAGCTGCACACGAAGCATGGCTGGAAATGAACCGCTGCCGGAAAGATATCATGCGTAAGGGAGAAGAAACCCTGGAATATCTGGAAAAAACGGGCCGCCGTGGTATTGTTCTGGCAGGACGCCCCTACCATATTGACCCGGAAATCCATCATGGAATCCCGGATTTGATCAACTCCTATGGCATTGCCGTGCTGACTGAGGACTCTATTTCTCATCTGGCACCCATAGAACGCCCTCTGCGTGTCAATGACCAGTGGATGTATCACTCCAGGCTGTATGCGGCAGCTAATTTTGTAAAAGAAAAAGACAATCTGGATCTGATCCAGCTTAATTCCTTCGGCTGCGGGCTAGATGCCGTTACTACAGATGAGGTATCCGACATTCTCACCGGTTCCGGAAAGATCTATACCTCACTGAAAATTGACGAGGTCAACAACCTGGGAGCGGCAAGAATCCGGATTCGTTCTCTTCTGGCTGCGATCCGTGTCCGGGACGCCAAGAAGGAAAAACGGGAAGTTCACAGTGCCGCGATCCGGAAAGTACCGTTTACGAAAGAGATGAAGAAGAAGTATACGATCCTCTGCCCGCAGATGTCGCCGATTCACTTCGACCTGATTGAACCGGCCTTCCGCGCATCCGGCTATAAGATTGAAGTTCTTCCAAATGATAATAAAGACGCAGTCAATGTAGGACTGAAATATGTCAACAACGACGCCTGCTATCCATCCCTGATGGTCGTCGGGCAGATCATGGACGCGATTCTCTCCGGAAAATATGATACAGACCATCTGGCAGTGATTATCTCCCAGACCGGAGGCGGCTGCCGTGCGTCCAACTATATCGGATTTATCCGCCGTGCTTTAAAAAAAGCCGGGTATGAGCACATCCCGGTCATCTCCATCAACTTAAGCGGATTGGAAAAGAATCCAGGATTTAAGATTACACCGATGCTGGCGCTGCGCGGTATCTATGCGGCATTGCTCGGTGAGGTGGCCGCTGCAAATAATTTTTCTTCGATA
>USPF01000094.1 GCA_900556555.1 uncultured Blautia sp.
TGGCCATTACACTCCCCTAACGTAGAAAAAGTAGAAGTTATCAGACGCGGTAAAGTAAGACGTGCTAAACTGAACTACTTAAGACAGCGTGTAGGTAAAGCAGCTAAAGTAAAAGAATTAGTTAAATAATAACGGAAACATGACAGGGACACATACTTTGGTATATGTCCCTGTTTCTTCCATATAGGTTATTAGGAGCAAAGGAAGAAAATGAAAAAAAGCAGAAAGAAAAGCAGGAAAAAGAAAAGTACTTTGTCCGATATGGAGCATTTCCACAACATAGAAAGACAGAAAGATGCAGCATTAGAATTTATAAAAAGCAGGAGAGGGCGTATCATATTCCAGTGGGTATTCCAGACAGCAGTAGTCCTTGCCTTAGCTGCTGTGACAGCAATTTTTTTCTTTCAGAGCATTGGAATGCAGGAGAGCAGTATGGAGCCTACGATTCAGACAGGAGAAAGATTTTTCGTGAATCAGCTTGCATATAAATTTGGCAGTCCGAAACGTGGAGATATCATTGCTTTTACAAAGGATGGAAAGGAAAATGCATCCATTCATATTAAGCGTGTCATCGGGCTTCCTGGGGAAACCATACAGATTAAAGAAGGTAAGGTTTACATCAACGGCGAAGTATATAAAGAAGACGGGGATTTTTCCGAGATATCCAACCCGGGACTGGCCGACGAAGGGATTTCCTTAAAGAAGGATGAATATTTTGTTCTGGGTGATAACAGGAACAACAGTGAAGACAGCCGTTTTGCTGAAGTGAAGAATGTAAAGAAAAAAAATATAGAAGGCAAGCTCTGGTTTCAGGCTGCACCTTTGAACAAAATTGGATTTGTAAAACATGAGATGAAGAAATGAGGTAGCGTATGAATTATCAATGGTATCCGGGTCATATGACAAAAGCAAAACGTATGATGCAGGAAAATATAAAACTGATCGATCTGGTGATAGAAGTGACAGATGCCAGGATTCCTCTTTCCAGCAGAAATCCTGATATTGATGAACTGGGAAAGAATAAGGCAAGACTGATCCTTTTAAATAAGGCAGACCTGGCAGATGACAGCAGAACAGAACAGTGGATGGAATATTTTAGGAGCAAGGGTTACTATGCTGTGAAGATTAATGCCAGAAGTGGTGCTGGAATGAAAGGAATTCTTCCGGTCATTATGGAATCCTGTAAAGAAAAAATAGAAAGAGACAGAAGAAGAGGCATTCTAAACCGCCCGGTAAGAGCTATGGTAGTAGGAATCCCAAATGTGGGGAAATCTACGTTTATTAATTCTTTTGCAGGAAAAGCCTGTACAAAAACAGGGAACAAACCTGGTGTGACCAAAGGAAAACAGTGGATCCGCATTAACAAAAATGTGGAGCTGTTAGATACCCCTGGAATTTTGTGGCCAAAGTTTGAAGACCAGGAAGTAGGGGCAAAGCTGGCTATGGTAGGTTCTATTAAAGATGAAATTTTGAATCTGGAAGAACTTTCCCTGGAACTGCTTGCATACCTTCACCGGGAATATGAAGGAATCCTTGAACAGCGGTATCAGATTACAGAATCTGAAAACAATATAACCATGCTGGAAGAGATTGCAAGAAACAGAAAATGCATTCAGAAGGGTCAGGAGCTGGATTATACAAAGGCAGCAAACATTCTTCTGGAAGAGTTCCGGAATGGAAAAATCGGCAGAATCACGTTGGAGAAAGCAGAGTAAAAGTAAATGATGAAAAGTATTCAGAAAATTAAAGAAGAATTGAAAACAGCGGAACAGACAGAACTTCTTAAGCTGATAGACTTTTATGCACAGGATAATAGAAAAGGTGTGCAGACGGCCGTTGCACAGGCTAGGAAACAGATGGAAGCACTGGAGAAGGAGAAGCAGCGAATAGAGGCTATGAAATCCTTTGAGCACCAATATGAGCATCTGGGATATGTGTGCGGTATTGATGAAGTGGGGAGAGGGCCGTTTGCAGGTCCTGTTGTGGCCGGTGCAGTGATTCTTCCAAAGGACTGTGATATTTTATATATCAATGATTCTAAAAAGCTTTCTGAAAAGAAAAGAGAAGAATTGTATGAAGAGATTATGGAAAAGGCGGTTGCTGTACAGGTAGGCTATGCAAGTCCTGCGAGAATTGATGAGATTAATATTCTTCAGGCTACTTATGAAGCTATGAGGGAAGCAGTGTCAAAACTTCCCGTTACTCCTCAGATTTTACTCAATGACGCAGTGACCATACCAGGTATCACGATTCCTCAGGTTCCCATCATCAAAGGAGATGCAAAAAGCGTTTCTATTGCAGCGGCAAGTATTATTGCGAAAGTTACCAGAGACAGGCTTATGAGAGAGTATGATAAAATTATGCCGGAATATGGATTTGCCTCCAATAAGGGCTATGGTTCAAGGGAACACATCGAAGCACTCAGAACATATGGTGCCACACCGATTCACCGGAAAAGTTTTATTAAAAATGTATTTGGAGAAGAGAAATGAAGTCTCGCACAGGCACAAAGGCATCCAGGGCAGTAGGAAGACATTATGAGGAGCTGGCGGCAAAATATCTGGAAAAAGCAGGATATCATATTTTGGAGTGTAATTTTCAGTGCAGGCAAGGGGAAATCGATATCATTGCACAAAATGAAGGATATCTTTGCTTTGTTGAGGTGAAGCACAGAAAATCCGAAACTTATGGAGGTGCACTGGGAGCGGTATCTTATAAAAAACAAGAAAAAATATCCAGGGCAGCATTGTATTATCTTACCGTACGTGGCTATGGCGAAACCTGTCCCTGTCGGTTTGATGTGCTTGCAATCACCCGGGAGCAGATAACACTGATAAAAAATGCATTCGAATACAGAGGTTGAACATGGAACTTAAATGGAAAACAGATCTTCCGCAACATATGAAAATAAATGAAAATAAGGGTGTAACTTATCTGACTTATCCGGCATTTGAAAAGTTTCCGGAATTTTATCACGGATTTTCTACCAGATTAGGCGGTGTAAGCAAAGGGATTTACGCATCTATGAATTTGAGTTTTACGAGAGGTGACGAAGAAGAGGCGGTTTTGGAGAACTACAGGCGTATAGCAGATGCTATTGGATTTTCCATGGAGGGAATCGTGTGTTCTGATCAGACGCATACGGTTCATATCCGCCAGGTTACAGAAGCAGATAAAGGAAAGGGTGTACTTCAAAAAAAGGACTATACGGATATTGATGGGCTGATCACCAATGTTCCCGGTATTACACTTACCACCTTTTATGCAGACTGTGTGCCGCTGTTTTTCCTGGATCCTGTGAATAAGGCGGCTGGCCTTGCACACTCAGGATGGAGGGGCACTGTAGGCAGAATGGGAGAAAAAATGGTAAGAGCTATGAAAGATGCCTTTGGTTCAGAGCCGGAAAACCTGTATGCAGGAATCGGACCATCTATCTGCCAAGATTGTTATGAAGTTAGTGCTGATGTGGCGGACAGGTTCCGGGAAGAATTTCAGGGTTATGAAGAGGATGCAGGGCTTCTGTATAAGACGAAACCTGGGAAATACCAGCTAAATCTTTGGAAAGCCAATGAAATCGTTCTTACAGAGGCAGGAATTTTAAGGGAACACATTAGTTTTCCTGGAATCTGTACCTGTTGTAATCCGGAATTTTTATTTTCACACCGGGCAAGCCAGGGAAAAAGAGGCAATTTATGTGCTTTTTTGGGAGTTAGTGTTACGTAATTATTACAAAAAAGTAAAAAAAGCTGTTCTTTTTGTTTCTGATATGTTATAATGAGTATCGTTAGAGAAAAGGAGCTTTGATTTATGAAAAAAAGATTGAGTACCCTTCTCCTGGCTGGCGTTTTATCTGTCAGTATGGCAGCAGCACCTGTTTATGGTGCTTCCACACAAAAAAAGATTACAGATGCACAGAATGCCAAACAGGAACAGCAGAAACAGTTAAATGATACACAGAGCAGGCTGAACAGCCTGGAAGCGAAAAAAGGAAATTTGCAGGCTTACATTCGTGAGCTGGACAAGCAGTTTACAGAATTAGGACAGAATCTCCAGGAAATCCAGACCAAGTCAGAGAAGGCACAGAAAGATTTGGAAGAGCTTCAGATTGAACTGGCAGAGGCGGAAGCAGAAGAAGCTGACCAGTATTCCAAGATGAAGCTTAGGATTCAGTACATGTATGAGAATTCGAACCAGTCTTACATATCCATGTTTTTAGAAGCAAAGAGTTTTTCAGAATTTTTAAGCCAGGCTGAAAACTTCTCTCAGCTTACCAAGTATGACAGACAGATGCTGGAAGAGTATAAGAAAACAACAGCAGAAATTAAAGAAAAAGAACAATCTATCAAAGAGCAGCAGAAAGAACTGGAAGTTCTGAAAGAAGAAAGTCTGGCGAAACAGGATGAAGTCTCTGCTGTCATGAAAACGACTCATGCACAGATTGCAACTTATGAAAATGAGATCTCTACACAGGAGAGCAATGTGCAAAGTCTGATGAGTAAGATTGAAAGCCAGCAGAATACAATTAATGAGCTAATCAAACAGCAGAAGGATGAAGAGGCAGCTCAGGCACTGGCACAGCAGCAGAATAGCCAGAACAGCAATCCTCCTGCACAAAATACTCAGAAACCTCAGCAGGATACCCAGAAACCTGCGGCAAAACCTGAACAAAATAAACCTCAGGAAAATCAGTCTCAGAATACCCAGAAACCATCTGAGGATACACAGCAAAATAATAGCCAGCAGAATTCATCTAAGGGTAAATATCTTGGAAAATTCAGATTGACAGCGTATTGCCCTTGTGCAAAATGCTGTGGTGTACAGACAGGAATCACAGCCAGTGGGACAACTGCGACACAGGGAAGA
>USPF01000095.1 GCA_900556555.1 uncultured Blautia sp.
TCGCTCTTTTTTTATTTCAAGCTGATTATCAGAATAACTGATATCGTGTTATCTCCTGTACTTTGGATTACATTTTCTAGTCGTATTTTCCCGGAATGTGAAAAATCCACATATGTTTCTCTTCTGTAGAAATAAAATTTCTTTGCCAAATCACCTTCCCTATAAATCTGATATCTATACATCGAGTTTCTATGATTTCATTATAATGGATGAACCCGAAAAGAAGCAACCTTGATTTTTATTTAGATAAAATATATAGCCTTATAGGCCATAAATCTTCTCATGGCGATTTTCACCTACTTTTTCCTATTCGCTTGCCATTTGCACATCATTCACGGTATAATACTTTCATTGGAAACTATATTTTCAGCCTGCAAAATTTAAATGCACCAGGCTGCATCCACCAGAAAGGATTTTTTCATGAAAAAAGCAGTAGGAATCATAGCAGAATATAATCCGTTTCATAACGGGCATGCCTATCAGATTGAACAGTCAAAGGAAAAGAGTAATGCAGATTTTGCAGTTGTTCTTATGAGTGGTGATTTTGTACAGAGAGGTACTCCCGCCATATTTTCCAAACACGAAAGGACCAGGATGGCTTTGCTGGGCGGTGCAGATGTGGTACTGGAGTTGCCGGGTTCGTATGCAACAGGCAGTGCGGAATTTTTTGCCAGAGGCGGTGTCGGTATTTTTGACGCTCTAAACTGTATGGATTTTCTTTCTTTTGGAAGTGAATCCGGAGATATTTCTGCTTGCATCCAGGCTGCTTCCGTTTTGTTAGAGGAACCGCCTCTTTACCGCAGGGCTCTAAAAGAGGCTCTAAGACAGGGTGCCTCCTTCCCTGCTGCCAGAAAAACTGCCTTAAAAGTGTACGACTTGGAATCTTCCCTTTCTATGAACGGAGATTTTCTCGATACGCCAAACAATATCCTGGGAATTGAATACTGCAAGGCTCTGCTGGCACAAAAGAGCCCCATCCATCCTATCACCATAGAACGAAAAGGCGGTTCCTACCACAGCACGGAACTGGACACCCTTTTTCCCAGTGCATCTGCCATACGAAACGCATTGAAAAAGCAGAGTGCCAGACAGACGGATTCGTTTTCCGCTTTTTCCAAGGCGCAACCAAAACCAGTCTGGGACTATATGGAATCTCTGCTTTCTTCCGGGACTTTCATGAATGAAAACGAATTTTCCCTTTTGCTGAAGTACCAGCTTATGCAGCATACGGCAGAAACCCTGTGCCAATTCGCAGATTTATCACCAGACTTATGCCGGAGAATTTATAAACAATTGAACAGCTTCCAATCTTTTTCACAATTTGTTCTCCAGCTAAAAACAAAGGAACTGACATACACCCGAATTTGCAGGGGACTGCTCCATGCCCTTCTTGGCATCACCCAGGAGATGCAGACACAGGAACCTTCTTATGTAAGGCTCCTGGGATTCCGGAAAGACCACTCTGCTTTTCTTCGTACCATGCAGAAAAAAAGCAGGATTCCTATTATCACAAAAGCTGCTGATTATCAGAAACAATTAAGTCCATCTGCTGCCAGTGCCTTTGAAAAAGACTTATTCCTTTCTGATTTGTACGAATCTGTAAAATGTGCAAAAAAACAGACCGCTTTTGTCAATGACCTGCAAAAGCCGCCTGTAATTTTATAAAAACTATTCTGTGATTCTTCTCTTCACTGGCCTTTTCTTCTTGTTTCCGGTGGAGGGAAGAATATTTTTATAGCGGTAAATACTGAGCATCAGACCCAGCATCATATAAAACACCACCAAGTTGGAACCGCCGTAGGAGAAAAATGGCAGAAAACTTGCCATCGGAGGAAACCAGCCAATACAGGTGAACACATGCAAACATAGTTCGCCCAGAAATACGATGCCGCATCCAATCCCCATGATCCTTCCAAGTTTGTTCTTCTGTTTCACAACGATAGAGATTCCCTTCACAATAACTGCCAGAATCAGCAAAATCAATAGCACGGCTGCCAGCATTCCATAATTCATACCTACAAAAGAAATCAGGAAATCACTAAAATAACTCTGCCCTGTTTCCATCAGGGGATTTTCTATTTCTGCTGCACCCCATAGCCGGTACTCTTTGAAGCCATCTCTTAAAAAATAGAACGCTGAAGAAGTGTCTGTTCCTGCCTGTCCCAGATAAAGAGCCAGCCTTTCCATCTGATACTGTGCAATCCATCCAAATTTTTTTCTAAGCATCACCAGGATTGCCGGAAAAGTCAGAATACTGCCCCAAAATCCGCCTAAGACCCAATATTTTTTCACCTGAAACCAGTTTTTCCACAAGGCCACGGACAACAAGATTCCCTGAAAGAAAAGCAGCGTAACTGCCAGGCCAATCTTGGGCACCAGAAATGCCACCCAGATTGGCGGAATCATCCAAAAAATGCTTTTGAAAAGGCCTGTGTATCCTGTCCCGTAATAAGAATAAAGAATTCCGCCGTATAACGGCACTGCAAATAGTAAGAGTGCAGGAATGGATAGAGGTGCAAACGGTGTTGGAATCCAGGCCTGTGCTCCATTGACACTTGCTGTAATCCCCAGATAGATTGCCGCAAAAAGAACAGTACATACGATACCTGTGATTCTTTTGGCATATCTGCCTATCTTACTGTAATCCAGACGGTAAACCAGCATCATCATAGCAAAACCAAGCACCACATGAATCCCATGTTTGAGCATATGCCCGCTTCCCAGCATAGGGTTTCCATTTCCAACAAGCACTTGTATTAAGATACTGAAAAAGCTAATCACCCCGATCATAATGAGCATGCTCCAGGACATCTGCGGCCTGTGTATGGCATCCAGGGCAACTCCTGTCTCGACCGGACTTCCCATATCCTCCACTGCTGCTTCCATGGCACAGATTTCATCCATTCCGGACTCCAGATTTTCTTCATACTGTTCTAGAATATGTTCCCGGATTTCCTTTTCTACCAGTTTTCTTGCAGATTTACACCGGATTTGTTCCAACAATGTTTTCATATATTCTTCCATGTGTCATCCCTCCCATCCCAGCACACCTGTGATTCCTCTGGAATACTCTTTCCACTCTTCCTGTTTTTCCTCCAGCAGCTTTCGTCCTTCTTTGGTAATCGAATAATACTTCCTCACCTTTCCAAGAAATTCCTGCTCATAGGATTCTAGCAAGTTCTTTTCCTCCAAACTGTGAAGCAGCGGATACAAAGTCCCTGCTTTCAATTCAAATACATTTTCAGAACGCTCCCGCAAAACAGAAATCATTTCATATCCATACATGTCCTTTTCAGATAATAATTTCAGCAACAGCATGGTCATGCTTCCTGAAACCAGATTTTTACTCACTGACATTTTCTACTCCTCCTTTTTTTATAATATATAGGCTTCCTATGCATTGTTTACTTATATATTATATCGTTTTCCTATATATGTCAACGAAAAACAGCAGCCATGCACTAAAAAAATGCACAACTGCTGTTTTTATTATTTAGCAACTATATTCTTCAATAACACACTCATGTTCCTTGCTTTTTTTATCGTAAGCAATTCCTACTAATAAAATTTTCCCAGTATAACCAGATATTCCCTCAACATATCTCTTTTCTTTTATCTGCTTCAATGCAGTTTCTGCTTTTGTATTCCATTTTAATTCTACCAGTAACGCCGGAATCTCCTCTATGTATTCTGGTTTCGGCAGAAATACATAGTCCGCAAAGCCTCTCCCTGTAGGCATCTCTCTTATAGGCATAAAATAATACTGCATAGCAGCCAGATAACCAATAGTAAGAACACTGCTCAAAGAATTTTCATCATTGTATTGAATGGACGATGCAAACTGTGTATGGATTCTTTCTATTCCCTGTGCTACTTTGCAAGCCTCCCCATTTAAAGTTGCATCCAGCAGTTCTTTGGATTCCTGCTGAAATTGAAGAAATTCATCCCATTTTTTCTTTTTCACTGCTGCCTGAAATTCCTGCCTGATTTCCTCATTGGGAATAAAAGCAATGCCCTTCACCTGGTCATAAGCCAGATATCCCAGATGAATCAGCAATGTGAGCACATCATCTTTATTCTGAAAAGAAACCATATCATTGCGAAAGGTATTTACATCCACTTCCACAGTCCCACCGGAAAGCATCTGAATAATAGCTGTTTTCAGTCCATCAAAATCCATATTAATAAATGGGATAATAGACTCATACGTTCCCGTCTGCGACCAATAGCTTTGAAACTCACCCCATAACATTAAATTAATAACTGCATTGGGATTATATACATATCTCTCCTTTGTCATCATTGACACTCAGAGATGCCGTTGTAGCTGTCACAACCT
>USPF01000096.1 GCA_900556555.1 uncultured Blautia sp.
CCTGTCGCGGCAGGGCAGGAGTAGCAGTTTAATCCGGGTACGCATACTGTTTTTGCATTGCCCTGATATATTTTACCCTTAAATAAATTTGGAATATGAATATTGGTCAGCAGCGTTGCTGTGGCCTGTATCCAGCCACGTATTTTTGCCAGTTTTCTTGATAGTAATTTCTTTTCCTTATCCAATTCCGACACACTCCAAACATAGTTTTATTGCTTTACCAAGCACTGTAGCCGCCTCACCTCTGACTGCACCATAGCTTATCATGGATACACCAAGGATAAGCAGAATGATTTGACATGTTTTTTGGTATTTCAACATAATGTTGCTCCTTTTTGTTGTATTGTTGACCAGCTGACTTTGGTATTATACAATATAGGTTGTAAAATTATTGTTAAGAAGCAGGAGAACATTATGAGATTATTAATTGTTGAGGATGAGAAACAAATATGTGATATGGTTGCAAAGAGTCTGTATGCTGCCGGTTATGAGGTGGATACCTGTTATGATGGGAAAGAGGCTCTTGAATGTATACTGTCGGAGAATTATGATCTGATAGTTTTGGATTTGAATCTGCCGGGGATGGATGGCATGGAGCTTCTTAAGGAGCTTAGAAAATACAATGATGAAACTAAGGTTTTGATATTATCTGCAAGAGGTCAGATTGCTGATAAGGTAGAGGGACTGGATGCAGGAGCAAATGATTACATGGAAAAACCATTCCATCTGCAGGAGCTTGAGGCACGTATCAGAAGCCTGACAAGAAGGAAATTTGTACAGAATGATATATGTCTTAAATGCGGAGAAATAAAGTTTGATACGATTAAACGCGAGGCATATGCAAAGGAAGAGCCGGTTCCACTGACAAGAAAAGAGAATGGTATTTTGGAATATTTACTTATCAATATAGGCAGACCGGTGAGTCAGGAGGAGCTGATAGAGCATGTGTGGGATGCCACGGCAGACAGCTTTAGCGGAGCAATCAGGGTACATATGTCTTCACTTAGAAAAAAGCTTAAGGCGAAGCTGGGATATGATCCCATTCAGAACAAGGTAGGTGAAGGCTATAAAATACGGGAGGAGTCTGACAGATGAAAAGAATGTCGCTACAGTGGAGACTTACGTGCATTACTACATTGTGTATTGCTATTATATGTGGCTGCCTGACTATGTTTGTCTATAAAAATGGTGTGCATTACATCGATTCTCTGCAGGATGCGGTAGAGTCACAGTGGGATGAAAAAGGAAACAAATCAGATGAAATATATATCAGCATACCGGACGATAAGTGGGATGAGTTTGCGGATGAATTTTCGTTTCAGGTGTACAATAATAAGGCCGACTATAAAAGAAACAGTCTGATAATCACGGTTTTGCTGGCGCTTGTGGGAGGTGTCGTCACTTATTTTATAAGCGGGCATGCACTCAGACCAATCAGGGAGTTTTCAGATAAAATTGAAGAGGTACAGGCTCAGAATCTGTCTGATTCAAGAATAGAGGAAAACAATGTTAAGGAACTGAACCAGCTGGGTATTTCTTATAATAAGATGCTTGAGCGTCTGTCGGAAGCATTTGAGATACAGAGACAGTTTACTGCAAATGCAGCACATGAGCTGCGTACTCCATTAGCGTTAATGCAGGTACAGCTTGATTTATATAATTCTGCCTCTCACCCGGGAAATGATGCAGACACTTTGCAGACCATAAAAATGGTTACGGAACAAAATGATAAATTAAACAGGATGGTAAAGACTCTTCTTGACATGAGTGAGCTTCAGACGGTGGGAAGGGATGATAAAATTATATTGGATGCTATTGTTGAAGAGGTTTTGGCAGACCTTGAGCCTCTTGCCGTGGAAAAGAATATAAAGCTGATTGGAAAATGTGAGGATGCCACTATGATAGGCAGTGATATCCTTATTTACAGGCTTGTATACAATCTGGTTGAGAATGCCATCAAATATAATCATCCGCTCGGACAGGTTACAGTAACTGCATATCAGAGAAACAAGCATGTTTATCTGTCTGTAGAAGATACGGGAAGCGGAATACCAAAGGAGCTTAGGGAGAGAGTGTTCGAGCCATTCTTCCGTGTGGATAAATCCAGAAGCCGGGAGCTGGGTGGCGTAGGGCTAGGTCTTGCTTTTGTCCGCGAAATCGTTAGAGTACATGATGGCAGTATTTGTATCAAATCAGGCAAGACTGGGGGAACGATTTTCGAGGTGACTTTTGCACAGCATTCAATGTAGCGTTCCATTTTACACATTTGTCAACGCTATTAAAACAGATTTGCTAAATGAGAAAAATAGAATAATTTGTTATTGAAATTTAACAATTAATAATATTCAAGAAAACCAATACTTTCTTAATACCATCATTATCTATGGAATCAGTAATATAATCTGCACTTGCCTTTACTAGGGAACCTGCATTTCCCATAGCGACACCAATCTGAACATATTTCAACATCTCAATATCGTTTTCTCCGTCTCCAAAAGCCATTGTATCTTCTGCTTCGAGATGATTTGCCTTTAAATATGCTTTGATGCCAGATGTTTTTCCTCCAGTAGATGCAATGATATCAACACCATAATCATTCCACCTTGTTATTTTGCAATTTGGTAGTTTCTGAATCAAAGCATTTTCTGTTCCTTTTTCGATGAATGCAATTGCTTGATATATCTCATTTCCTGTATATGTTTCGATATTGGGCAATGGCGTAGAGATAGCCTGCTGAGCGATTTCTACATGATGATTTATATAATTGATATACATTCTATCTTTCTCAAGCAGCATAATGGGCATCAACTTTTCCGTAAACATCTTAATAATACACTCTTTTTCGAACCCAATGATTGGATTTTCTGATATAGTATTTCCTTGAGAATCTAAACAGAGTTGACCATTCAGTGTGATATATGCATCAAATTCGATATTGCCTACAGGAAGTTCTACTAATTCAAGCATGTGCCTTCCTGTTGAAACAATCCGCTTAATACCTCTTGCTGCCAGCAAATCCAAAGCAGATCTTGTTGATTCTGAAATAGTATTATTTTTGTGCGATACGATAGTTCCATCGACATCAAAAAAGACAGCCTTTATCATGTCCTTACCTCCGTCAAATTCTTATTGTTCTTTTTATCCAATCCATGGTGTATTCATCACATACAGCAGATAAACTTTCCATCTGTTTCCTCTTTATTCAAGCAAGCAATCCCCCCTCATATTCAACTGACCAAATATGAAGCAATCATCATTCTTCTCTTTCCTGCCCCCAGTTTTACATATTTCTTCGCAAATAAACCATATCCACCAACTGAACACCACCTTCGTATATGGGATGATCATAATAATCCGTAAAGAAATTTTTTATGCTATGTGAACGGATAAATCCGCATTTTTCATAAAAAGGTACCGTTAATGGACTATCTCCTGTACCAACTTGTAAAACAGAATATGTTTCTCTATAATTCATAATAAGAAAGTCAATCAGTTTCTTTCCATAGCCCTTTCCCTGATGCTCTGGTTTTGTAGCAATATTTTTTATCTCAAGAATGCCATTCCCCTCATCTGTGACAACACATTGGCACTTAACCCCGTCATCGTCTAAAACATACACCGTGCCTTTCTCAATATATCTGTCTATCATATCTTCCTGTTCATCTGCTAATAACAGCAAGGAAAGAAACTGCTTTTTATCTTCTTTAAGTTCTCTTATTTCCATTTTTTCTCCGTTACTTCCGATTGATTGCTTTATTATAGCATAGAAAAAGCAGGCAACACAATGAAAATACTTTGTATTGCCCGCTTACAGCTATTGCTCTTCCATATATCTGATTATCTCTTTGTCATACTCTGATTTCTTATACCAGCTAATTCCTACCAGGATTAATCCAACAAAAACTGCTATTGTTCTTCTTATGGAATCTGGCGAAATTAGGCAAGATACAATGATCCCGGTACCTGCACCTGAAAAAATATCGATGATAGATCTTGCATGTTTTATCTTACTGTGCATTCTTTCTTTATCGATGGTCTTTACCATTTTAGAATCCTCCTTCAATAATACATCAAGAGAAATTCC
Source organism: uncultured Blautia sp. (assembly GCA_900556555.1). GTDB lineage: Bacteria > Bacillota > Clostridia > Lachnospirales > Lachnospiraceae > Blautia. Next base: position 4,085 of record USPF01000096.1, read on the forward strand.
AAATTGGTCGCTCATGTCTACAAGCATTTGCAAATCCGGATAACTTTTTTCATTTTCCCAATTTGAAATCGTTTGCCGTGTCACATGAAATAATCTGCCAAACTCCTCTTGTGTTAATTGCTTTTCTTTTCGGATACTTAATATTTGCTTTCCTATGTTCACACTACCCTCACCCTTTCCTGTGTAATTTTTCATTCTCTGTG
>USPF01000097.1 GCA_900556555.1 uncultured Blautia sp.
GTATGTTTTCTTTATAAAAAATAAAAAGATGGAATTCTGAAAATATTTTTGCTTTCCAGGATTTTCCATCTTTTTTTTCACACAATATTATATTTTTACTGTGCCCGGATTTTTCTGTACCAGAACACAGCTCTGCTGGTTTTCTGTCACATACTCTTCTATAAGCCTGTCCAGCATCCTGCTGATATCCAAAATCTCCACAGAACAGTATTTTTTCTCAATTGCGGTATCCAGAACTTCTCTTGTATGTTCTATTTTCCCTTTCAGCTCTTTCCGGTTCATCTGCACACTCCTGTTTCTCCTATCCTGTGCCATAACCGGATATTTTATACATTTGTACTCTTACTTTTTATACGTTGAAACGGAATAAAATCACATCGCCGTCCTGTACCACATATTCTTTTCCTTCCATACGGACCAGACCCTTTTCTCTTGCACCTGCATAGGAGCCGCAATCCAGTAAATCCTGATAATTGACTACCTCTGCTTTGATAAATCCTCTTTCAAAGTCTGTATGGATTTTTCCTGCCGCCTGAGGAGCTTTGGTTCCCACTTTAATAGTCCATGCTCTTGTTTCATCTTCTCCTGATGTAAGGAAGCTTAAAAGCCCAAGGAGACGATAGCTGGCAACAATCAGCTTTTCAAGACCAGACTGCTGAATCCCAAGGTCTTCCAGAAACTCTTTTTTCTCATCTTCTTCCAGTTCTGAAATTTCCTGTTCAATCTCAGCACAAAGTGCAAACACTTCACTGTCTGTCTTTGCAGCATACTCGCGTACCTGCTGTACATATTCATTGGAAGCACCGTCATCTGCCAGATCATCTTCTGATACGTTTGCCGCATAGATAACTGGTTTCCATGTGAGCAGATTATAGCCTTTCATATACAGTTCCTGGTCTTCGTTTTCTAATTCCATAGACGCTGCCGGTTCTCCAGCTTCCAGATGAGCCTTGATTTCCTTCAGAAATTCCAGTTCTTTTGCTGCTTCTTTGTCCATTCTGGCTGATTTTGTAGTTTTTGCGATTCTTCTTTCCAGAATCTCCAGATCAGAGAAAATCAGTTCCAGATTAATGGTTTCAATATCTCTTAACGGATCAATGCAGCCGTCTACATGGATAACATTCTCATCTTCAAAGCATCTCACTACATGGACAATGGCATCCACTTCACGGATATTTGCCAGGAACTGGTTTCCAAGTCCCTCTCCTTTGGACGCTCCTTTTACCAGACCTGCGATATCTACGAATTCAATCACTGCCGGTGTTACTTTCTTAGACTGGTAGAAATCCCCCAGAAGTTTCAGTCTTTCATCTGGAACTGGAACAATCCCTACATTTGGGTCAATGGTACAGAACGGATAGTTTGCAGACTCTGCACCTGCTTTTGTCAACGAATTAAACAATGTACTTTTTCCTACATTTGGAAGGCCTACGATACCAAGTTTCATTTTCTCTATTTCCTCCTATAAATCCTTAGATTTCAAGGGATTTCAGCATACTTACTTTAATAGGTGGGCCATTTAGTGGGCCATCATATTGCCATAAGCGCTTCTGCTACCAAATCAATTTCTTTTTTCTTTTCTTCTTCGGTAGTATGAACATATAAGTTCATGGTAATTCCAATATTTGAATGGCCCAGTAGCATTTGAAGTGTTTTGGGCTTCATACCTGCTTCAATACATCTAGTAGCAAATGTATGTCTCAAAATATGCATTGAAAATCTAGGAATCTGTGCTTTGTCACAAATCTTAAACAATGCCGTATCATATGTACTGTTCTTAACTGGTGTCCCCTTTCTGCACAGAAACACAAACTCTTCCCATTCTTTTGAAATTTCTGAAATCCACTTATTCTTTTCTTTTTGTTTATTCAGTATAGCAACCGCTTCTTCTGTTAAAGGTATCGTACGATAACCTGATTTACTCTTTGGTTCTCCAATACGCCACTCTTTTACACTATAACGGTATTCCATACTCCTGCGAATCTGAATTGTTTTAGATTCAAAATCAATATCTTCCCATTTCAATCCAACTAATTCGCCTGTCCTCAATCCGGTTTGAAGAATAAATCGATACTGATTTTCATAACTCTGCCCTTCTGCATATCTCAAAAATATTTTTTGCACATCTCTTTCTAATGCAACTTTCTTCTCCGAAGGTTTTCCCATATCACTCTTTACTGACCTTTTACAGGGATTCGTTCGTAATACTTCATTTTCTTTTGCATATTCAAGCATATTATATAATGTAATTCTTGCTTGATAAATCGTGGACGTACGATAGCCTTGATCCGCCATATCATAAAATATCTTTTGACAATGTAGAGGTTTCACATCTGATAATGACATTTTCCCAATCAATGGTTTAATATTTCTTATATATCTCTCCGTATAATTACGAACCGTATTCGGACGGACTGTTTTCTTCTTTATTCCAATCCAGTAATCAAACCAATGATCCACCAACATATCAGACGGCATTGAAATATCACTATGTTCATCTACATAAATCGCATCTGCAAGCCAAGCTCTACACTCTTGTAGCTTTTTGAATCGTTTATGCTTTCTCTTTCCAAACCGATCTACAAATCTTGCGGAGTATAATCCTGTACTTTCCTGTGATATACCCACACCAAGTTCTTTGCCTTTTAAATCTTTTCCCATATTTTAGCTCCTTTCAAAGAAGCCCTAATACAGTATCTTATATTATACCATACCATTTTATCTTTGTGAATATTCAATTTCCATCTCATCTCCTATCTCTTAAATCTCTATATTTTCCGAAATAAATCTTTCAAATTCTTTTCTCTTTACAAGTTTTTTAGCTCCTACATAAAGTACAAATGGGCATCGTGGTTCTTTTAATAATTTACTAATTCTATTTTGTCCAATATTACTATATTCAGCTGCCTCTTCAATTGTAAGAGCCACCTTTTCATAAATCGGTACATATGGTTTATTCATAATATCCTTTCCCTGTTTTACGTGCATAGCATAAATTTCACCTCGCAATACACACGACCATTTTTTGAAATAAATGGTAAATATCTTTGACATTGGCGGCTGGCAAAGGTATCTATAAAGACTGCCAATGCCAAAGTAGTTTTTTGCCAATGTCATCCTTTATTCTGTGATTAACGCAACTGTTTTTCTTCCCTGACACCAGTCGTAGCTTAATCTACTTTCCAATTGCTTTCTTGCATCTCTTCCTGTTCTGGAAGAAATCCCATAGGCTAGTAGTTCTGCCTCTAATTCTTCTAAACACATCATTTTCCGTTTGCTCAATAATTCTAGGATCAACTTCTGTGCCTTTTCCAGTTTCGTTTCCTTTTTCGTTCCTGCTTTCCCCATCAGCAGATCTTCAATGGATATATCGTATTCTCCTAACCATTTTAAGCCTTCTTCTCCTAAAGAAAACGCTACCGGATTTTCCTTCTTAGCAAGAGAATCCTTTTGCTGATATACCACTCGAATATCCTGTTCCTTCTCTTTTTCCACCTTTTCTACAAATAAGATGCTTCGTACTGCCGCTGCGATATCAATGGATCCCAAGGAACGGTAATCGCTCTGACTTCCCGATGACTTATTCAAATGCCCAATGAGAACAATGGCACATCCAGTTCTCTCTGCAATCGTACTGAGATGTCGAAATAAGGGACGAATCTCATTTGCCCGGTTCATATCCACATTGGCTCCCAGATAAGCCTGTATGGGATCCATGATCATGAGGCGTACATTATTCTGTCGGATGGCTTTTTCAATCCGATCGTCCGTCATAGAAAGCTGTTTTTCATCTTCATTGATGAAGCGTACTCTTGTCATATCTGCACCACATTTTGCTAATCTAGGCTTAATGGTATCTGCTATCCCATCCTCTGCTGTTTGATACAACACATTAAAGCGTTCTATGGGAAGTGCATTGGGAAGTTCTTTTCCATTCGTACAGTATGCGGCGATTGCCATTGCAAGCCACGTTTTTCCTTTTCCCGGATTCCCCTGGATCAAAGTAACCTTTCCAAAGGGAATGAATGGATACCATAACCACTGAACCACCGTTTCCTCAACCTCCGACATTTTCATGACCGGAACTGGTTTTTCCCTGGCATCTCTCCAACACATCTGCTTTGCCATATTTTCTACCGGAACTTCTGCTACCAGACATTCATTCCAGTCTTTCTTCACCGGTTCTAAT
>USPF01000098.1 GCA_900556555.1 uncultured Blautia sp.
CGAAGAATACAGCAAGAACGACAAATACCAGAAACCACTGGATGTCCAGGCGGATGACATCATATTGATTCAAGTGCTGATGAAAAGTTTCAGCCTGGCTGATAGCTGTTCCTTCAAATATCTGCCTTGAGTCACACCCACAGCTATAATAAGCCACAAGCATATCAGCAGTTGTAGACTTTCCAAAACGGCGTGGACGGCTGTTACAGATAAATGCCTGCTTGGTATCCATCACACGGTTTGTATATTCCAGCAATCCTGTTTTATCCACATAAATTTCTGAATTTAATGCCATTTGAAAAGCATCATTTCCCGGGTTCACAAACAATCCCATCGCTCATGTCTCCCTTCCATCCATCTTGTTTCTGCTGCTTAATTCTTAAAGCTATGAATCGGTGCAGGAATTCTGCCCTTTCTGTTTACAAAATTCTCACAGGAATACGGATTTACCGGCATAATTGGTGCATAACCTAAGAGCCCACCGAATTCCACGGTCTCACCAACACCTTTTCCAATCACCGGAATCAGACGCACGGCTGTGGTCTTCTGGTTCACCATACCGATGGCACATTCATCTGCAATGATACCTGCAATGGTGGTTGGCTTGGTATCTCCCGGAATGGCAATCATATCAAGACCCACGGAGCATACACAGGTCATTGCTTCCAGTTTTTCAATGGTAAGGGCATTTGCCACAACCGCATCAATCATTCCCTGGTCTTCACTAACCGGAATAAAGGCACCGCTTAATCCGCCTACATAGGAAGAAGCCATGACACCACCTTTTTTCACCTGGTCGTTTAAGAGTGCAAGTGCAGCCGTGGTTCCCGGTGCTCCGGCATATTCCACACCGATTTCGTGGAGAATATCTGCTACACTGTCTCCAATCGCCGGTGTAGGTGCCAGAGACAAATCAATAATGCCAAAAGGAATACCCAGACGTTTGGAGGCTTCCTGTGCCACCAGCTGTCCTACACGGGTAACCTTAAACGCTGTTTTCTTAATGGTCTCACAAAGGACTTCAAAACTTTTTCCCCTTACCTGCTCCAATGCGGTCTTTACCACACCAGGGCCGGATACACCTACATTGATAATGGCATCTGCCTCTGTAACACCGTGAAAAGCACCTGCCATAAACGGGTTGTCATCCGGTGCATTGCAGAATACCACCAGTTTTGCACAGCCAAGAGAATCCTGTTCTTTGGTGGCCTGTGCAGTCTCCACTACAATATCACCCATGAGACGGACTGCATCCATGTTGATTCCTGTTTTGGTAGAGCCAAGGTTAATGGAACTGCACACACGCTCTGTCGTAGCAAGAGCCTCCGGAATGGAGCGGATCAGCAATTCATCTGCTGCTGTCATACCCTTGCACACAGTTGCAGAATAACCACCGATAAAGTTCACTCCAACCTCTTTTGCTGCTTTGTCAAGAGTCTGTGCCAGTGTCACAAAATCCTCTGAGGATTTGCAGGCAGCTCCCCCGATCAGTGCAATAGGAGTCACGGAAATACGTTTATTGACTACAGGAATTCCAAATTCTTTGGAAATATCTTCTCCTGTCTCCACCAGATGACTGGCAAGACGGGTGATTTTTTCATAAATCTTGCGGTTTACCTGCTGCAAATCAGAATCAATACAATCCAAGAGACTGATACCAAGGGTAATGGTACGCACATCCAGGTTTTCCTGCTCAATCATTTTATTGGTCTCATTGACCTCATACATATTAATCATAGTCTAATCTCCTGTCCTTTCCCCTGCTGCTTTAGATTCTGTGCATTTTTGTAAAAATATCTTCTAACTGTACACGGATGACCACGCCGATTTCTTTTCCCACAGCATCCAGTTCTTCTGCGATCACGCTAAGTTTCTTAGAAGCCATGCTGGTATCAGTAATCATCATCATATTAAAATATCCATCTACAATGGTCTGAGAAATATTCAAGATATTAATGTTATTCTCTGCCAGATAAGTACATACCTTTGCAATGATTCCTACGGTGTCTTCTCCTACGACTGTGATAATGGTTTTTTTCATGACTGTACTCCTTTTTCTCTTTTTTTAGACTGTTACCAGTTCAGAAATCTGATCCCTGTGTGCAACAGTTATTTTAAAATCCCTGGAATTCCATGGATTTTCTCCCATTGTAACTTCGGAGCATACGGTTTCGTATGCCAATGCCTCGTAATTATTTTCTCTGCTTAGATGCCCAAGAAAAACCGCTTTCATCTGATCATGGAGCAATCTGCATAAGAGTCTTCCTGCTGTTTCATTGGAAAGATGGCCACGTTTTCCTAAAATACGCTGTTTCAGATAATAAGGATAACTTCCTACCTGAAGCATATTCACATCATGGTTGGCCTCCAAAAGCAGCACATCAAGTCCTGACAGCTTTTGTACTATGTATTCATCATAATATCCAAGGTCTGTGGCAATCCCTGCGGATTTATTTCCCTGGTTGATCCGGTATCCCACCGGCTCTGCCGCATCGTGAGAGATGGTAAAGGGCTGTATCTCCAGATCCCCAATGGTATAGGTATGATCTGCTTCAATGGGCCTGAACAGCCCCTCCGGCATTTTTCCAAGAGATGACATATTCCCCATGGCTTCCATGGTTCCTCTTGTGCAATAAATGGGGATTTTGTGTTTTCTGGAGATCACCCCAAGTCCTTTGATATGATCGGAATGTTCATGAGTGATCAGGATTCCGTCACATTCCCCTGTGGTGCGGTCAATGCTGCGGAGCCCTTCTTCAATCCTTTTCCCGCTGATTCCTACATCCACCAGAAGGCTGGTGGTATCACTTCCAACGTAAATACAGTTTCCGCTGCTTCCGCTGGCTATACTACATAGATTCATAATAAGTTCTCATCCTTCGCTCAATCTGAAGATGGGTGTGAGCCACATCTTCACTATTGTAAATCTGGAAGTCGCATCTGGCTTCAAATTCATCCTCGGAAAGCTGGTTGCGCATCAGGCTCTCGATTTTTTCATCTGAATACCCCCGGTCACGGCGGAGTCTCTCCATGCGGACTTCTTTTTCGCAATAAATATACCACACCTCATCACAAATTTCATCATATTTTTCTTCCAAAAGTAAAGCAGCCTCAATAAAGAAAAATTCTGTTCCCTCTTTTTTGGAACGCTCAATCTCCCTGACAATGTATTGATAAACTGCCGGATGTACAATGTCATCCAGTTTTTGCAGCATTTCCGGCTCCTGAAATACAATAGAGGCAATGGCCTGACCAAACAAATATTGATCCAGTTCCCCAAACTCCATCTTTGCCATATCCCCGTCTCCTTTTTCTTTTATCTTAACTGTCTTTCCAGTTATTTTTCACACTCATACATGCAACTGTTCCATACTTTCGCAGTTATGAATAAATACCGTACAGGAACTGCCGGACGATCTCATACGTTCTCTGATCCGTCATCACCAGTCCGTGTTCTTCATCCTGCTCTCTTCCCAGCATCATCATATGGGAATCCAGAATCCCCATGAAGCTGACGGCGAACTGCTCCTGACGGCCGCCCATATTTCCCAGACGATCTGCAGAATCCTCGAAGATCCGCACCACAAGCTGGTAATACTTCTGGATCAGCGGATACACCGTACGGAATCCTTCCGATTTTTTTCCGGAATAAAACTGACTCAGCATAAACAGATAAAACTGCCAGTGGCTTCCCGCAAAATCAAAATATGCTCTCGCCACACGATATAACACCTGCGGGACATCCCCCGGTTCTTCCACTGCTTTTTCCAGCATCTCTTCCAGAATACGACTGTTCTCCTCAAGGATCGTTTCCATCAGTCCCTGCTTGCTTCCAAAATAATAATACAACGTCGGTTTTGTAATTCCGGACTGTTCTGCAATCTCCTGCACCCCAACCGCATCATATCCACGGGCACAAAACAGTTCCAGCGCTTTTTCCATGATCAGCTGCCGATTATCCATCTGTCTCAGCCCCTTTCCTTATATTTATCAGCTGTTGATCCGTAATTTTCCAGGGTAATCCCCTGTCTTTTTATATTATACCAATCGGTATATAAGGTGTCAACGCAATCTTCTCTTTCTGATTCTTGCTTTTTTACCAAAAAAAGTAATTATTTTTCATTAATTTTCACAAAATCTTCAGATA
>USPF01000099.1 GCA_900556555.1 uncultured Blautia sp.
ACCGACAAAAAAGGTCTTACTGAATTGAGTGAAATCAATTTGGTAAGGCCTTTTTCGTCGGCTTTTATTTTGCGCTTTTTGGATAGTTGTAACGCCACTGGTCATATTCTTCCTGAGTGATCTCGCCGGATTTGAGTTTTTCTGCCTGTTCCTGCCACGCATGGAACATATCGAACATGGAAAGGTAGGTGGTTCCCTTGGATTTGTCCAGCCGGAGACAAAGTTCTCCGTCAATCTCATCAATGTGAAGTCCGTAAAGGTCCTCTAAGGTAAATAAGGTATGCATCAGTCCAACGTAACTGTCAATATCCGGGACAGCAAGAGCATGAGGGGATACTTCAAAAATATCAGCCAATGCGTTCAGATATTTTTCTTTTGGACTGCGTGCCCCTTTTTCATACTGTGCAATGCGGACATCAGCCTGTGAATCACTGAATCCAAGCTGTTGACCCAAATATTTCTGCGTGAAACCACGCAGAAGTCTGAAATGGTGGATTCTTTCGCCTATTGCCATATGTTTATATCTCCTGTCTTTTTCTTGATAGGTTGAGTATAGCATATCCAAATGGTAGAGACAAGAAAATCCATACAAAAAAGTATGGGTAAATGTATTGAAAGCACCTGACCCATACAGAATAGTATAGTATAATTTAACCAATACAAAATAGTATAGTAAAAAGAAAGGAGAAATTTTCTATGAGTAAAATGTTTATGAATGTGAAAGAGGTCATGGAAGTCCTGGAAGTATCGGAGTCCTATGCATACAAGCTGATGAAAAGGCTAAACAGGGAATTGCAGGCAATGGGATGTCAGACAATCGCAGGAAAAGTTGACCGGAAGTATTTTTATGAGCAGTTCTATGGAACAAGATCGAATGATGGGAGGAATTAGGAATGGCAATTTACAAGAATGACAATGGCACCTGGTATGTAATGATTCGTTATCAGGACTGGACAGGTGCAAGAAAACAGAAATGCAAACGAGGATTTTCTACAAGAAAAGAAGCTGCGGACTGGGAATTACAATTCAAATTACAGAAGAAAGCAAGCGTGGATATGACAATGGAAAGCTTTTGCACTATGTATGAAGAAGATGTCAGACCTTCTTTGAAGCAGAGTACCTGGCTTACAAAAGAAAATATTATTCAGAAAAAGATTCTTCCGTATCTTGGAAAACGTAAAGTATCGGAAATTACAGCTAAAGATGTGATGGACTGGCATAACCAGATGAGAAAACTGAAAACGAAAACAGGAAAACCGCTTTCGCCAACGTATCTGAAAACGATACATGGACAATTAAGCACTATTTTTAATCATGCAGTGAAATATTACGATCTTAGCATTAATCCGGCAAGAAAAGCTGGGGCACTGGGAGAAGAAGAAGGCAAGGAAATGTTGTTCTGGACAAAAGAGGAGTATAAGCGATTTGCAGAAGAAATGATGGACAAACCTCTTTCCTACTATGCTTTTCAACTGCTTTACTGGTGTGGAATTCGTTCGGGCGAGCTGCTTGCTTTAACACCAGCAGATTTTAATTTCAAAAAGAAAACGCTTCGGATCAATAAGTCCTATCAGCGTTTGAAAGGAGAAGATGTAATCAGTACGCCAAAGACAAAGAACAGTGTACGGACAGTCATAATGCCACAGTTTCTGTGTGATGAAATGCAGGACTGCCTGAAATTATATTACAGTTTAAAGCCTGACGACCGCATTTTTCCGGTAACAAAATATTATCTGAATCATGAGATGGAAAGAGGCTGTAAAGCGAGTGGGGTAAAGAAAATCAGAGTTCATGATCTCAGGCATAGTCATGTATCCCTGTTGATCAATATGGGGTATACCGCACTAGCAATCGGAAAAAGGGTTGGACATTCAGCAGAAAAGATTACTTACCGGTATGCACATCTGTTTCCGTCGGTACAGCAGGACATGGCAGAGCAGCTGGATGCGGAAAATATGGATGAAGAATTAAATGAAGTAGAAGGAGGACTTGCAAATGTCGGCTAAATGTCTGGATCAGCAGGGACGTTGGAGAAATAAAGTTGTAGCATTTCGGATGTCACCGGAAGAAGATGAACTTCTGGAGACGGCAGTACGGCTATCGGGATTAACCAAACAAGAATATATTATCCGAAGATTGCAGGAAAAAGAAGTTGTGGTTACAGGAAATCCCAGGGTGTATAAAGCTTTGAAGAAGGAACTTGAAAAGGTACTGGGTGAGCTGAAACGTCTGAAAAAGGGAGAAGATGTGCCGGAGGATTTATTGGAAGTGATTCGGCTTATCACAATAACAATGGCTGGAATGAAAGCGGAATAAAAGAGCCTTTAAGTGTCGGCAAACACCTAAAGGCAGGGATTTGGTAGAATACTCTTCCAAAAAACTTCTATGAGTATTCTATCAAAAACCACTTTTTCTTTCAACGGGAAAATAAGGAGGATTTGATGGAAAACAAAAGAACAGAAACAAATAAAACAGTACAGAAAAGGCTGGAACCGGAACTGAAACTCATCAATATGGATACGGTGGAAGTGGAGCAGATTGAATGGCTGCTTTATCCATTTATTCCCTATGGAAAAGTAACAATTATACAGGGAGATCCGGGAGAAGGAAAAACGACAATGGTGCTTCAAATTATTGCAAAACTGACCAGAGGAGAGACTATTCTTCCAGCTGATTCAACAAAAGATAAAAGGATAGATATTGATAGTGAAAGCGATATGGTAGATGCAGAAAATATTGAAAACAATGCGTCAACACAGCATTTGGAGGCACCAGTAAATGTAATCTACCAGACTGCAGAAGATGGTCTTGGAGATACGATAAAACCAAGATTACTTGCTGCAGGTGCAGACTGCACAAAGGTCATGGTTATCGATGACAGTGAGCAACCGCTGACGATGGCAGATGTCCGGTTGGAAGAAGCAATTGTGCAGACAAAAGCCAGAATGGTTGTGCTTGACCCGATTCAGGGCTTCCTTGGATCAGAGGTGGATATGCACAGGGCTAATGAAATCCGTCCTTTGATGAAACGTATAGCAGTCTTGGCAGAAAAATATCATTGTGCGATTATTCTGATTGGACACATGAACAAGAACAGTAACGGAAAATCTTCTTACCGGGGACTTGGTTCTATTGATTTTCAGGCAGCTGCAAGAAGCGTTTTGATTGTCGGACGAATTAAGGATGAACCGGAAGTAAGAGTTGTGTGCCATACAAAGAGTTCCCTGGCACCGGAAGGTAAAGCTATTGCGTTCCGTCTGGATAAAAACAACGGATTTGAATGGATTGGTGAATATGACATTAGTGCAGATGAATTGCTCAATGGAGAGGGAAAAGGACAGAAAACCCGGAAAGCAAAAGAATTTCTGCTTGAGATACTGGCTGATGGAGGTATGGCACAAAAGAAAATTGAGGAAGAAGCAGAAAAACTGGGAATTAAAAAGAAAACACTGAGAAATGCCAAAATGGAACTGGGAATAGATTCCGTAAAACGTGGAAATCAGTGGTATTGGATGTTGTCAGAGTAGAAAAAGGAAGATGGCAAGATGACCATATCTTAATAATAGGGCATCTTGCCACCTTGAAAGGAGATCAGATGAAAAATAGAAATGTGCAGATACCATATGAGTTATTCTTTCAACTGTTGCAATATTTCCTGATGGAGAATTATGAGGGCGAAGAAATCATAAGGAAAGGGTTAGAAAAGAAATTGAATGCAATGGTAGATCGGGAGTTATACAGTAAGTACAAAACAGCCCCAACAGAGGAAGAGAGAGAAAAGTCCAGGCAGGAATACCTGGAAAGGAAGGGAATACCGGAAAACTTTCGTTGGTAGAGATTCTTGCTGATCACTTTATAACAGGAGCGTGTCACGCACCTGTAAATATCAGACAAGGCGAAAGCATGTAAGGTGTAGCCGGGAGGTTATAGATTACCCGATTATTTATAGGCGAATTACAAGTTGCGAAAGGGAGCCCTGAATCAGGCAATGTCATTTAGTTAAGACATTAAGCAGATGTATTCCTATCAGGCAGAGGTAGA
>USPF01000100.1 GCA_900556555.1 uncultured Blautia sp.
GGGGAGGCAAATGCGGTTCTGGTACTGGATCGGATGTTAAAGACTGCAGAAGTTTCTTATGAGACACAGGATACAAAGTGCGGCGGACATGCCCTGATTTTTGTAAGCGGCAGTGTATCGGCTGTTCAGGCAGCAGTGGAGAGTATAAAAGAAGCGCCGCCGTGTAAGGTGTTTCAGACAGCAGTGATCTCCAATCCATCACAGGAGATGGTTCAGATCGTAGAAGGCTTCAAAGCCAGAAAGAAAAAATAAAATACAGATTCAAAGGACAGCATATCAGGTGGAAGTGCTGTCCTTAGTTTTTATACAGACTCTTTGATAAGATCCGACAGAGAACCAAAAGTATATCCCATTTCTTCCCATTTGGAAAGCAGTGCATCCATGATCTCTCCGTTTGTTCGGGAAGTATTATGCAGCAGTACGATGGCTCCGGGATGTACGCGGGACAGGAGTTTGTCGAAAGCTTCTTCATGAGTAGGCTGCGCATCCTGCTGCCAGTCAACGTAGGCAAGACTCCAGAAAAAGGTGTGGTATCCCAGGCTTTGTGCCATTTTCAGATTCTCGGTACTGTAAATTCCCTGTGGGGGACGATAGTATTTTATCATGTCAGTACCGGTGATTTTCTGATACAGAGCTTCTACAGCGGAAAGTTCTTTTTGGAAACTTTCAAGAGAAGAAATTTTAGACATATCCGGATGACTGAAAGTATGGTTCCCTACTGTGTGTCCTTCTTTTGTCATACGTTGGATCAGATCAGGATTGTCACGGACAAAATTGCCGACTACGAAGAAAGCCGCAGGAACCTGGTGTTTCTTTAATGCATCTAAAATAGCAGGAGTTGCCCCGTTCTCATATCCGCAGTCAAAGGTCAGATATAAAATTTTTTCTTCTGTATCCTGCGCATAATAGGCAGCATATTGCTTCAAATCTTCAATGGAAGCGTTGGCGGTTGGAAGTTTTCCTTCCTCTGGAAAACTAAGTCCCCAGTTTTCAGAGGCTGACAGTATGGAACCGGATACAGGGGCGGAACGAGCCGAATGTTCAATTTTTCCGGCAACAGAACCGAGGAAAAAGGCAACTGCCAGAAGCAGAATGCGGCCGAAACAGCGCATGAGGATCTTGTGATCAGATTGGGTTATGTTCATAGAAAGGCTCCGGAAGTTCATTTATTCCTACTATATTCAGGAAAATGAGAAATTATGCTTAAGGTAGACTTTTTAGAAAAAGCGTGATACAGTTAATTCGAAAAGTGAATGAGAAATCAGGGGTGACATATGAAAAAAGCAGCATTATTTTTTGATATTGATGGAACGATATTGAGTGAAGAGACAAAAGAAATTCCCAAGAGTGCGATAGAGGCGCTTCTGGAAGTGAAGAAAAAAGGACATCTGTTGTTTATTAATACAGGAAGGACGATGTGCTCCATTCCGGCAGAGCTAAAACAGTTTGCATTTGATGGATATTTATGCGGGTGCGGAACGTATCTGACATATCATGATGAGGTATTGTTTACAAGAAGCATCGAGAAAAAACGAGGCAGAGAAATTTTGAATAAAATGTCAGAGTGCAACCTGGATGGAATCGCGGAAGGAACAGAGGATATTTATCTTCCGGAGAGAATCTCCCGGTTTGAGCGTCTGGAGACATCCAGGAGATATTTTCACTCCAGTGGACTGGGACGGGAATGTTATTTGGAAAAAGATGATTTTATCTATGACAAGGTGTTTATTTATGCGGATGAGAGAAGCAATCTTTCGGAATTCTTCAGCTTCATTGAAACGGATATGGAAGCAATCGACCGCGGAGGCAATGCCTATGAAATCATACAAAAAGGGTATAGCAAAGGAACAGCATGTGATATGATCTTGAAAAAGTTTGGTTTGGAACTGGATCAGGCGTATGTGTTTGGAGACAGCATGAATGATCTTTCCATGTTCCAGTATGCAGCTCATACAATTGCAATGGGAAATCACGCAAAAGGTCTGGAACCTTTTACGGAGTACGTGACAGCAGAAGTAGAAAAAGGCGGGATCGCACAGGCAATCCGCCATTATGGGTTAGACGGAAGAGGAGGACAAGACACAAAATGAAATTATTTGTATATAGTTACAGGAAATTTGATGAGGATGAGTATTTTCAGAAATTTTCCAGGGAGTATGGAGTAGAACTTGGAATCTGTTATCAGGGTCCATCCATGGAGAATGCGCATCTTGCGGAGGGATACGACTATATCAGTATTCTCACGAGTAAGATCGATGCAGCGCTTGTAAGAAAATTTCGGGAACTGGGGGTCAAGATGATCTCAACCAGAACAATCGGGTATGACCACATTGATCTGGAAGCAGCGAAGGAGTGTGGTATGAAAGTCAGCAATGTGACATATTCACCGGAATGTGTGGCAGATTATACGATGCTGCTGATTTTGATGTCCATTCGAAACATGAAACGGATTTGCCAGCGGGCAGAGATCAATGATTTTTCTCTGCCGGGAATTCAGGGAAAAGAGCTGCATAATTTTACGGTAGGAGTTATTGGAACAGGGAAGATCGGACAGGCAGTGATCCGGGATCTGAGTGGATTTGGATGTAAGATTTATGCCTATGACGTCTATCAGGCAGAGAAGGTGAAAAAATATGCAGAATATGTGGACAATATCCATGAAATTTATCAGAAGTGTGATCTGATTACTCTTCATATGCCGTTATTTGAATCCAACTTTCATATGATTGATGAAAGTGCATTGTCACAGATGAAAGATGGAGTTGTCCTGATCAATACGGCAAGAGGAGGCCTGATCGATACAAAAGCGCTGATCAAAGGGCTGGAGTCAGGAAAGGTTGGAGCGGCAGGTCTGGATGTGATTGAAGATGAATTTGGACTTTATTATAAAGATTTGAAAGCACAGTGCTTAAGAAAACACGATCTGTCCATTTTGCGGGCCTTCCCGAATGTGGTTGTGACACCACATATGGCATTTTATACCGATCAGGCAGTCAGTGATATGGTCAAACATTCCATCCTGAGTTGTTGTCTGAATGAGCAGGGCGAGGAAAATCCGTGGGAAATCAAAGGAGAAGCAGGGGGGCATACCATTGTGAATGCATTAGACTGTAGACAACGCGAGTAATTAGAACTTCATTTATGAACTCGTTAAAGAAAAGTATTCTCTTAAGCACTAGATGTGGGTTCAATTTCTGCAGGGAACGTGTTAAGCGGACTGATTAGAAACTACTCTAAATCAGTCCGCTTTTTTATTTTAGTTTTCCGTGATACATATCTGCAAAAATTCCAGGTGTATCCAACAAGTTATTGAAAGTCCCTTTTTGCACAATCTTTCCCTGATCCATTACAAGAATGGTGTCGCAGTTTTTTAAGGTAGTCAACCGGTGTGCAATGGAGATAATAGTCATGTTCCGTTTCGTTTTCAGCGCTTCAATAGAATGTTGAATCAAGCGTTCGGAAGTGTTGTCAAGTGCCGAAGTTGCCTCATCTAAAATAAGAAGCTGCGGATTTCTTAAAAAAATGCGGGCAATTGCAATTCTTTGCTTTTGACCTCCGGAAAGGTTGGTTCCACCTTCAGCCAGCCGGGTGTGAAGACCTTCTGGAAGAGAGGCGATAAAATCCGACAAACAGGAGCTTTCAATCGCTTCTTGTACTTCTTGGGAACTTGGTGTGCGTGTGAGACCATAACATATATTTTCATAGATCGTTCCTGCAATTAAAAATGGATTTTGTGGAACGAGGGCGATGATTTCAGAAAGTTCCGACCGGGAAATATCCATGATATTTTTTCCATCGAGTATGAGTTTTCCTTCACAAGGCTCTAATTTGCAGATGGCTTTGATCAAAGACGATTTTCCACAGCCACTTGGTCCTGCAATTCCCCAAAATGTTCCCCGTTCAATCGTAAGATGAAAATCATTGAGAATAGGACGGTCTTTTTGGTATCTGTTGTGGTCAAGCATTTTTGTAACACTTATGGCTAATAAAATCGGTGGATTGCA
>USPF01000101.1 GCA_900556555.1 uncultured Blautia sp.
TATAATATAAAAGGAAAAAAAAAGCAATAATATTATTTTTTTGTTAGAAAATTGTAGAAATTTATGAAATAAAAATTCATAGATATTCTCTGAATATTTTTTAAGATTGCAGGGATAATAAGAATGTAACCAAAAAAGTACACCAGGAGGTTGAAAAAATGGCTAAGAATACTACAAATCCAAGCAATACAAACAACAAGAACAAAGCAAATTCATCTAACAAAAATAGCTACGCTCAGAACACCAGTGACAAAAATACAAAAAGCAAAAACGCATCGGATAAAAATAGTTCAAAATCCATGCTGGACTGCGATTAATCAGCGGTTTTCAAAAGGCTTTCGGACACAGAACCGGGAGCCTTTTTGTTTAAAGAGAAAAAAGGCGTAGAGTAAAACACTGCTTTCCTCCTGGAATCATATACTAAAACAAAAAGGTATGATAGTATATGTTGCCCATTGAAACAATTTCAGCAGAAGACCTGGACCTTTATGTTGGCAGGAAAGATGCTGTTCTGATAGATTTACGTGAACCGGAAGAATATGCCAAAAACCATATTAGGACTGCGGTCAATATCCCATATGAAAAACTTCAGGACTGCAGAAGATATTCCAGAAAAAAGATATTGGTATTCTATTGTGAACGGGGCAGCAGCAGCCTGTTTGCAGCAAGAGAATTCCAGAAAATGGGATATAAGACAAAATCCGTGGTGGGAGGAATCCGATGTTATCAAGGTTCGAACTTGTTTTTTTCCACAGAGCATAGTAGAATAAAAACGAACAAAAAATAATGCGAAATCAAGGAAAAACAAAAGGAGAACCAAAATATATGAAATATATGTTTGCTTCAGATATACATGGATCTGCATATTATTGTAAAAAAATGCTGGATGCGTATAAAAAAGAACAGGCAGACCGGCTGATTTTATTAGGTGATTTACTTTATCACGGGCCGAGAAATGATCTGCCCAAGGATTATGCTCCGAAACAGGTCATCCAAATGCTGAACGAAGTAAAAGAAGAGCTTTATGTTGTAAGAGGAAACTGCGATGCCGAAGTGGATCAGATGGTACTGCAGTTTCCGATTATGGCAGATTACTGTATCCTTATGGATCAGGACAGAACCATTTATGCAAGCCATGGACATGTGTACCATGAGGGAAATCTGCCTCCTATGAAGAAGGGAGACATTTTTGTCCACGGTCATACCCATGTACTTCGTGCAGAGAAGAAAGAAGAATACACGATTCTAAATCCTGGCTCTGTATCTATCCCTAAGGAGGGAAATATTCCTACCTATGCTGTTCTGGAAGACGGGTTATTCAGTATCCGTGGATTTGACGGAGAAATCGTGAAGGAGCTGCAGCTTTGATGAAAACATTTGAACTGATTGCTCCCTGCCACTTTGGGCTGGAAGCAGTATTAAAAAGAGAAATTCAGGATTTAGGATATGAGATTAGTGAAGTGGAGGATGGCAAAGTAACCTTTTGGGGAGATGCAGAGGCTATTGTACGTGCCAATGTTTTCCTCAGAACCACGGAAAGAATCCTCTTAAAGGTAGGGAAGGTCAAAGCAGTGACTTTTGAGGAACTCTTTGAGAAGACAAAGGCACTTCCCTGGGAAGAATTTATCCCGGTAAACGGGAAATTTTGGGTGGCAAAGGCCAATTCAGTAAAAAGCCAGTTGTTCAGTCCTTCTGATATTCAGTCTATCATGAAAAAAGCTATGGTAGAAAGGCTGAAAACGGTTTACCATGTACAATGGTTTGAAGAAGACGGGCCAAGCTACCCTATTCGTGTTGCCTTTATGAAAGATGTGGCTACCATTGGAATTGACACCACAGGTATCTCTCTTCACAAAAGAGGATACCGCCAGCTTACCAGCAAGGCACCGATTACAGAAACCCTGGCAGCGGCACTTTTGAAACTGACACCTTGGAATAAAGACAGGATTCTGGTGGATCCTTTCTGCGGAAGTGGAACATTTCCAATCGAAGCTGCCATGATGGCTGCCAATATCGCGCCAGGTATGAACAGGAGCTTTTTGTCAGAAGACTGGAAGAATCTGATTTCAAGAAAACACTGGTATCATGTTCATGATGAGGCCAGAGATTTAGTGAACCTTGATATTGAAACCGATATTCAGGGATATGACCTGGATGGGGAAATTGTGAAAGCAGCCAGAGAAAATGCCAGACTGGCAGGGGTGGATAAGCTGATTCATTTTCAACAGAGAGATGTAAAAGATTTGAGCCATCCGAAAAAATACGGCTTTATTGTGACGAATCCCCCATATGGAGAACGTATCGAAGAGAGAGAAAATCTTCCTGCTCTTTATGAAACCATTGGGAAGAGCTATGCAGGGCTGGATTCCTGGTCTATGTATCTGATTACAGCATATGCAGATGCGGAGCGTTATATTGGAAAAACTGCGGATAAAAACCGTAAGATCTATAATGGTATGATGAAGACTTATTTTTACCAGTTTCTTGGTCCAAAACCACCGAGAAAAAAGAAAATAACAGAATAAAACCTGCGGATGAAAGGAGAAACATACATGAAGAGAATGATTTTTGCTACTGGGAATGAAAATAAGATGGTGGAAATCAGAGAGATCCTGGGAGAATTGCCTCTGGAAATCCTTTCCATGAAGCAGGCAGGCATTACTGCAGATATTGTAGAAGATGGAAAAACCTTTGAAGAAAATGCCCTGATTAAAGCAAGAGAAGTATGTAAAATTGCCCAGGAGATGGTAATGGCAGATGATTCAGGACTGGAAATCGATTATTTAAACGGTGAACCTGGTATTTATTCTGCACGCTATATGGGAGAAGATACTTCTTACAGAATTAAAAATCAGAATCTGATCGACCGTCTGGTAGGTGTTCCGGATGAAAAGCGTACGGCAAGATTTGTGTGTGCCATTGCGGCTGCATTTCCTGATGGAAGAGAAATGGTAGTGAGAGGTACGATTGAGGGAATTATCGGGTATGAAGAAAGAGGAGAAAACGGATTTGGCTATGACCCAATCTTCTATCTCCCAGACAGAGGGCTGAGCACAGCAGAGATTCCACCGGAAGAGAAAAATAGCATCAGTCACAGAGGAAATGCCCTGCGGAAGATGAAAGAACTGTTGGAAAAAGAAGAGTTACTGTAAAATTTGCAGAAATTGAGGGAGAGGATTCTACTGCATGAGAATACTGATTGTCAGTGATACACATGGACATGATAAGAATTTAGAGATTGTCCTTGAGAAGGTGGGAAAGATTGACTGTTTTATCCATTTGGGAGATGTGGAAGGGCATGAAAGCTATATAGAACAATTAGTGGGCTGTCCGGTACATATGGTGGCAGGAAATAATGATTTCTTTTCATATTTACCAAGAGAAAAAGAATTTACTCTTGGTAAATATCATGTGTTTATTACACATGGGAATAATTATGGTGTTTCTTTAGAGACCAGCCGT
Source organism: uncultured Blautia sp. (assembly GCA_900556555.1). GTDB lineage: Bacteria > Bacillota > Clostridia > Lachnospirales > Lachnospiraceae > Blautia. Next base: position 3,463 of record USPF01000101.1, read on the forward strand.
CTAAAATCAGAAGCAATTTATAGGAAAGCAGATATTGTCATGTATGGGCATACACACAGGCCAGAGATAGAGATTCAGGATAATCTTACCATTTTAAATCCTGGAAGTTTATCTTACCCAAGACAATGGAATAGAGAACCAAGTTATATCATCATGGAAATAGACCAGGACGGACAGGCACATTATCAGATTTATTATTTGGAAGAGTAGAAATGATAGGGAGACTGCTGTGAAAACAAAAGCACCAAAAGTGCTGTTTTATACAGCAGTTTTCATGCCTGAAAATGCCCTAAAAAATCTTTTTAAAAAAAATAAAAAAAAATTTAAAAATAGTGTTGACATTTAGGGGAACACATGGTATATTATATTTCGTCGCCGGGGAAAACACTTCGGAGGACACAAAAGAAAGCACTTACGGGGTGTGGCTCAGCTTGGCTAGAGCGCCTGGTTTGGGACCAGGAGGTCGCAGG
>USPF01000102.1 GCA_900556555.1 uncultured Blautia sp.
GCGAAGTTATCCATTTCGAATACACCTGCAGGACCGTTCCACAAGATAGTCTTTGGTGTTGTCTTTCGGGAAGTAGCTCTGAGATGTGGTAACACCCCATTTGTAGCTTCCTTCATCAGGCTCCATCTCGCCCATTAAAATCTGGAAGAGAACAGTCTTTGCACGTTCATTTCCGCCAACAAAAGCTACTTTATCATCATGTCCAAGGGTAAAGGTCAGGTTATCCAGAACTTTTACGCCGTCGATTGTTTTAGAAAGTCCTTCTACCATAAGCACTTCATTTCCGATTTCACGGTTTGGACGGAAATCAATATAAGGATACTTACGGCTGGATGGACGCATTTCATCTAGCTGAATTTTCTCAAGAGCACGTTTTCTGGAAGTAGCCTGTTTAGATTTAGAAGCATTTGCAGAGAAACGTGAGATAAATTCCTGAAGCTCTTTGATTTTTTCTTCTTTTTTACGGTTTGCTTCTTTCATCTGCTTAATAAGAAGCTGGCTGGACTCATACCAGAAATCATAGTTTCCGGCATAGAGCTGAATTTTACCATAGTCAATGTCCGCAGTATGGGTACATACTTTGTTTAAGAAATAACGGTCATGAGATACTACGATTACCGTATTTTCAAAATTGATCAGGAATTCTTCCAGCCATTCAATGGCATCCAGATCCAAGTGGTTTGTAGGCTCATCAAGAAGCAGGATATCAGGATTTCCAAAAAGTGCCTGGGCAAGGAGAACCTTTACCTTCTGGCTTCCGTTTAAGTCAGACATCTGTGCATAGTGAAATTCTGTATCGATTCCAAGACCGTTTAAAAGCATAGCTGCATCAGATTCTGCTTCCCAGCCATTCATTTCGGCAAATTCGCTTTCCAGCTCGCTGGCACGGATTCCGTCTTCGTCAGTGAAGTCTTCTTTTGCGTAGATGGCTTCTTTTTCCTTCATGATATCATAGAGACGCTGATTTCCCATAATAACCGTATCCAGTACAGGAAAAGCATCATATTTGAAGTGATCCTGCTGCAGGAAAGACAGACGCTGACCTGGTGTAATGGAAATATTTCCATTGGTTGTTTCCAGCTGTCCGGAAAGAATTTTTAAAAATGTAGATTTTCCGGCTCCGTTTGCACCGATGAGACCGTAACAGTTTCCTTCAGTAAATTTAATATTAACATCCTCAAACAGTGCTTTCTTACCTAATCGTAATGTAACATTATTTGCTGCAATCATGTTTTGTTTTCCCTCACTTATTATAAAGAACAATTTTTATGCATAATCTCTTTCATTGTACCTTAAAATAAGGATTTTGCAAGTGTTTCTTACGAAAATCTTTTTGAAATTACTTGATAAATTAAGTACAGATAGGTATAATGTTTAAGAGACTACAAGAAACAGAAGATAACAGAGGGGAAGAAATCCATGTTAATTACAAGAGAATGCGACTACGGTGTAAGAATTGTCCGGGCTCTGGCCAAGGGCGAAAAAATGTGTGTGAACCAGATTTGTGAAAAAGAAGACCTGACACCGGCATTTGTTTATAAAATACTAAAAAAGCTGGAGAAGAAAGAAATTGTAAGAAGTTTCAGAGGAAGTAACGGAGGATATGCTCTGAAAAAATCAATTGGAGAATTGACACTTCTGGACATTTATCTGGCAGTGGATCCGGATTTCTATATGATTGAATGTATGAAGCCGGAAAAAAACTGTATTCACAATGCAGGAGATTGCGGATGCAAAGTACATCAGGAGCTGACAAGAGTGCAGTCGGTATTAGTAAAAGAGCTATCGTCTAAATCTATTTTGGAAATTATGGGGCAATAAGAACAGACAGAGCATGTTTTTTTGGGAAAACATTTCATTTTCTTATGTTTTACAAATAGACAGGCTTGTGAAATCGTGCTATAATTTCATATAGACTTCGTGAGCGAAGTAGAATATTGTTTAAAAACAACAATTTTCAAGGAGGAAAAAATCAAATGGCTAGAAAGATGAAAACCATGGATGGTAACCATGCAGCAGCTCATGCTTCTTATGCATATTCAGATGTTGCGGCTATTTATCCTATTACCCCTTCATCCGTAATGGCAGAAGCTACTGATGAATGGGCAACACAGGGAAGAAAGAACATTTTCGGACAGGAAGTACAGGTTACAGAAATGCAGTCTGAAGCTGGTGCTGCAGGTGCAGTTCACGGCTCCTTAGCAGCAGGTGCCCTGACTACTACATATACAGCATCTCAGGGTCTTCTGTTGATGATTCCAAACCTTTACAAAATCGCTGGTGAGCAGTTACCAGGCGTTATCAACGTATCTGCCCGTGCTCTTGCAAGCCATGCACTGTCTATTTTCGGTGATCACTCTGACGTATATGCTTGCCGTCAGACAGGATGTGCTATGTTATGTGAATCTTCCGTACAGGAAGTTATGGACTTAACACCAGTTGCACACTGTGCAGCAATCAAAGGAAAAGTTCCATTTATCAACTTCTTCGATGGTTTCCGTACTTCTCATGAAATCCAGAAGATTGAAACATGGGATTACGAAGATTTAAAAGATATGGTAGATTTAGAAGCTGTTGACGCATTCCGTAAACATGCATTAAATCCAAATCATCCATGTCAGAGAGGTTCTGCTCAGAACCCTGATATCTTCTTCCAGGCAAGAGAAGCATGTAACCCATACTACGATGCTCTTCCAGCATTAGTACAGGAATACATGGACAAAGTAAACGAAAAAATCGGAACAAACTACAAACTGTTCAACTACTATGGTGCTGAAGACGCTGAACACGTAATCATCGCTATGGGTTCTGCTTGTGAAACAATCGAAGAAACAATCGATTACTTAATGGCAGCAGGCAAAAAAGTTGGTCTTGTTACAGTTCGTCTTTACAGACCATTCTCTGCTGAAGCATTAGTAAACGCTATTCCTGAATCTGTAAAACAGATTACAGTATTAGACAGAACAAAAGAACCAGGTGCTCTTGGTGAACCATTATACTTAGACGTTGTTGCTGCACTGAAAGGTACAAAATTCAACGATACACCAGTATTCACAGGCCGTTACGGTTTAGGTTCCAAAGATACCACACCTGCTCAGATTGTTGCTGTATATGAAAACACAACAAAACAGAAATTCACAATTGGTATTGTGGATGATGTTACAAACTTATCTCTGGAAGTTGGTGCTCCACTTGTTACTACACCAGAAGGAACAATCAACTGTAAGTTCTGGGGACTTGGTGCTGATGGTACTGTTGGAGCAAATAAGAACTCTATCAAGATCATTGGTGACAATACAGATATGTATGCACAGGCATACTTTGATTATGATTCCAAAAAATCCGGCGGTGTGACGATGTCCCACCTTCGTTTTGGAAAGAAACCGATTAAGTCCACATACCTGATTAAGAAGGCAAACTTTGTAGCATGCCATAATCCGTCCTACATCAACAAGTACAACATGGTACAGGAACTTGTTGACGGAGGTACGTTCCTTCTGAATTGCCCATGGGATATGGAAGGACTGGAAAAACACCTTCCGGGACAGGTGAAGGCATTTATCGCTAACCACAACATCAAGTTCTATGTGATTGATGGTATTAAGATTGGTAAGGAGATCGGACTTGGAGGACGTATCAACACGATTCTTCAGTCTGCGTTCTTTAAGCTGGCAGCCATCATTCCGGAGGAAGAAGCGATCGACCTGATGAAGAAGGCAGCAAAAGCTACTTACGGAAGAAAAGGTGACAAGATTGTTCAGATGAACTACGACGCAATCGACGCAGGTGCAAAACAGGTTGTAGAAGTTGCTGTACC
>USPF01000103.1 GCA_900556555.1 uncultured Blautia sp.
AAGCTGACAGCGAATACAGACCTGCATTAAAAGCAGCTGGATTCTTAACACGTGACCCAAGAATGAAAGAAAGAAAGAAATACGGTCTCAAGGCGGCTCGTCGTGCACCTCAGTTCAGCAAGAGATAATCTTTCAAGAACGAAGATATCAAGAAAAGCCCATTTTTCAAGGGTTACAGAAGTTGTGGAATGCCGTCAGATGTGCTGGAATTTACATCGAATGCAACACATATGCAGCAGGTATGCAACAAAGATATTGATATGTATAGGACATTTTTCAGTAGAGATACTGGGGAATGTCCTTTTCTTTGTTTAAATCTTATTAATCGCATCTACAAGCTCCTTTATATCAAAGTAGGTATACACTTTCTCTGTGAGTGTCATTGCACCTGAGTGCCCCGCAATCTTTTTGATAATCGTCTGGTTAATACCAGCTTCTGCTAACATTGAGATGCATGTATGTCTGCAGCAGTGAGGTGTACGATTAATACCTAGCTGTTCCATCAATGGCTTGAAATAGCTATCGTAGTAGTTTCGGTATTCAAAATGTTTTCCAGCTTCTGTATGAAGTAAATATTCACATTCAGGGCAGGATTCATACCAAGCTTTGTAATATGGCAGAACTTTGTCTGCTATTGGAACTTTTCTGATACCATTTTCTGTTTTACTACAGATAACATCAAAATACTGTTCATTCAGATGAACATTCTCTTTCTTCAAATCAAGCATTTCAGAGATACGGACTCCGCTATATAGGAGCATCAATACTATCTGATAATATTTGTCTTCCTTTTGTTCCCAGATAATATCAATTTCATTTTTCTCAAACTTGTTTCTATCGTATTTGTTAGGGTTACGATCCTTGTATTGAACAATATCAACGAAGCTTGAATAATCTTTGTTGCAAATATCATTTTTCAAAGCATAATCAAATAGCTGATTAAACAGGACTTTGATTTTCTTGAGAGTAGGAAAATTCTTACCGCAGGTATCAATAACAGTCTGTAAATCAACTAATTTAATATCCTTGAAAATTTTGTTGTAAAGGGGTTCACAGGATTTATAGGATGCTGTGTACCCTTTTACATTAGATTCAGATATAGTAGGAAACTTACGCTTTGACCATTCTTCATAGACATCTGAAAATGTCATCTTAGCAGCCTTGGTATCAAATGGATTATTATTGTAATCAGCAAGCATTTGCAAGCCATCAGCTCTGGTAGCTGCATATCCAATTGTAATCATATCCTGAACCTGTTTGTCTTTCGCCTCATCGTAGTGCCAGCCTACAGTTTTTCTCACTTGATAAGGTTTTTTTCTTTTGCCGGAGAGTTTTACAACGCTTCCGTATCCGTTGGGTAACTTCATAAGCACCATCCTTTCGCTATTTACTAGAAAGCTGATAGCAAACGGATAAAATGATTGTTATTCGTGGGTTACCTTTGTCACACTTGGGCGGATAGTCTTCCATATTTCGTAATTATCCTGTGTCTGGCTGCCATTATCAAGTAATTCTTTCATAGCCTGCCAGTCTTTAAGAAACTGAACAAGATTCTTATTGGAAAAGAATATACCGGGCTCTCCGTCTAAATCCTTGATAGAAATGTCAAATGTTTCATCAATAGCAAATAGTAATGGTAGTACATCACCATCAGCCTCGATATCAAATTCCATCAATGAATTAACATTGACACCAAGTGCATCTGCAATTTTTCTAAGCTGTTCAGGCTTAGGAAGATTCTTTCCAAGCTCATACTTACGGATTGCAACTTCATGTATTCCACAAGCTTCGCCTAGTTCTTTCTGGGTTAAACCACGAAAGGTTCGTATTAATTTAATCTTTTTACCGGTATTCATTGCCTCAACCTCCTGTGATTGTAAATGTAACACACTAATATTTAATAGTCAACATTAAATTTTAAGCTATTGACAGAGCAAATAAAGGTCTGTATAATACAAAACATAACAGAGCAAGAAATGCTCTGTATAAAAAGAGGAGGTGGTAGAGATGCCAGAAGTTATCTATCAGGGTGATTTACCAGCTTTTACAGGGAGAAATGTACCAATAAAAGAGATTGCAAGTGCAATAGGGAAGGACGCACAGTATGTAAGGCTGGGAATACAACAAGGATTACTCAAATTTGGAACGGCAATAAAGGTAGGGAGCTCAAATGAGTTCAGCTATTATTGTCCGGATAAAAAAGTTTGGGAAGAAACAGGATATTTTAACAAAGAAGCAGTATAGCAAGGAGGATGAATATGGTTGAAAAACAGAATGTTGAACTGAAACTTATTCATATGGAGGATGTGGTTTCAAAGGAGGTGGAATGGCTATGGTATCCATATATACCATACGGAAAGATAACAATTATTGAAGGAGATCCGGGAGAAGGAAAGACAACTTTGGTTCTCAAATTAGCGGCAGCTCTTAGCAGGGGCTTGCCGCTCCCCTGTGACGATGATAAGGAATATGAACCTATTCATATCATATATCAGACAGCAGAAGATGGAATTGAAGATACAATTAAGCCCAGATTAGAAAAGGCAGGAGCAGATTGTTCCATGATTCGGGTTATTGATGAGACAGATAAGGAATTATCAATGACAGATGATAGGCTGGAGCAGGCAATAATTGAGACTAAGGCGAGGTTAATCATTCTTGATCCGATTCAGGCATATATCGGAGCTACAGTTGATATGCATAGAGCAAATGAAATAAGACCGGTGTTAAAGCATCTTGGAATAATAGCAGAAAAGCATAATTGTGCAATTATTCTTATTGGTCATATGAATAAGGCATCTGGAAGTAAATCAACATACAGAGGACTTGGTTCTATTGATATACAGGCAACTGCCAGAAGTGTTCTGCTGGTTGCGAGGCTTCGTGATAAACCTAATATAAGAATAATGGCACATGATAAATCTTCATTAGCTCCGGCAGGGGATGCGATAGGATTTGAAATGACTGAGGATAATGGAATGGTATGCATAGGACCATATGACATCACCATAGATGAGCTGTTATCTGGCAATGAAGGAAGAGGAAAAAAGAAGCTCGACATTGCGGAGAATTTTATCAAAGAATACTTTGGTTCAAATAAGGTAATTCCATCTAATGAAATAATGATGGAAGCTGCAAAGAGGAGCATTAAGAGAAATACTCTTTTATCGGCAAAGAAAAAGCTGGGTATAACATCAGATAAAGAAAAAGCAGAAGATGGAACAATTTACTGGACTTGGGTAATGCCGGAATAAAGAGTTTAACAATCTGGATGTTTGAAAAAGCAGATTCTAAATTCTAGGAAAGAGTTTAGAGTCTGTAATCATAAAAAGTACAGATTATTAAACTCTTGGTAATGGTAAAGATAATATATAAAACCCTCGGAGAGCCCACTGCAATTTTGGCTTGCCAAAACTGCTAGGGGGTTATCATCTGTGGCAGAGCCAAGATGATAACTGCACTGCTCCGATAGATTTAACAGATAAAAAGGTAGTACAGATAAGGAGATGCGAATGGGAAATATTTCATATACAGCTCATGTGAGTAATAAGAAAAGTGCCATTACATCGAAATCTAAGCTTGCAGCTGTTGCAAAGCATAACCTGAGAAAATATAAATCATCAGATTATAGCAAAGACAACATTTG
>USPF01000104.1 GCA_900556555.1 uncultured Blautia sp.
GCTGGACCTTTAGCGACCTTAATAATATATTTCACACAGATCAATAACATCAAGAAGCAGATTATACTGTTTTTGTGCTTTTTCACTCATTGCATGTTCCAAAGGAGCATTTTGTGAAAACACGGTTGTTGTAACCGGCTTAGCAGATACAGAATGGTAAAGTAACAACTCTTCTACTGACATATTTAACACTTTCAAAATCTTCTGCAAATGACGGTCGAATGTACTTTTGCTATCAACAGTACCATTTAACAGCCGGTCTAATGTTGGACGTGATATGTCTGCCTTACTGGAAAAAGACACTTTCGTGTAACCTCTATCTCTAATACACTCTTTTAACTTCGAAGCCACCAGACTTCTTTGCTCAAATAATTCATCAAACCTCATTATGATGACCTCCTTCTATTTTCTCACCTTTATTATATGTCCAAACAAAGGATTCATCAATATAATTGTAAAATATTTTTTTACATTTTAACATTTTTCACTTAAATTAATAGGATGCCAAAAAAACTATATATCACAAAAGAGGTACAGCTGCCAAGCCAAAGCTCAGCAACTGTACCTCTTTTCAATTAAATTTATTTTCCCAGTCTTATTACATTCCAGGAAGCTTTCTTCAGCACGCTAGTCACAATACCACTATCCAATTTGCTTCTGTCATCTGCATTTACCGGATAAACTTTTTCTTCCAACAGGCTGTTTCCTGCTTTCAGATCTTCGTTTTCCATCACAATATGCTCTAACAGACGGTATCCCTCAAAACTTCTTACATCTGTGGTAAGTTCTACATCTTCCTCCAGGTTACGGTTTACAGCAAAGATAGTCACTTCATCTTTTTCTTCATTATAAACAGCAATGGATTCCACATCTGTAATCTCATCATGTTTTGCTGTAGCATGTTTTGTTCCTGTAATAACAGGCTGCAATGCAATACCACGGCCATATTTTGATGCATGCATAAATGGATAGAAGATGGTCTGTTTCCATGCTCCCCCTGCTGCATCTGTCATAATCGGAGCGATTACGTTTACCAACTGTGCCAGACACGCCATTTTCACACGGTCTGCATGCTTCATCAAGGTAATCAGCATCAAACCTACTAAAAGGGCATCTTCAAAATTATAGATATCCTCCAGCATCGGTGGTGCTACCTGCCATGGATGATTTTCTGTGATGTCATCATCGGCAGCATTGGAATGGAACCATACATTCCATTCATCAAAACTTAAATTCATGGTCTTTTTACTGCGTTTTTTTGCTTTTACATAATCACAGGTGGAAATGATTGTGCGGATAAAATCATCCATATCATCAGACTGTGCCAGATAATCATTGCTGTCATTATCACGGTTTCCATAATACTGATGCATAGAGATATAATCTACATAATCATAGGTATGAGACAATGTCACTGCTTCCCAATCCGGGAATGTTGGCATATCACGGTTAGAACTTCCGCAGGAAACCAGCTCGATGCTCGGATCAATAAGACGCATTGCCTTTGCTGTTTCCTCTGCCAGACGTCCATACTCTTCCATGGTCTTATGACCAATCTGCCACGGTCCGTCCATTTCATTTCCAAGACACCATACTTTAATATTATGCGGGTCTTTTACACCGTGTTTGATACGAAGGTCGCTGTACTTTGTTCCAGAAGGATGATTGCAATATTCCAGAAGATTACATGCATCCTGGATTCCTCTGGTTCCAAGGTTCACTGCCATCATAACTTCTGAATTTACCTGTTTTGCCCATTTTGAAAATTCATTTAAACCGATTTCATTCTTTTCCAGGCTTCTCCATGCCAGCTCCAGACGGTGAGGTCTTTCAGATACAGGTCCTACGGAATCTTCCCAGTAAAAATTAGAAACAAAGTTACCACCCGGATAACGGATAATCGGCACATCCAGTTCTTTTACAAGCTGTACCACATCCTGGCGGAATCCGTTCTCATCTGCTGCCGGATGTCCTGGCTGGTAAATCCCCTCATACACAGCTCTTCCCAGATGCTCAATAAAAGAACCGTAGATACGTTTGTCAATAGGTGCAATCTGGAATTCTTTGTCCAGAACCATTTTTGCTCTTCTGCTCATAAATGAAACCTCCTGCAATATTTAAAATCTATTTTTTCCTTCTTATTCTTTTACCGCACCTGCTGTCATACCTTCAATGAAATATCTCTGGAAGCAGATGAATAGAATGAAAATCGGTATAATAGAGAACACAGAACCTACAACCAGAAGACTGTAATTATCTCCATATGGGTTGATTAATGTATTCAGACCAATTGTTAAAGTGTACTTTTCTGAAGAACGAATAACAAGCAATGGCCATAAATAGTTATTCCATGCATTCATACCGTTCAGAATAGCCATGGCAGAAAATGCCGGCTTCATAATCGGAACAATCAAACGGAAAAAGATTCCATATTCTGTACATCCATCAATACGTCCTGCTTCAATCAAAGATTTGGGTAATCCAAGCAAATACTGTCTAAAGAAAAAGATTGTAGATGCGTGAGCCAAGAACGGGATGACTACTGCTGCATAATTATCCATCATTCCCCAGGAAGAAATCTGTTTATACAGAGGAAGCATAATAACCTCAAAAGGAATAGAAAGAATAATTAACACAATAACAAAGAAGAAATTCTTTCCTTTAAAATCATAAGCTGCAAATCCATAAGCAACAAATGAACTTACCAAAAGAGTTAAAACTACTGTAAGAACGGTAAGAATCAAACTGTTTCTAAACCAAATCCAATAATCATGACTTCCCGTAAACAAAAGCACATAGTTATCCAAGGTCATATTAGGAATATCAAGATTCAGGTTCAATCCATATTGAAGCAAAAAGTTACCTGGTTTAAAACTTGCCATGATAATTGCATATACAGGCATGATAATCAAAATTGCAAGAATAGAAAAGAAAATCACCATGCACACAGTTGCTATTTTATTTTTTGTTTTCTGGCTTTTACCAAATGCTACTGATGACATATTATTTCTCCTCCTTCTTGAATGTTCCTGTTGCAACTAACTGAATCATGTTGATAACCATGACTACAATCAGCAATACTAAACCTACGGCACAAGCATAACCCATAGCACGTTTTTCAATACCCTGTCTGTACAGATATCCTACAATGGTCAAACCGATATTCTGCGGTGAGTTGTTTCCTTTCCATAACATGAAAGATTCCAGGAACATAGACAAACCTGCATAAATACTGATAGTTAATACGTAAACTGTTGTTGGTTTTACCAATGGGAAAGAAATCCTAATAAACTGCTGCCATTTTGATGCACCGTCAATGGATGCAGCTTCATAAATATCTGTAGGAATACTCTGAAGTCCTGCCAGGAAATACAAAATATTGACACCGGTCCATCTCCAGCATGCTACAATTAAAAGTGCAAAATAACCGGTCCATTCACCTTTCAGCCATTTAATCGGTGACCTTCCCAAAAATTCCATAATCTGGTTTGCCAGAGAGCTGTCCATTTCACCGAACATCAGGCGGAAAATAGTACCTGCTACAACAACAGAAGTCAGAGCTGGAAGGAAATAAACAGATTTAAAAAATCCCTGTCCCTTCATCAGCTTACTATTAAGAAGGCTGGC
>USPF01000105.1 GCA_900556555.1 uncultured Blautia sp.
CCGCCGGCAAGAAGCATTGCAATCATTTCTTTTGCCATTTTAATTCCCCCTAGTTTCTTATAACTGATACTATAATTATAACATAAATTTTCATTTCAGAACAGTTATTTTATGTATTTTTACTATTTTTTCTGCATAAACTTTTGACATTTTTTTGTATATTTTACCAATTTTCACCAAATATCTATTGTAATCTCCTTTTTCTTTTATTATAATTTTAATATCAAACATCGAGAGAAGGGAACCTTATGACCTGGCAGGAACAATGTATCCGTGCACTGAGTGATCAGGATTTGTTTGAAGATTCCTGGCACAAAACACGCTTCAAAGAACTTTTAGATTGCTACATCAGCTATCCATTCTTCACCAAGGGGCTATGCAAATGTATGTATCTGTCAGCCTGGGACGAAGAACATTTTTGTATCATGTTAGGAAATCTGGCTGAGATGACTCTTGGCCAGGAGAAGAACACCAAGGAGATGCAAAACCGGGGAGATGTACTCGCCCAGGAACAGACAGATTCCCAGTATTATGTCTATCAGCTCTCCTGTGCATTCCTGGAAGACCGTCCATTCCATCTGGATGAAAATGCCCGGGTGGATCCTGCTGTCCGTTACATTATCGGGCAGGCCCTGAAAGCATCTGCGATTATTGATGCACTTGAATCATAAGAAACTGCCGCACCCTTGCAGACGGATTATTTCCTGCTTATAAGGATGCGGCAGTTTCTTTGTCATTTTATTTTTATGGAATCAGTACCACTCTCGCCTCATATGGCTTCAATACACCTTCTTCATGATACACATAGTTGGAAATCAGCTCCTGTCCTTTTTTCACCATTTCTGAATCAAAAAGATTACAGTCGACTGTTTTCTCACTGAAGTTACATGCTACCAATAGTTTCTGTTCTCTCAGAACTCTCTCGTATGCATAAATATTTTCATCATCTTCCAGAAGTCCTTTAAACACACCATCAATAATGATTTCATGCTCTTTACGAAGTTTGATTAACTTCTGATAATAATAGAACACACTATCCTTATCTTCCAGGGCTTTCTTTGCATTGATCATGAGATAGTTTGGGTTTACCGAAATCCATGGAGTTCCTGTGGTAAAACCTGCATTTGCACTGTCATCCCACTGCATTGGTGTTCTGGCATTGTCGCGGCTTACTGCTTTTAATGCACTCATCATCTCTTCATGGTTCATGATATGATTTTCTGTGTATTCTTTATAGGCATTGATGCTCTCAATATCCCGGTAATCTTCCATATTCTTAAAGTATGCATTGGTCATACCAAGTTCTTCTCCCTGATATACATATGGAGTTCCCTTCATCATATGCAGGCAGGTTCCCAGCATCTTCGCAGAAAGTTCCCGGTACATCGGGCCGTCATTTCCGAATCTGGATACAGCACGGGGCTGGTCATGATTATCCCAGTACAGGCTGTTCCATGCTTTTCCTTCCAGTTCTGTCTGCCATTTATTCAATATTTCTCTCAGTTTCTTCAGCTCAAATCTCTTATCTGTCCATTTTCCATGTTCACTTTCCACTACACCCATATGTTCAAACTGGAATACCATGTTCAGCTCACTTCCATCCAGATTTGCATATTTTTTTGCCTCTTCGATGGTGACACCTGCTGCCTCGCCTACAGTAATCAGATCAAATTTGGACAATACCTTCTGATTCATTTCCTGAAGATATTCGTGTACCCTCGGTCCGTTGCATACATAAGGACTGTTATCTCCATAGAGATTGTCGTGTACCTCTCCATCCGGATATGCAGGGTCTTTGGAAATCATACTGATGACATCCATGCGGAAACCATCAACGCCCTTCTCACACCACCAAGTCATCATATCAAATACTTCTTTTCTTACCGTATCATTTTCCCAGTTCAGGTCCGGCTGTTTTTTGGAAAAGCAGTGCAGATAATACATTCCTGTGGCTTCGTCATATTCCCATGCAGAACCTCCGAAGCAGCTTCCCCAGTTGTTCGGCTCTTTTCCGTCTTTTGGATCTTTCCAGATATAGTAATCGCGGTATGGATTATCCTTATTTTTGCGGCTCTCCATAAACCAGTGATGCTCATCTGATGTATGGTTTACTACCAAATCCATAACCAGTTTTAATCCTCTTTTATGCATTTCCGAAAGCATGCGGTCAAAATCTTCCATGGTTCCGAATTCTTTCATAATATCCTGATAATCGGAAATATCGTAACCATTATCATCATTTGGAGACTGATATACAGGAGACAGCCAGATTACATCCACGCCCAATTCTTTCAAGTAATCCAGATGTGCTGTGATACCGTTTAAATCTCCGATTCCATCTCCGTTGCTGTCCGCAAAGCTTCTTGGATAAATCTGGTAAATAACACTATTTTTCCACCATGTTTTTTTCATACCTTCTTACCTCTTCTTTCTCTTGACTTTTCATAACTCTATCATAAGGATTTTTCTTCTGTTCTGCTTGCAATATGTTATTCCTTAATTGTACTATATTCACTTTTTTCTTTTGGTATGTTATTCTTATAGCAAAGAGAAACTGCCGCTTTATCTGAATTAAGAAAGGACAAAATATCTATGAACAAACACATCATCACAGAAGAAACTCCCCACGGAACTCCCTATTTTCCATTTCAGGTTATGTCTCAGGAAGACACCTGCGGTCAATATTTTGCCCCTTACCATTGGCATGATGAAGTGGAATTTCTCTACGTCACACAAGGGTGCCTGCAGCTTTGTATGGAATCAGAGTCCTATTTTTTAGAAGAAGGGCATGTATATTTTATTAACCCTGGTACGGTTCACGGGATTTTCGGGCACAGTGCTGTTTCCCATCATTATGCCCTGATTTTTCCTCTTGATTTTCTGAGTTTTTCCAAATACGATATCTGTCAGAATGAATTTCTCACACCTCTTCTTATGGGAACGCTGCTGTTTCCTGATGGAAGACAGCTCTCTTCTTCACTGACAGCACAGATTGCCCATCTGGTCAGACAAACTGCTGATGCCTATGAGAATCTTCATTGCTCCACAGCACCTTTGTCTATTAAGATTCATCTGCTTCAGATTCTGGAACTGCTTTACAGAAATGACGGTTATATCCCGGCAGCAGAAATCCCCCGGGAAGACGCCCGGGGGATTTACCCTTTAAAGCCAGTATTTACTTATATTGAAGAACACTATTCTGAGAAAATCACACTGGAAGACTTATCCTCTTCCATTCATATGAACAAAAACTATTTCTGCAGATTCTTCAAAGAAAAAGCAGGGAAAACACCCTTTGCATACCTGAACGAATACCGAATCAACCAGGCAGCTGGAGAGTTAATGAAAACAGACCTGCCCATCACAGAAATTGCTCTGAATTCCGGTTTTGAAAACATGAGTTATTTTATCCGGCAATTTAAACATTACCGTGGCTGTACCCCTTCTGTATTCCGTCAGGAGCGGCATTGATTTAATTTCACTGCTATGCAGAAAAGCAGGAAACCAATGATAAACATTACGGAAATAATAGCAACACCTGCAT
>USPF01000106.1 GCA_900556555.1 uncultured Blautia sp.
TTTTCACCAGCTGCCGGTAATATACAGCGCCTACCAGCCCCAGCGCCACCGAGCCACATGAAGGGAAACGGTTTGGGATAGAGCATCTAAAACATTAATTTTAATCTATACCATTAAAGAAGAAAAATGTACTGCTATCTTGCTTTTTATCTTTTTGTTGAGTACAATACACATATAATTTCCATTAAAAAGAATGAGGAGGGAATGAAATTTACGAAAAGGCTAAAGAAGAAATCCTGGCACGGAAACCCAAAATAGCAATATGCTATGATTTTGATAAAACTCTTTCACCTGATGATATGCAGTCCTTTACATTAATTCCCTCACTGGGGATGCGCAAGGAAGATTTTTGGCCTGAATCAAATAAATTGGCCAAAGATAATTTGATGGATAATAATCTTGCTTGGATGTACCAGCTAATTGTGAAATCCAAAGCCTGCAGGAAATCCATTAGTAGAGATTATTTTAAGGAAATCGGACAAACCATCCCGTTATACAAAGGAGTAGATACTTGGTTCGAGCGAGTAAACCGATATGGTGAGCAGCGGAATGTAGAGATTCAACACTATATTATATCATCCGGGTTAAAAGAAATTATTGAAGGCAGTAGTATTGCAAAATACTTTAAACGAATATATGCATCATCTTATCTATATTCGGCCGATGGGGTTGCAGAATGGCCTGCACAAGCGGTTAACTATACCAATAAAACACAATTTATTTTTCGGATTGCTAAAGGTATATTCGAAGAATATGATGAGGCCGTAAATGACAGCAAGCCAAAAGAAGAATTATATATTCCTTATGAAAACATAGTATATATTGGAGACAGCGCTACCGATATTCCTTGTATGCGGCTTGTAAAGAGTAAAGGTGGCTATTCTGTCGGTATTTTTGATCCGCAAAAAAAACCAAAGGAAAAAAGTATATCAACTATTTAATGATGGACGAATTAATTTTTATGCTCCCGCTGATTATTCCCGAAATGGTGCTCTCTATAAATATATAAAAAGTGTAATTGATATTATTTCCATGGGTGAAAAAATAAAGACAGAACAAAAGTTATTGAATCTTCATGCTGAAGCATACAAAATATACACCAGTATGCGTTCTCTCATTGATAATGCACCACCAGAAATATCTAAGAAAGATCGCCAAAAGTTTGAGCAGAGCATAGAAGACATGAAGGAAATGATTGAGGGAAATATAGATTAAAAGATGAAATACTGATTATCTTCCACCCTGGATACCGTTTTTGAGTTTATATTTTTGTAAACCCTTAAATGACACTCGGACCAGCTTTTACGGAAAAACCGCCTGTTTAGGCGGTTTTTCTGCGTTCTGGGGAAAATTTTCGGAGGTTGACCCATCGGCTCAACTCTGTGACAGAGGGAGGCGGAAAAAGGTGAAGATCGTGTCAGCGGGAAGCGGTCCAAAGCGGCAAATCCCTAACCGATCCCTAACGGCAAAAGGAGCATGGAAGATACGTCACTCATCAATTTTGCCACCATCCTTCGTCCCCTTCAGACGGATTATTTACTTGGCGGCATAGGGCCTATGGTTGTTTATCCGTCCCAGGATATAATCTGTGGACACCTGATAATAGTCCGCCAATTTCAGCAGATGGACCACCGGGATGGTCTGAAAACCACGCTCATAACGGGAATAAACGGTCTGGCTGATTCCCAGAATTTCCGCCACATCCTCCTGCCGCAGGTCTTTATCTTCACGCAGATCTCTCAGTCTTTGAAAATACACACAGCCCACCGCCTTTGGTACTTATTTATACGATCGGCGATAACACATCTTCCTGCCAGAAGGCTTGTGGCAAAACTGATAGGTGCTAAGAAGGCCTTGGGTGGAACTGTTTCAGCAGAACCCCTTCCATATACTGGGAAACGAGCATAGCAGCCAAAAATACAAACTATTTCTGTTTTGACAGGAAATAACTGCGATAAAATCAGTGATTTGGACATTTATGACTCTCTTTGACCTCTGATATAAGAAACTTTCAGCCAGAAACAACCTGCTTCCATGCCATGTATGGGGGCTGTTTTTTATATGCTCCTATTCGGCTTAAAGTTTTCTTTTGAAAATCAAAAGATACCATATTGTGCAAACTGGGCATAAATGGTAGAATATATACAATAGTATTTTATCCGATCAAAACATCAGCGCAGGATCAAAAACAAGAGAGGTGCCATAGTCACATCGGTGATGGCGAGAGAAAATGCATTGCATTTATTTTCCTCAAAGGAGCTGTGAGTGAATATGATGGATTTCAATCTGTTTACCCAACAAATGTGGCACACCTATTTTGCGGATATGAACGAAGACGGAACACATCCCATTCAAAATTTCATTGATCCGACTTACACAATTATCGGAACCGGCAAGCACGAAATCTACCAAACCGCACAGGATTTTCAAGCCGCTATGTACAAAGAATTTGCTGAGCGCAACAACATTCAGTTTCAGTTCCGGGATTTTGGTGCGATTCGGTTTTGCTGTCAGAAGACCTTTGCCTGGTACATGGAGAAATCTATATTTACTGGGAAAGCGAAGACCAGGAAACCACCATTGATATGGACAGCCGCTTTTCCATGGTGTACCGCCGCAGAGAGGACGGATGGAAAATCATTCACATTCATCACTCACTGCCCAATATGGAGCAGGCTGATGGAGAGTACTATCCCAAAACTCTTCTGAGCCAATTCAATGAAAAAATGGAAAAGATGGAATATCTGCGCATATTGGCTGAGAGAGATGGGCTGACCGGATTAATAAACTACCGCACCTTTCAGGAACGTTATAAGCAATATGTGGATACCAATCTCTTCTGTTGGCTCTTCATCATTGATGTAGACCGATTCAAGGATATCAACGACACCTTTGGCCATATGTCAGGAAATCATGTGCTCAAAAAGATGGCTGTGACGCTCAATAAGATGGTGCGCTTTTCCGACATCGTATGCCGAATGGGAGGGGATGAGTTTGTCCTTCTCTGCAGCGGCATTGAAAGCGAGGAACAGGCACAAACCTTTGTACAGATCATAAAAAAGGCCATTGCAGACGCTGGAAAAGACGAAAAAGCCTGGAAGTCTCCGGGGCGGAGAGAGTTATCCACAGGAAAACCCACTGGTCGTCCCCCATGCAC
>USPF01000107.1 GCA_900556555.1 uncultured Blautia sp.
ATATACTGTATATGATATTGTACCAAATCGCTGGCGCGATGGCTAGCGTTACGTACAATAAGGTCGCCACTTTTTCTCAAAAATAAAAGTAGCAGTTTTTTTGTATATGTTATATTGTTAAGTTACCACACTCAAACAATTACACACAAAAGAACTGCTATGCTTATGTTATCATGTTTTTTTATTCTTAACAATTACATATCTGATTTTTTTATTCGTCCGCCTCCCTTTAGATGTTTGTTTTTACTTTTTTATTACAAACATCATTTATTTTAGGAGGTTCATTATGGACAAATATTTTAATTCTTACAGAGAGATGATTTCTCTCCGTGGTCTTACCGACCATACAATCAAAAGTTACTCTACATATATCAAGGCTTACTTTGATTTTTTGACTGACGTGATTCACAAATCCCCGGAAGATGTTTCTTGGGATGAGATGCGTCAGTTTATCGGCTGGGTTCAAAATACCCGCTCCCTGTCAGACCGTACCATCAATGCGGTTATCTCTCAGTTACGTTTCTTTACCATTTACGTACTTCATAAACCTTGGGATGATACGCAACTCCCATTCCGAAAATTCGATAAATACCTGCCTTATGTGCCTTCCCAGCAGGAAGTAAAAACCTTCATCTCCACCATTCCGGATTTAAAGCAAAAAGCCATGATTGCTCTCATGTATTCTTCAGGTCTTAGAATTGGCGAAGTCTGTCATCTGAAATATCAAGATATAGAACGTTCTAACATGAGAATACATATTTCTCATAGCAAGAATCGCTCGGACCGCTATGCTGTCCTTTCAAAAACAGCATTGGAAATCCTTACACAATACTGGTTTGCTTATCATAAACCTGTGGACTGGCTTTTCCCAAAACAACATAATAAATCGAAACCAATTGACACGTTTTATCTATCTAGACATATCCATGAACACGAGCAGCGACTCGGATGGCCTAAACGCATTACCTGCCATTCTTTTCGCCATGCTTTTGGTACCCACCTTTATGAAAACGGGGCAGACCTTCTGACTATTCAGGCATATCTCGGACATAGGTCTTTGGAATCAACAACCATCTATGTTCATCTTGCCACCAGCAGTATGCGCAAAGCCATTAGTCCTTTTGACATGATGAGAGGTGATTTCCTTGCATAAGCCTCCCAAAATCCAGCAGATTTTTCTAAACTCCTATGAGGATTTTCGTTCTTCGGTTTCTCATATGTCAGGAGTACAGGAAAAAGCAGCAACGGCCATACTGAACTGTAAATCAGGCAGTCTCGGTTGTAACATCAGCCAGTGTACCGACTGCGGCCACATGGAGTTTCACAACAATTCCTGCCGTAACCGAAACTGTCCCAACTGTCAGGCAATCCTGAAAGAAATCTGGATTGACAAGCGACGTGCGGAAGTCATTGATTCACCGTATTTTCATGTAGTGTTTACCGTTCCTCATGAACTGAATCCTTTGATTTATGGTAATCAGGAACTTCTGTATTCTCTGTTACACAGATGCTCCTCTGAAACACTTCTTGAACTTTCAAGAGATAAGAAGTATCTCGGAGCAACACCCGGCATCATTCAGGTTCTGCACACTTGGGGACAGACACTAAATTTTCATCCGCACATCCATTGTATTGTTTCCGGCGGTGGTCTGTCTGCCGACCAAAAACTTCGCAAGTGTGGTGAAAAGTTTTTTATTCCGGTTCACGTGATGGCAAAAGTATTCCGTGGAAAGTTTCTTTTCTATCTGCAAAAGCACTATGCCTTTGGAAAACTTGTTTTCTTATCTTCCTGTGCAGAACTTCGGAATTCTTACTCTTGGAATGAGTTCCGTGATTCTCTTTACAAGATGGATTGGTGCCCGTACATCAAAGAGACCTTTAACGGTTTCGGTAATGCCATTGAATATCTCGGTCGTTATACTCATCGGATTGCCATTACGAATACACGCATTCAATCTGTAACAGAAACGCAAGTTTCTTTTTCGGCTCGTGATTACAAATCCGGCGAGACCAAAACGGTTATACTTGAAAATAAGGAATTCATCCGTCGCTTCCTTATGCATGTGTTACCATCAGGTTTTCAGAAAATCCGCTACTATGGTTTTCTGAATAACCGTACCAAAACGAAGAATCTGAAAATCATCTTCAAACTGCAGGGGTATCAGAAATTCAAACAGCGTTATGCCGGACTTTCGATTGCAGAACTTCTAAAAGAAGTCTGGAACTATGATATCCATGTTTGCCCGGCTTGTGGCTGCAGTAGTATGACACACCTTGGAAGGTCGTATGCTTATCGTAGTTAACCTTGTTTTTGTTCCATATGTTTCTTCAGGCCTCCCTATGGAAGGTCTTGTCGGCATGCCTTGAAACAAAAAGTGTTTATTTAACACACTTGTTTTCAATTACAAAACACTTGTTTTCATTGCTTTTTGAGAAGATTTGAAAGATACAATCCCCATATACTTCTCAGAAAAACGTCCGCGAATTGGTACAATTATGAAGAATCACATTTAGAGCAGTTCCACATTTTTGAAAACTGCTCTTTTTATGTCTGCTAAAAATGTGATACTTCGCTTAAGAATTATAACATATTTTTCTGCATATTTCTGAAATCCATATCGCAGTAATGGTGGCAATGGCAGATTAGAGATAATTTGAGATAATTATAGGGTGTGAGGACATACTATGACAGAGGGGAAAATGATAAAGAACAGACAGATGAATATGCTGATAATGATTGCAATTATTGTTGGAATTTGTATTCCGCTTTTTTTTACCGCGGTCCAGATTGGTGTATTTGCGAAAGAGCCAGTTGTAGAAGTCAGGCAGGAAGTGACAGATGAGAGCG
>USPF01000108.1 GCA_900556555.1 uncultured Blautia sp.
TACAGCAGGAAATATCATCGGCGTCGTGATCGGACAATTCCTCGGTGATTTAATCAGGACAGAGAATATCAAAAAAATCACAGATACTATGAATCCACAACAAATCTATGAACTGCACAATCATCCCGGAGTGCCTCTTTGGCTGCTTGTCATCGTACTTTTTCTTGTACTCGGTTTGATTACTGACTTATTTTTCAACAAATTTCATAAAAAGAGGGTACCACACGATCATCAAATCTGATGCTCGTGTGATACCCTTGCAAATATCATTTTTCTCACTGCCATTCTCTAATAATGGTATCTGCATGAAATAATATAGACATTTTTTTCATCAATCTTATAGACCAGCCGATCTTTTTCATTGATCCTTCGACTCCAGAATCCTGATAAATCTCCCAATAGTGGTTCAGGTTTTCCGATGCCAGAATTTCCATTTCTACAAATATCTTCAATCAGCTTGTTAATCTTCTTCAGCGTTTTTTTATCTTCTGTCTGCCAATAAATATAATCTTCCCATCCGTTTTTTGTAAAAACTTTATTCATCCTCAGAAACCTCTATTAACTCTTTCATTTGAAGCATCCCTTCTTCCAACTGACGTTTGGATTCCATCAGCCATTTATAGTTCTCTTCATTTCCGATAAGATGCATATTTTCCATCATGTTATTATATGTTTCTTCAGATATCATCACAATGTTTTTATTTTTTTTACGCGTTACAATCAGGGTTTCAAAATCATCAGAAACTTTATCCATACATTCTTTCATATTTCCCCTTAATTCTGTATAATTCACTGCTAACATTGCTTCCACCTCCTATAATAAAACGTACAATTTTCTGTACTTATATTATAGTATGCAGTATTTTATAAAGTCAATACAAAAAGGAAATATCTTATTTTTTAATCGTTTCCGCTGCTGCTCACTTTTTTGCGTCATCCTTAAATATGAGCTTCATGATCGGGAAGAATACCCAAAATGATATGATAACCCACGCAATAAAATACCATACTGCTGCTTTTACAATTCCCGTTTTTGACTTAAAGGTTACATTTCTCTGTAAGAAGAAATTGATGATCTACGCAGCAAACAATGTAATTTCTACTGCAAGAAAGTATGCCATTCCGCCTCCGCCGCCCTGTGAAATACTTCCGGCTGCATAATCAAACACATAATATCTGCTGCCGTCCAGGTTCTGTCCTATCGGAAGAACCTGGAAAGCGGTATTGACTAAATCTGTAAAACTGAACAAGTATTTGATCAGTGGCACTAATATCATCTGCAGTACGGTAACCCCGTTGCTGATTATAAAAAATACAAGGAATTCTGAAATCTGCGGATATTTATCACAGAACTTCCGCCACTTACTTTTTTCCAGTCTGATTTCTGCCATATTTACTCCTTTACCACTGCCCGGATTATTTTATTTTTAAACAGGCAAAGAAGAAAAATTACGGCACAGATGACGGTGATCACAATACTCGGCGTTCTCACTGTTGCATTGGTTCCGGACGTTAAAATATATCCGATCGACCAGCTTAAGATCTGTACATCTCCTACCGCCAGTACCATAATCACACCGGAAACGATTCCTGCTGCCGCATCTGCAGACAGATAAAGGGATCTTTTATCCCGGGTGAACAACACGCCTCAATCGCATTGTTTAAAAGATTAAACAAAAGGCTGCACAGTTCTGTCTCTCTGTAAGGCAGTTTCTTCGGAATGATGATCTGACTCTCTGTTCGTATTCCTTCTGACCTTGCTCTGGATATCTCATAATTGACGATCGTGTTGACAACCGCATTTCCACAGTTCACATACTGGTATAATTCCACACTCTTTGACATACTGCTGTTCAAAAATTCCTCCAGCTTGCGATACTCCTTCTTTTCCAACAGCGCTCTCATATACGCATCGTGATTTTTGATTTCATGGCGTACTGCACTCATTTCCTGATAAATATTTTTCGTAACAATATACATCTCCCTGTCCAGTTCCGCTTTCTGCTGCATTGCCAGCAGTTCTACATTTTCCGTATATTCTTTGGATATCACATAGAGCATATAATATACCAAAAGTTCCAGTACCAGAAATCCACTGCTGATCAGCATGTTATAAAGCCGGATATCCTGCATTCTGTCATCTGCCATCCAGTCATAAACAATCTGAGATGCCCCTGCCACTGAAGAGATCACAAGCATCAGCGCCACTCCATATCCCGGTTCAAATGAAAATTTTTCTGCGGGAAACCGTTTCAGATACCATCCCATAAATACAAACAGCAGAATATTGACGATTGTTGTGATTCCCATATATCCATATGCCGGAAACCCAAGTGCACTGATCAGATCTCCCCACGGTTCCGAAATTACAATATTTAAAAATGCTGCAGAATAAAACACACTTCCCATGATCACTCTGGTAGAATACCTGTATTTACTTCGAATCCCTGCATATAGCACGATATATATCAGAAGCAGCAGCCAGTTTTTATGAGTTTCTCCTACTGTCATGTAGATAAAACCATTCATCAGAAACAGACTGATGACAGCAAGTATGATCTCTCCCGTTTTCTTTGCAACCCCTTCTGCCGTAAATCGAATCGGGTTCATCATCAGCACAACTACTGCCGCATATACTGCCTGTGTGATGACATAAGATTCCCCCATACACTTTTTCTAAAAAATAAACATTGAAATACTCTGCCATATTTTCCTCTCTTCCATACTCACCTTTATTCACATAATATAGACCTATTGTGCATATTTTTCAACAAATTTCATAAAAAGAGGGTATCACACGATCATCAAATCTGATG
>USPF01000109.1 GCA_900556555.1 uncultured Blautia sp.
TATACAGTTTAATTTCAACATTCTCATGGGAAGATAATCCATAGAAATACGGATTTCCTTCCATATCAATCCAGCTCTCCATTCCATCTACTAACAGACGAATATGTACACCTCTGTCTGCCGCATCATGCAGTGCTCCTAAAATCAATTTTCCACTTTCATCGGATTGAAATGCAAAAGTAGAAAGAATAATTTCCTTTTTTGCATTCTTGATCAAACGCACTCTTTGTAAAAGCGCTTCTGGATTCTTTTCTATGATTACTGCCCGTTCTGTATTTTCACTGCATTCGTTCCATGACCCATTTTTTGTTTCTTTTTTGGTTGTATTGGACACTTCCGGCTGCTTTTTATATGCAACGCAGATTCCGAGCAATTCATAAAAAGCCACACATAAAAAAATTGCCAGTATAACAAGAAGGATTTTACATATTTTATGCTTTTTCATTGTACATCACCTGATTCCTTTTTATTTCATACTTATACAATACAAAGTCAATCTCAATTTAACCTCAACAAGGTTTGTTTTTTTCATCCATGCAAAATCTTCTTTGTACAACAGACTGTTAGATATAGCAAAAACGGCCTTTCAAAAACAGTTAACTTCTAAATCAACTGTTTTTTGAAAGGTCGTTTCATCAGATTCTTATAGCAATCCAGCAAATAATCTCATAAATAATTGTCCCAGTCGCAAATATGCACTTCGTCCGGTTTGATATTGGTCTGTCACATCACGACATTCTCCCATCGTTCTTATCAGATCATTTTTTATTTCCACAACTGCCTGACAATCTGCCATAAAACAGCCGTTTTCAAAATGGTGATATAAACTTCGATAATCCAGATTAATTGTTCCACAAGTTGCCATACAGTCATCTGCCACACTCATTTTTGCATGACAGAAACCAGGAGTCCACTCATAAACACGAACACCATGTTTAACCAATCCATGATAAAAAGAACGAGTTATATTATAAATGAATTTTTTATCAGGGATACCAGGTGTGATAATTCTTACGTCTACCCCTCGCTTAGCAGCCAGACATAACGCATGCGTCATTTCATCTGTTATGATTAGATATGGAGTCATAAACCAACAATATTTTTCAGCTTTATTTATCATACTGATATAAACTTCTTCTCCTACTTGCTCATTATCCATAGGGCTGTCTGCATAAGGTTGAACAAACCCAGTTTGCTGTGCCGCATAATCATAGTGGAAAAGGTATTTACTAAAATCAGAATCATTAGCATCCTTATCACTTACTGCATTCCACATTTCCAAAAATGTCACCGTAAGCGACTGAACAGCATCTCCTTCTAAACGAATACCTGTATCTTTCCACTGTCCATACGGGTGTGTGTAATTAAAATATTCGTTTGCTAGATTATATCCACCTGTAAATCCGACTTTTCCATCAATAACTGTTATTTTTCTATGATCACGATTGTTCAAAAACAGATTTAAACCTGGCATAAACGGATTGAATACACGGCAATGAATTCCTATTGCCTCCATCTTTTTCACAAAATCTGTGTTAATAAAGCCTATAGAACCCATATCATCGTAGAATACTCTAACTTCCACACCTGCTTTTACTCGCTCTTCCAGAACATCTTGAATCTTATGCCATGCTTCAGCGTCTTCTATCGCATGATATTCCATAAAGATAAACTTCTGTGCTTTCTCCAAATCCTTAAGCTGTGCCTCTAATCCTTTCACTGCTTCATCAAAATACACAATATCCGTATTCTGATAGATTGGATACTGCGAATTTCTTTGTATGTAACTTGCTATATTTCCTGCTTTCGGAATTGTTTCTTTTATTCTGCTCAAACACTCCTGACTGTCCGGGAGCATTGGTAACAATTTGCTATCAATTTCTGCATATCGCTCACGCATTTTATGTGTGCCACCATTCAAACCAATCAACAAATACAGGCCTACACCCATAATTGGGAAAATTAGAATTAAGATGACCCAAGGCATTTTCATAGAGGATGTCTTATTTGATGCGTACAATCCCAAAACCAAGATCCCACTCAAAATCCTTGTAAATAAATTTATGATTTCTGCATATTCATTCAAGCGTGTTACGATAGTAATAATAAAAATCACTTCCAGAAGAATGCAGATTATGGAAAAACACAGCCGTTTTACCCCATTTTTTGTTTTTGCTTTGCCCTCTAAAGTATCTTGTTTCATATATATTCCACCTTCCTACTTGCTCAGTTTTCTCCCTAAATTTCGTGTAACATACCAATTTTGTCTTTTATTCTCTGCATTTCATTATCTGCTTCAATGATAGCTCTTGCAGAATGAAGTAATTCTTCACTTATCTCATCATAGCCAGGCATTTCTTCAATTCCTTTTTTATAGCGAAGTTGATGTTCCAATGTTGCCCAAAAATCCATACCATTGGTTCGAATCTGTAATTCTACACGCATAGGTGTTTTACCCTTAGCAAAAAATACTGGTATTTCAACAATCATATGATAGCTTCGATAACCATTCGATTTTGGATTTTTTATATAATCTTTTATTTCAATAACTTTAATATCATCCTGTTGGGTAATCAAATCTGATATCATATAAATATCGTCAATAAACGCACAAACTATTCGAACGCCTGCTACATCATTGAGATATGTCTGTATATTTTCTGTTGTAAATTCATATCCCATTCCCAAGTGTGATTCATATGATAACATATCTAAAATTTTCACAGATAAACCATTCATTTTTAGCAACTGCTCATTCATAAGCACACCTTCTC
>USPF01000110.1 GCA_900556555.1 uncultured Blautia sp.
CCTTGCCACCTGTTATCTGTTTATTAATCCGACCGTACTCGGAATGATTGAGGATTTAGATACTACAGCTTCTAAGAAAGCAATCGAAGGATTTGCTGGTATTGTTAAGGTGCCGGAAGGA
The DNA here is from genome assembly GCA_900556555.1 of uncultured Blautia sp. Taxonomy (GTDB): domain Bacteria; phylum Bacillota; class Clostridia; order Lachnospirales; family Lachnospiraceae; genus Blautia. Next base: position 122 of record USPF01000110.1, read on the forward strand.
AGATTTTATTCCAAAGTCGACCTGAATGCCAATGGTGAAGGTGGATTTAAGAAAAATGTAGCAGGTAAAGCAATCAATTTTATGATTGTAGATAAACAGACTGCTATTCAGTACCAGAAACACACGGTTACAAAAATTATTACTCCAGAAGCGAACCAGGATGCAGATGCTTGGAAATTCGGATACAGAACCGTTGGTATCGTAGAAGCATACGACAACAAGAAAGACGGCATTTACGTTCACACAGTAGCAGAATAAGGAGAAAATTATGCAGGTAGGGTATGAATTTTATGTAGATTCCTATGGTGGCACGAATTTCTCTGAAAGAGACTGGAAAAGGATTTCTCAAAAGGCATACCAGAGACTAAAGCATTTTACCTTTGGCAACCTTCCCAATAATTGGGAAGGGGAGCCATGGGAGAACCAGGCAAAGTGTGCAGTATGTGAAATGGCAGAATTCCTTCTCTTGCAGGAGAAAAGGCAAGGGAAAGCATCTGAGAGCACAGATGGCTATTCTGTTAGCTATGAAACAGATCAGGAGCAGGATGGAAAATTATATGAGATTGCTTATGTGTATCTCGGCCACACAGGAATGATGGATTTTGGAGTTGATGCAGGATGCTGACGAATACAGATATTACAATTTTCCACCGGGTATATGATCCGAAGGACAGATTAGATAACTGGAAAATGACTTATATCCCTGAGGCATGGTGGTTTAAAAAGGAGCAGTCTACCGTTACCACAGATGGAAGGAAGAATGCAGATGTATGTACCATTCGTATTCCAAATACCAATATCGCACTTGAAAAAGACGATTATGTTGTGAAAGGGATATGCAGAGTAAAGATGCAGACTGTGAAAGACTTGGAAGGACTAGAAAAAGCAAGAATTACATCTGTAAATTACAATACCTTTGGAGGAAATCCGCACATAAAGGTGGTGGGAGTGTAATGGGAAAAGGGAAGAAGTTTGTAGTTGAGACACCGAGAGGGGCAATATCGACCTATACAGTTACTAAAGGGAATCTGAAGGGTAGAACAATTGCAAGACTTGACTGGAATCCCGGGTTCAAACCAAATTATGAAAATGGTTTTGCTAATGCACAGGAATTTGTGGATTCCGAATGCATCCGCCGCATGAATCCAGAGACACCAAGAAGAACAGGTGTATTGATTAAATCTGCTACACTTGGTACCGTAATCGGCTCTGGGGAAATTAATCAGATTGCCCCATATGCCCGCCGGCAATACTATGAGCACAAAGAAAAATCATATTGGTTTGAGCGGATGAAGAACCGGCACAAAGATTCTATTCTGAAAGGAGCTGCACGGTATGTCAAATCTCATTAATAGCATCCGGGATTATATTCTTACCTGTCCTTTTCTTTCTGATTGGAGAGTGAATGTAGATTATCTGGGAACTGGCATGGAATATTCTATAGACCCACTTCCCTGTGACCCGGTTCTGCAAAGATATACGGATGGTGGCACAAAGAAGCAATTTCAGTTTGCCTTTACCAGCCGAGAAGAATATGACCAGGATGCCAGGATTAATATCGAAAACAGCGGATTCTATCAAGATTTTGAAGAATGGCTGGAAACACAGGATATGGCAGGAATACTGCCGGAATTGGGAGAAAATAAAATCCCGATTAAAGTAGAAACATTAAACAGCGGCTATCTATACGATGTGGACGAAGAAAAGGCCAGATATCGTATAGAATGCCGCTTGATTTATAGACAGGAGGTTTAAATTATGGCAGGAGAAAAAGAAGTGTTAGTAAAACGTTCTCAGAGAGTTGCTTACATGGATACGGCTGCACCGGAAGGACCAGCGTCTTTTGAGAGGATGACAGGGTTTACTTCCATGACAAATTCAAAGAATCCGAAGGAGTATTCCAGACAGTATGTTGATATGGATACAGAGACTTCGGATGTTGTTGGATATGCTCCATCTATCGACTATTCTTTTGACCGGTATTCTAACAACCCGGTGCATGAGAAAATCACAAAAATCCATGATGGGGAATTAACTGGAAATAGTACACATGTCGATATTGTGGTGGTGGATTTATTCAAGAAATCTTCCGCCGGAAACAAATATCATGCAACAAAACGTACTTATGCAGTAGTCCCGGATTCTGACGGAGACGGAACAGATGCACTGATTTACAGTGGAGCACTGAAAGCGGTGTCTGAAATCGAAATCGGAAACGTGGCTTTTGCAGAAGGAGACTTCAAAAAAGCGACATTTGCCACAGGGGCATATGACGCAGGTTGAAATAAGGAGATGAGCCTATGAGCCTTTGGAAATGGAATGATGTAGAATTGGAAGTCGACTTTGAAGATGCCGATTTCCAGGAGAGGTACGAAAAAGCCTTTGATAAACTGGAAGGAATCGAAAAGGAATTACAGAAAACTGGGAAATTGTCGGAAATTACAAAGAAGTATTGCGAAATGTTTTGGACGTTGTATGACGATATCTTTGGAGAGGGAACAGCGGAAGCGTTATTTCATGGTAAGAAAAATTCCAGGGTATGCGAAGAGTGTTATGATTCCTTTATTACTTTCTGCACCGAACAGGTAAAAGAAATCA
>USPF01000111.1 GCA_900556555.1 uncultured Blautia sp.
CTCCCTGAATCTGTACTGCTGCTGCCTTTGCCGCCGCATCCAGTGCCACAAAACAGGCACATTCGCTGTCCAGTTCAAATATTCCAATTGCCATACCACGATACTGCTCGGCCATATTTACCTCCTTCACTAAAAAACCTCTCTTTTTCTTTGTTTTTCAGTATTTTTATTATACTTGTCTTTTTGTTTAATTTCAACCTACCAGTCCATTTTTGTTTTGCCAAACTTTTGTTGTGAATTGCTTTTTCATTCCGATTCCGCTAAAATAGAACTGATTTCAAATTTTATGATACGAAAAGAAAAGGAGACTCTATGATCCGAATTGCAATTGTTGAAGATGACGATTCCTATATCCGGGCACTCACCGGATATCTGGAGCAATATGGGGAACAGCATTCCCTTTCCTTCCATACCTCCATCTTTCATGACGGGCTGGATATCGTCACAGATTATAAAGCTGACTACGACATCATTCTTATGGATATCCAAATGAAACATCTTGATGGAATGACGACCGCAGAAAAAATCCGAAAACTGGACGAAGACGTGTCTTTTATTTTTATTACATCCACCGTTTCGTTTGCCGTACAGGGATATCTTGTGGATGCTCTTGGATATGTGGTCAAACCGGTATCTTACCTTGCCTTTTCTCAGATTCTTGGAAAAGCAATTAAAAAAGTAACTCAGAAGCAACAGAAAAATTACCTGACAATTGAAGTAGAGGGCGGTCAGATGCGTCTGGATATTGGTCAGATCTATTATATTGAAAGCCAGCGGCATCATGTTCTCATCCACACAGAAAAAGGAGATTTTCTTACAACCGGACCTTTGAAAAAGATCGAAGCGCTGCTGAATGAAAAGGGATTTTCCAAATGCCATAATGCCTATCTCATTCATTTGATGCATGTAACGGGCATTGTACAGAACAATGTGATCCTGTCTGATTCCACAACACTGCCTGTCAGCCGCGCCAAAAAGAAAGCTTTTCTAGAGGCTCTGACAGACTATATGGGAGGTGTCACCCGATGAATCTGACCACTTTGATGGATACCCCCAGACTTTATACTGCATTGGCTGAATGGGGCGCCTGCCTGGTATATATCTTCCTCCTGCGCCGAAAAATGTCCGGCTTGAAACTGTCATTTTTCCTGGGAGGAAGCCTGATTGTTTTTGTTGCCTATCATGAATTTGCAGGAACTCTTCCGATCTACTTCTGGATTCCCTGTATGATCGGAGCTGCCTTTTTAATGTGTGCACTTCTGCATCTTCTCTGTGATACAACCTGGCTGGATGCATGGTTCTGTTGTGCAAAAGCACTGGTCCTTGCGGAATTTGCAGCTTCGCTTCACTGGCAGCTCTATGTCTGGTGGACGCTGACCTATGGAAAGCTCAGTCCGGCTTTTGCAGTTGTCACAATGACAGTGCTGTATACAGGCATCTATGTGGGATACTATTTTCTGGAACGAGGACATTTTCCGACAGACGAACGACTTCAGATCAATGGGAAGGAACTTCTCAGCGCCGTTCTGATTGCTCTTGGTGCATTTGCCATCAGTAATATCAGTTTTGTTATGCCAAACACCCCGTTTTCCAGTGCTACCAGTTCGATTCTATATGTCCGTACACTGGTAGATTTTGGTGGACTTGTTATGCTTTTCTCCATGCAGGAAAAAAGAGAAGAACTCCGAATGCGCAGCGAAAATCAGGCCATGAACATCCTGCTGCAGCGTCAGTATGACCAGTATCGTCTCTCGATTGACAATATTGAACTCCTGCGAAGAGAATTTCATGATCTGAAACATTATATGATCGCCATCCGTTCTGAACAAGACCCGAAAAAGAAGGAACAATATCTCTCCGAAATGGAAGAGGCGATCCATACACAAGAAGCATTCACCAATACTGGAAACAGTGTACTGGATGTGGTTTTAACAACCAAAAGTACCTATTGTATGCAAAAACATATCACTTTTACCTGCATGGCAGACGGCAAACTGATCTCTTTCATGCACGTCAAAGATATCTGTTCTATTTTTGGAAATGCACTGGACAACGCCATTGAATGTGTCTCTCAATTTGATGACCCAGAGAAACGACTGATCACGCTGTCCATGTATCAAAAAAATCAGCTGTTGATGATTCAATGTGAAAACTATACAGATACAATCCTTCATTTAAAATCGGATCAACTTCCGTCTACAACAAAGCAAAATGCCGGGTATCACGGCTACGGACTAAAAAGTATCCAGCACGCAGCTCAAAAATATGGTGGTTCCATGACACTTCATGCGAAAGACCATTGGTTTACTCTGCAGGTGCTGATCCCGCTGGATACTTAGATACAAAAAGGGAGAAAGTTTTTTGTGCTTTCTCCCTTTTGCTCTCCGCATTTCTATTTTCCGGCCTCCAGCTTTTTCTTATATTCTTTATTGGCTTTGCGGTTTGCAAAGAACCCTCTGATCACCTTCCCCATTCCTTTCATGAAATGTCCGTTGACCACTTCTGTCATACCCTCTGCCATTTTCATACTGACGGCACCATGTGTCATCTTTGCAATGCCGCGGAATGGCATATTATAAATGAAGAGGATATTCAAATCCGGTTTTCCCTTATCCTCACTTTTCTTTTTCAGATTTGTGAGAATCTTGTAGATCATTCTTGCCAGTCTGCTCTTTGCATAATACATCT
>USPF01000112.1 GCA_900556555.1 uncultured Blautia sp.
TCCAGATAAGCTTTTGCATCACTTCTGTTATCTACTGCAACCATAGCTACATACTGTTTACCTTTTTTAAGTTCTGTAGCTGTCTGCTCCAGAGCCACTTCATCTGTCTGGTTATTCAAACGAAGCATTGGGTTAAAGCCTGCACTATGGATAATCTGTGCAGCATCTTTTTCACCTGTAATTTTCCAATGTTCCAAAGAAGCACTGTTAAATCCTGTATCTACAAGGTGAGTTCCTTTACTCCATTCAAGCTCTTCATTTGTTGGGTTCTTAGCTTCTGTCTTATAGAGAACATAAGGTGTTCTAGCTGTTGCTTCAATTGTAATCTGACCATCAGATACAGTTGCATTTGTTACTTCTTTCTTACCATTTTCTGTAAGTTCGTAAATCTTAGCATTAGACCAATCTGCAGGTAATGTCCATGTAGAAGTTCCTCCTGCCTGATTCCAGTGATACAGTTTGTAGTTATCACCTAAAGATTTACCATTTGCATCCCAGTACCATGGAATTAAGTATTTTTCACCATCCATGATAACTCTTTCACCATTTCCGTCATCAAACTTCATGGTTCTCAAGCTATAACCGGCATCGCTTCCATTATTGGACTGTCTTTCTACTGTAACAGTCTGTTTTCTTTCTTTATCCTGAAGAACAACCTTCATTTCAGGAGTCCATGCAGAACCTGCAACCATAGTAGCCTCTCCGTCTACCCATTGCATAACTTCGTAATGCTGAAGGAATTTTGTAGATACATCATCATCAAAGAGGTTTTCAATGTATCCCTTATAGTCATTTCTTCCCTGCCATCCTTCGAAGTCTTTCATATCGTATCCACCAAGAAGTGGATTAACTGCTGCTCCACCATAGCTTGGATAATCACCAACCCATGAATCTTTCTGATGGTTACGGATAAATCTTGTGATTGCACTGTTGATACCTTTATTTGCTGCTCCACCATAAGTAAGGTCGGCTGCCCAGTGCTGGAATGTAGAATCATACTCATTTGCATGGCCCCACTCACCTGCTAATCTCCAATCACATGTTTCTGTGATTTCTTTTGCAAGCTGACGGCTTGCCCATGTACCATTATCACCGGACTGACCATTGCCCCATACGTCTACGTAGATAAAGTCAAGGTCATTCTTTCCATCCGGGTCTGCTGCGTCCAATTTTTTCTTTAAGTCTAAGAAACGTTCTTCACGACCATGTCTTAAATCGTAATCAGCATTGATGTTGATACCCTGATCCAGCCAGTTCCAACCATAAGAATATTTTCCATTGGAACCTTTCATCAATCTATCTTCTTCGAAGTAAATAGATTCCGGATAAGTTTCACTGGCATTTACGTGAATACCAAAGGTAGCTCCGTATTTTGCACCCTCTTTCATAAGAGTTGTCATATCTTCTGCGCCACCGATTCTGGTACCGATATCAGCGTAATTCAAGTGTCCGGAGTCATGTCCTTCACTTCCGTAACCTTTTAACAGAACGCTCTGTCCCAGACCATCTGTATTTAAGTATACTTTCTTAACATTATCCAGAGTCATCAGGAATGGGTTCTGTGCCTGGCTGGAGAAGTTCATTGCGATACGAAGTGCAGCTCTGTCAGGTACTAATTCACTTCCCTTTGGATTGTTCATAATATCACGGTAAGCAATAGCACCATCCTGCCAGTCTACTTTTTCATCGCTGTTTTCATCTGCTGTAATTGCAATCTTTGTGGAAGGAAGTTCATAAGCTTCATCTTCTACTCTATAGCCTTCACCTTTTTGCCATGTCCAGTAGTTACTGCTCAAACCTGTTTCACGATATCCTTCTTTTGCTGCTGTATTAGCTACAACACGCTGCCAGTCACGGTTTACATTGTTTTCAGAGTTACTCCAAAGACCTGCACTTAAATCAGAATTAGATACAAATGCATACATATAACCGGTTTTACCAGTTCCCATGGAAGCAACATCCTGATGTGTATCTCCACTTTGTTTTGTATTATTTGACATATTCGCACCGTCAAATCTTGCACCTGCCTGTGAAGTTCTTACAGATACCAGATTCTGGTTTGGAATATTGATTGTTTTTACTAATTCAGAGCCTTCTTCTCTTTCTACAGATTTAATATTGAAAGCAAGTGTATTTTTCTCTACTACCAGTTCTGCTTTAATCGTTGCATGAATATTGTTGTTCTCATCATCTAACTTCATTGTGTAAACCATCTTGTTTGTGCCTTCTTTTTTAGAAGTAACTTCTGGTTTTATCGCAATACCTGTAGAATCATTTGCAGATGTCTGGTTAAGCACGATAGTATCCAGCTTTTCAGTCTGGCCATACATTTTCTTGCCGGCTCCGTTACCTTTTAAAATTTCATATCCTGCTACTCGTGGGAATTTACTGTCAATTGCCACTTTCATTTCATCGGAAGAAATACTTTCATCTGCTGCATCTTCGAAATCTACAGCATCACCTGTAGATAAAGTAATATCGTCAATTACTTTGTCTTCTTTTTCAATTGTTGCAGTTGTTGTTGTACTCTTGTAGCCTTCTTTTGTTACTACAATTTCAACTTCACCTGATTCAATACCTTCCAGTGTCCAAGTACCGTCTTCGCCTGTTGTTGTGCTCTTTCCACCAACAGCAACTGTAGCACCTGCAACTGGTTTTTTGTC
>USPF01000113.1 GCA_900556555.1 uncultured Blautia sp.
CGGATAATTCTTTGATAGCTTCAATAAATTCAGCTGTTGTTAATTTTGCCATTATAATTTACCTCCAATTATTATTATAATTTTCATTTTTGTTTTTTACCCTTGTGGGTACTTTTGTTTTACTGATGTTTCTTATTCAGCCTGCTGCTGTTCAGCAATCTGATTAAGCACACGAGCAAAGTTTGTGATAGGAGACTGGATACTTCCAAGCAATTTTCCAAGAAGTTCTTCTCTGGAAGGAATCTGGGAAAGAGCTGTAACTCCTGCCTTGTCGTAGTAAGTGTCTTCTACAACACCTGCTACCAGTTCCAGTGTAGGAACTGCTTTTGCGTATTTAGCAAGGATTCTTGCTGGTGCTGTTGCGTCACTTTCACATACAGCTAAAGCGTTTGTTCCTTCTAAATGCTGGCATAATTCTTCGCATGGTGTTCCTTTGAATGCAAAGTTCATCATTGTGTTTTTGTAAACTTTGTAAGTAACTCCAGCTTCTCTTAATTCCTTACGCATCTGAGTATCCTGCTCAACACTGATGCCTTTGTAGTTTACTAAAACTACTGCTGCTGCACCTTTAATGCTGTTAGCAATCTCTTCTACTACAGGTTTTTTAAGTTCTACTTTTGCCATGAATCTGCACCTCCTTATTTTTTTAGGCTGCGCTGCTCAAAATTAAGAAAACCTCTTTGTCAAAGACAAAGAGGTTTAAGTCAATCTTGTATTTCTTCAATCCCATACCTTGCGGCTGTGAATCTCAGATTTAAGAAAAAACTCTTCCTCGGCAGGCGTTTTGAACCTTATGCCTTACGGCACCTGCTGTCTTCGGCAGCTATTCCTCTGATAACATAGCACAAGTATGTAAGCTTGTCAACAGTTTTTTTTATTTTTTATACTTCTATTTCAAATGGCATCCGGTCAATAATATCCTTCTGCACATCCACACCCGGATAAGCCTCTATTAGCTTCAATCCTTTCGGTGTCAGCCTGAACACACACCGCTCCGTCACATAGAGCACCTTCTGCCCATTGGCAATGGCACGTTTTGCAGAAAAGCTCACACTTCTTACCTGTTCCACAAACTTCGGAACACTGCCCTCTCTCTGAATGCTTACTACACCTTTCTTCTGTGTGACTTCCAGGCCCTTAGTGTTAAATGTCATACAAAATACTACTGTAGGGGTTTTTGCCGTAATATTAGCAAAACCTCCAATCCCTGCAAATGCACCATCACTGCGGTGTGCATTGACATTTCCCTCTTTATCCACTTCAAGAGCCCCCATAAAGCAGATATCCAGCCCGCCGTTGTTATAAAGATCAAACTGGTTCGCCATATCATAAACAGATGCTGCACCGATCATGGCACCAAAAGCCTCTCCGGAAACCGGAAAGCCTCCAATCCCTCCAGACTCAACAGTAAGGGTAACCATGTCCAGCATTCCGTTCTTTTTCGCATGCTTGGACACCATCTCCGGAATCCCAATACCAATGTTTACAATATCATCTACCCGGAGCTCCTTGGCAGCTCTTCTGCCGATAATATTTCCAGCAGCACTGTTTTTTAATGGTTTGGCGGAAGCCGTGTCTATCTTCTCGTTCCACTCTCCCCACTCCTCATAGGGAATCTCAAAGCTTCCTGTCAAAGCGGTATAGGCTTCATTCCGTTCCTCTGGCTCTGTCACCACAATGGCATCTACCAGACATCCCGGGATAATGGCATTTCTTGGTCTTGACGGGGTGTTTACAAGCTGGTCTACCTGCACGATTACCTTTCCGTGATTCGCCTTCACTGCCTGGCAGATAGACAAAGCATCCCCTGACATGAACATATTATCAAAAGAAATATTGCCCTTTCTGTCCGCTGCGGTTCCCTTGATCAATGCCACGGTAATCTTTGGAAGCTTATAATAAAGAAATTCCTCTCCGTCAACTTCCACATATTTCACCAGGGAATTATCAATAGAAAGCCGGTTAATGCCAGGACCTTCCTTTCTAGGGTCAACAAAAATATCAAGTCCTACTTTAGAGAGTGCTCCCGGGAGCCCTCCAGCCTGAGCACGGATGGCATGAGAAATACAGCCAAGAGGCAGATTATACGCTTCAAACCGGTCCTCCAGCACCAGCTTCTTAGTACTTAACATGGCACCGAAATGACCACAGATCAGCCGGTCTACCGCACCCTCGCGGATATACCCTTCTGCATTTCTCTCCTCATCCCAGACACCAAATCCAGCACTGGACACCACCGTCAGGTGCCTCGGTGACTGCATTCTCTGATATCTCCTGTAAAGTGCCTCGTGCAATTCCACCGGACTCTCAATTCCAACAAACGAATTTACACAGATACAATCTCCATCCCGAATCAGACGGATTGCCTCATCAGAACTCATAATTTCATACATATTTCTTTCCCCTTCTCTTGTCTGATCTTCCGGATGGAATACGCACCGGATATACCAAATTTTATCAGAATCTATGATTCTTGTCAAAAAAACAACCGGAAACACGGTTTATGATATGATACCTCTAAAGTAGACAGATTAAATATAAAAATCTGTTGCTTTGGAG
>USPF01000114.1 GCA_900556555.1 uncultured Blautia sp.
CCTATTTAGGATTTGTCAAGTACTTTTTTAAGGTAAAGTGGTGATTTGGTGAATTCCCCTTATTCAATTTTTAAAACAACCTCCGGATACCATTCCATTGCTTTCCTGATTGCTTTCTTCGTTGGCAGTCCATATCCTGATAAAATAACCAGTATATTTTTCTGCGTTTCTTTTTTCTCACTACACGGTTCGATATACAACATATTTCCTACAGCATTGACCAGATACCACGTGTCTTCCAGATATACAAAGCCCTTGATTCGAAATGTATCCACTAAAAGCATATTCAGAAAATGAGAAAGTGTTTCTAATTTTATCTCTTCTTGAATGTGCAGAAGATATTTTCGCAAAGTCACATCTGCAGTTTGCAACAGCTGTTCTTCTGTTTCCAGATTTGGCTTTTGCATCTCCTGCAGCCACCTCTCTTCCATCATGCCATATGATGTCATATGCAACGGCAAATCCGGTCGATGGGCCTTCAGAATCTTTTGAATCTGCTCTATCTCTTCTGTTTTTACAAGATCCTTCTTGTTCAGAAGCAGCAGATCTGATACCTGAATCTGTTTTTTTACTACAACTGCCGTTTCATACACTTTCGGAAATTGCCGTGCATCCAGCAGGCAGACGCATCCCATACATTCCAATCCTGGAAATTTTTCCCTCTGATTCAATATTTTCTTAACATTTGTGGGATCGGAGAGCCCTGATGCTTCTACTATAATCACATCCGGCTTCTCCTGTAATACCTGCTGCAATACATTCTCAAATTTATCCAGCCTGCACGAGCAAAAGATCGAGCCATTGTTGATCTCGTCCAGTGCAATCCCCAGCTCCGAAAGCAGTTCTCCATCAATGCCCTCTTTTCCAAACTCGTTCACAATAATATGCATCCGTTCCGAAGAGAATTGTTTCATAAACTGTTTTAAAAATGTTGTCTTTCCTGCACCCAGAAACCCGGTGATCAAATACAGTCTACTCATTATTTCATTGCCGCACGGATCGCGCCTTCCAATTCTTCTTTAGATGGTACCAGAGAACGGAATTTCAATTCACCATTGATGTACATGGACGGCAGATTCGGAACGCCCATCTTTTTACATCTTGCGATATTCTCTTTGAGCGTAAATTTATACTCTACCATATCAATCGCATCACCAAATGTCTTTTTCGCTTCATTTGCTGCGCCCATCATGTAAGTACATGCCGCACATGTCGCAGAATCCAGAGTAAATACCTCCTTGTGTATTTCTATCCCACATATTGCTATAAACATAGTAGTATATTTCAAACAAAATCTATGGGAATTTTTTAAGATTTTCTGTAATTTTTCTACATCTTTATTGATTCATTCTGCAATCTTCCGCTCTTTCAACTAAAATGGAATCCCTCTCCGAAGCAGAACCTGTCGTAAAAACATTCCTGCAGCATTAAACCCAGCGGTACTATATCATCCGATGTAAATATTGCATCCACACCAAATCCTTTTTATGCTTCCTATAAATCCACTTATATTCTGAATCATCGTCAGGAGTTAGAATATAAATAGTACAAGCCAAAAGAGAAATCCCAAAATACACATAAGCATGGTACAATAGAGACATGCTGAAGGAGGATCTCATATGGCAAGACAACATGACAAACAGTTTAAACTTGATGCAATCCAGTACTACGAAGATCATAAGGATTTAGGTGTACGTGGATGTGCGGAAAATCTCGGAATCGGATACAGCACTTTAACAAAGTGGCTGAAAGATTTCCGGGAATCTGGCGATATCTCTGTTCGTGGTTCCGGTAATTATGCTTCTGATGAACAGAAAGAAATCGCTCGTCTCAGACGTGAATTACGTGACGCCCAAGATGCGCTTGATGTATTAAAAAAAGCCATCAACATTCTGGGAAAATGACAGAAGCCATTTATCTCGAAGTTTCTGAGAAGACGGAAGCTGCCAAGAATGCTGGACGCCGGGTTTCCGTCTCCGGAATGTTGAAATTTTTAGGTGTCTCTCGTTCAGGATATCATGCATGGCTCCACCGCGTGCCTTCTGATACAGAAAAACGTCGTGAAACTGTAAAAACCAAAATATAGGATATTTATGATGATTCTAAGCAGAACTATGGTGCTCCGAAAATCACTGTAGAGCTGCATAAAACCGGTGAAGTTATTTCGGAAAGAACGGTTGGCACCTATATGCACCCAATGGGAATCCGCGCCCAATGGAGCAAACCATGGACGATCACCACAAAAGATTCTGATTTCAGCACAGAATTAGAAAATATCCTTGATGAACAGTTTCATCCTGATCGCCCGAATGCTGTTTGGTGTTCGGATATCACCTACATCTGGACAATAGACGGATTTGTCTATCTGACCAGTATTATGGATTTATTTTCCAGAAAGATCATTGCCTGTACACTTTCAGAAACATTGGAGGTATATGCTACTGTCAGGATATAAATGATTTCATATCAGAAGGGGGAATATGATATGTTCAAACACCATTTTAAAAGATCTTT
>USPF01000115.1 GCA_900556555.1 uncultured Blautia sp.
CAGAAAAGCAGGAAACCAATGATAAACATTACGGAAATAATAGCAACACCTGCATTTGCCACATTGGTCATCTGAGCAACCACGCCCACCAGCGTGGTTCCCATAAAGGAAGCACCTTTTCCGCAGATATCATAGATTCCGAAGTATTCTCCTGATTTCTCAGCCGGAATAATTTTTGCAAAATAGGAACGGGATAACGCCTGAATGGCTCCCTGGAACATTCCCACCATCACAGCCAGGAACCAGAATTCCCACTGTTTATCTAACTGAATCGCGAAAATGGCAATCCCTGTGTAGGCAAGAATACAGATTTTGATTAAAAATCCCGTCTCATACTTCTTAGATAATCTGGAAAACAGCAGTGCACAGGGAAAAGCAACAATCTGTGTTACCAAAAGTGCAAGCAACAATCCTGTGCTGTCTAATCCCAGGGCACTTCCATAGGCTGTTGCCATGGAAATAATAGTATATACCCCGTCAATAAAGAAAAAGAAAGCTAATAGATAGATAAAAATATGCTTTTCTTTTTTAATCGCACCTAAAGTTTTTCCAAGTCTTTGAAAACTGCTTCTCACCGGATGCTCCGGCATGTCCACATAATACTTTTGTTTATAATTCCGAAGCAGAGGAAGTGTTACCAAAAGCCACCAGGCTGCATTTAGGATAAATGCAATGGTCATTCCCATTCCCATAGTGATTCCTATACTTTTGTACATCAATACAAACACCAGGGAAATCACAAATGGAATACAGCTTCCAATATAACCCCAGGCATATCCGTGGGATGACACTGTATCCATTCTATCCTGAGTGGTTATGTCCACCAGCATAGAGTCATAGAAAATTACGCTTGCGTTGTATCCTACTTTTGCAATCACAAAGACAATCAGGAATGCCAGCCAGGATTTTGGTACAGACAGCATAGCACAGCCAATCACACCGACCATCATGGTAATGGCAAACATGGGCTTTTTAAAATTTCTTGTGTCAGCCATGGTTCCCATGATTGGACCTATGAAAGCCACAAGAATGGTGGCTGCTGATGCTGCATATCCCCAATATGCAAGATAATCCACTTCGGAAATACCAGCCTCTTTTGCCAAAAAATTAAAGTAAATCGGAATAATCGTGGATACCAGCATAATAAAGGCCGAATTTCCCACATCATATAAAATCCAGAACTTTTCTAATTTTGTCAGTTTCATCTTTTCCATTTTCTTCTTCTCCTTTTTATTCAAAGGTACGGTCAAAACGCTTCGGCAAAGGTTCTCTGCTTCTCAGGCATTCATCAAACTGATACAGCATCTGCACCGCAACATGCTCTGCCTGAATGCTTTTTTCTAAAAGCCCCTCGTTACTCTCCAGGCACTCCTGGTTATCCTCCAACTGATTCATAACCCCTTTATATTGTTCATATTTCCCAACTGCTTTCATGATTCGGTTAATCACGTTTTGTTTCCACTGTGAATCCTCTGTAAAGAGATTTTTCACAAATTTCAGCCACTTCAAAGATTTTCTTACTGTGCGGCTTTCCATGGGCTGATAGAATTTTGCAATCACTTTTGCAGTCGTTTTGTCTGTAGGTACTCTGTCTGCGATAGGAAACGTAAATGGATTTCTACCATCCATGCGAAGCAGTAATTTCTCATATTCTTCTTCAATTTCCATGTGTGCCACACCTGTTTTTTCCATCATTTCTGATACATAGGGATGACACTCACTGTCTAACACAAAATGACAGAGAAATCCCAGAAGATACGCATATTCCCTGCTCTCTCTTCCTATTTTGCGAACCACCTCCAGACCATGCTCCAGAAAAGGCCTGGCAGAAATCCCATGTAAATAAATTCCATATTTTGATACAGGATTGCTCCCATAAGCTCTATAAAAAAAATACAAATCCGGACCCTGAAGTCCTATTTCAAATTGCCGATAATGCTTTCGGATAATTTCTCTCAATTCCCCCTTCATCTGTTCTGCCACTTTGGCACCAAAACGGCTGTGTGCATAAAATGCAGGCATCTTTTCTCCTCCTGTTATGTAATACTTTGATTATCATAATAATACCATAAAACAATACAAGACGAAAGATGATTTCTGTTAAATCTCCGTAATTTGACAGAAAAAGACTCCTGTACAAGGCTTATGCCAAGTACAGGAGTCCTCTATTATCTTAATGGATATAAGAATCTGAATTATTCAGTTTTTCCGTACAGAGTAACCAGTTTGTTCAGATATTCATATCTAGCTTTAGCTTCAGCTTCGTTCTTAGCGAACAGTCTAGCTGCTTTCTCTGGGTTAGAGCGCTGCAGAGAGTTGTAACGAACTTCGCCGTTTAAGAATTCCTGGTATCCTTCTTCTGATGGTGCTTTGGAATCCAGTGAGAATTTGTTTTCTGCTGCTGGATTGAAGCGGAAGTTATGCCAGTATCCACATTTAACTGCTAATTCTTCTTCTG
>USPF01000116.1 GCA_900556555.1 uncultured Blautia sp.
ATAAAGTAACCAACTTATAAAATTTAAGCTTTTAACTTAATCAATAATGCAGCTTTTGCTGCGTTAAATATTTGCATGGAACTCTCCATATCTGTCCGTTCTCCATACGAATCTATTATACGTGCATGAGTTTGGAATTGCAAGGATTTTTTCCTTTATTTTCTTTCTTCTTTCCATCAGAATGTGTTATGATAACCCTAACAAATCACCCGATTTTCGGATGTCACTGGAAGGAGATCAACTTTTATGAGAAAAATACGCTGGGGCGTTCTCGGTACTGCCCACATCGCAGAGGGACAGACAATCCCGGGAATGCAGAATACCAAAAACTGCGAATTATACGCAATTGCCGGCCGTAGCCTGGAAAAAGCAAAAGAATTTCAAAACCGGTTTCATTTTAAAAAAGCCTACGGAAGCTATGACGAATTATTAGAGGACCCTGAAGTAGAAGCAGTTTATATTCCTCTGCCGAATCACCTGCACAAAGAATGGGTCTTAAAGGCAGCCGCTCACAAAAAACACATTCTCTGCGAGAAACCGATGAGCGGTTCTGCCAAAGATACCAGGGAAATGTTCCAGGCATGCAAAGATGCCGGGGTGATCCTGATGGAAGCTTTTGCCTACCTGCACTCTCCATTGATGCAGAAATTAAAACTCCAGATCGAGGAAGGATTGATCGGAGAAGTGAATTTTATAGAGTCCACGTTTTATACCCCGGGATATGAAGACAATATCCGCATTCACCGGGAAACTTTAGGCGGTTCTGTCTACGATCTGGGCTGCTATAACATTACGTTCGCATCATATCTGTTCGGTGAAGTCCCGATTTCTGCGAAAGCTGTCTCTCATTTTACAGAGGAACATATTGATGATATGACTTGCGGACAGCTCCTGTATCCTGGAAACAAACGAGCCGTATTTTCCTGCGCCATGTTCCCGCACCAGCGCGGAGACCGCTCTTTTATCTACGGTACAAAAGGAATTTTAGAGGTTCCCGTTTCCTTCAATGCCGAGGGAACTCAGAAATGGTATCTGATCGAAGGGGAAAAGAGAACTGCTTTCTTCATGGATATTCCAAATAATTATATGTTGGAAGTGGAACAACTCGGAAACTGCATTTTAAATGGAGAAACACCACATGTCAGCGCCGAGTTCTCTATACAGACAGCGGAAACGATGGATATGGTTCTGAAATCTTGTGGATATTAAAGTTAAAAAAGGCTCTGCATAAGCAGAGCCTTTCTAACATTTTCTTTCGAGGGTTAACCTCTAG
Source organism: uncultured Blautia sp. (assembly GCA_900556555.1). Lineage (GTDB taxonomy): Bacteria > Bacillota > Clostridia > Lachnospirales > Lachnospiraceae > Blautia. Next base: position 1,274 of record USPF01000116.1, read on the forward strand.
CCAGATTGTGGTAAATGTAAAACCCTTATAAAGCTCATAAGGTACTGCTCTCTGGCACAACACCTTACTTTTCCGCTTGGCAGACACTCAAGTTGCCTGTCTTTAATATTATATTACCTGTCATATGAAAATATGTCAATTCAAAATTCGTGACTTCATAAAGAATTAACATTTTTCATTTGCAGATGTCGTAACTGACATCCCTAAGTATCTCTGATCCTTTTACAAGTTTCCACGCATCCGATAGGTTCTCTGACTTTGTATCATATGATGCTCTCTTTTCTTTTCACTTGGAATCTCCTGTCTTTCATGATGTCGGATGATCCAGTTCTGAAGCAGTGTCTTATTTTCTGACTTCAGCACTTCCTGCGAATACTCTCTGGAGTCATCCACTGCCAGCCAGAATCGAGTTCTCTGTGCTGCCAGCCAATCTGACAACCGTGTGGCATTTAACTTTTCCTCTACTGAATGTTCATTATTATAAATCTGATACTCTGAACATACCCAAACAAATATAATCGTTGTAACTGCTAAAATACATGTTCCCATCAATGCTTCCGTCATGATCATACACTCCTTCCTCTTTTTATAGTATAATTGTAGCTCTTTTAGGCTCTAAATTCAATATTTTCAGATAAATTTATTCTTTCTTTTTATTTTTCTTTATTTTTCGCATGAAATAAAAGGCTGTAGCTGCAAGTAAAAGAAGTGTGATCACAAACAAAATATCAGGGCGCACTGAAAAGGTGATTTTCCCTGCCAGAAATACACGGGTCGGTTCATCTGCACCTCCAATGAGGCTGATTGTTTCGTTTGCCACCTCTCCCTGCAGTTTTTCAATTCCCGACTTTATACGATATTCCTGATATATCAAATATCCGGACACCATTCCGCACAACAGGGTCAAAATAATTAAAACAGTACCTATCCAGCCAATTTTAGACTCTCTTTTAACTGCATTTTCCCGCAAAATTTCTTCTGCGATTCTCTTTGTCTCTCCCTGATGTGCAACCGCCTCTTCTTCCGAAACTCCATTTTCGATCATATCCGAAATTATTTCTTCATAATATGCAAGATACTTCTCCCGTT
>USPF01000117.1 GCA_900556555.1 uncultured Blautia sp.
CGAAATCTGTATTTTCCAATGTCCGGTATTCCATATTTTCTCCTAAAATGTCATATTTACTCTATTGGAAGATTGTGCTGTTTCAAAAATGAGAGCTTATCCCAATAGCCTCGCTGGAATAAAATTTTCCCATTCACTACCTGAAAAAAACCACACCCCCGTAACCCCAATGGATCTCGCCATTCAAGGATTGCCCATTGCCCATCCTCAAAAATATTTTCTACGATAGCTGTCATATCCGATGTTGAAAATTCGGCTGTGAACATGGTACGGATTGCTTCAATGCCTACTACTGGCTCATTCGCTACTTGGTGATTCGTCGCATTTTCATGATAAAGGGCTGTAATTGCTTCCACATCATGTTTATTGAATGCATCTACCCATAACTGAACAACTTCTTTCGGTCTTAACATTTCTGTTTTTCCTCCTATGCCTTGTGTGTTTTTATTATATCAAAAAGCAAGTTAAAAGTCGAGAATCATGATAAAGGCACAAAAACTCCACAAACCAACACACCCTCCGGGAGTGTCGAGGGTAGAGTAGCAAGCACTGCCCATGTCCGGACACATGGGCGAAATTCCCCATGCCTGCCTACCGTCCGCATGATGAAATTTCCATAGGGAAGTATCCCTAACCCTCTTATATTTTTTGAGCCACTTTTCACAGCAAAATCATTGACCTTCTTCTGCAATTTTGCTACAATTTTTCTTGGATAACTTTATCCAAAAATCGAATACACTTTGAAACAAACTGTTGTAAAACATCGAACATTTTACAGCAGTTTTTTTGTACCCAAAACCAGAAAGGAGTTAAAGAAATGGCAAACAGAAAACGCACCAATCCGGTGCAATTTTATCTCGATGATGAGGAGCAGTATATCCTGGACGAGAAGTTCAGAGTATCAGGCATGAAAAGCAAGTCCGCTTTCTTACGCAAGCTCATTTTGTATGGCTATGTCTATGACGTGGATTACAGTTATCTTAGAAATTACAATACGGAGCTTGGACGGATCAGCTCAAATCTGAACCAGATTGCCAAGCGGGTAAACAGCACCGGAAACATTTATAAGGAAGATATGGACGAAGTAAAGGAGTTGATGAATGAAGTATGGCGTACACAAAAATCCATGCTATCAAAGCAACCGTTGATAAAGCGATAGACTACATCTGCAACCCCGAAAAGACCGATGAAAAAATGTTTGTTTCCTCTTATGCCTGTTCTCCAGAAACCGCAGCTTATGACTTCAAATATACCCTCGACCACTGCCGGGAAAACAGTCCTAACAAAGCCTATCATCTGATACAAGCTTTTGCTCCGGGAGAGGTTTGTTTTGAAGAAGCGCACCGCATTGGAAAGGAGCTTGCAGATAAACTTTTAGAGGGAAAATATTCGTATGTTGTTACCACCCATATTGATAAAGGACACGTCCATAATCACATCATTTTTTGCGCCGCTGATAACATCGAACATAACAAATATCACGACTGCAAACAGTCCTATTACCACATCCGGAAACTGAGTGATGAACTGTGTAAGGAACACAATCTTTCCATCATCATTCCGGGGGCACAGCGTGGCAGAAAATACAAAGAATGGCAGTCCGAGCAGAACGGTTCTGCATGGAAAACGCAGATCAGAAAGGACATCAATTTCTGCATCAAGTCGGCTTCCACTTACGAAGAATTTCTGCTTCTGATGAGAGCCAAAGGTTATGAAATCAAAGGGGAAACTTTTGAAAAAGGAGCTGCCAAATACATCTCATTCCGCCCTCTGGATAAAGAGCGTTTTGTGCGTGGCAGTGCGAAGTCTTTAGGAAAGGAATACACAAAGGAACGGATCAGGGAACGCATTGAAAGAAAACGGGAACGAAAGGCAATTATCCCCAAAAAAGACTACTCTGCCCGCAGACTTATTGACACCTCTGACGAGAAATTTCAGAACAGTCCGGGACTACAAAGGTGGGCTACCATTGAGAATTTAAAGATCGCCGCACAGAGCTATAATGAGGTTGGTTCGCTTGCAGAACTGGAACACAAAATTGCGGTAAAAACCGAAGCCGGAAAGTCTGCAAAGCAGAGCGTG